>QWHO01000158.1 GCA_021404945.1 bacterium CPR1
AGACTTCAGCTCCAATCTTCAGCTCCTTCGGGTCCGTCGATTTCCTGTGCAGGTGGGCGGTGAAGTGGTGCTCCCCGGAGAGTATGAAGGTTCTGGCATGACCACTGTCGCCCAACTGCTCATCGAGGCCAGGGGTCTGACCCCAACCGCCTCTTTGCGTCGAATCAGGCTGATCGATGCAAGGACCGGTCATCAGATCCGCCAGTTGGACCTGTTACGCTGGATGCATGATGGCAAGTCAGACGAGAACCCTTATGTTTCTGCTCAGCAGGTCGTGAATGTTCCGACCATCGATGAGGAGGTTGAGCTCACGGGGGAGTTAAACAAACCCGGACGCTACGAGATTCTGCCTGGCGAGACGGTCGCAAGTCTGGTCAATCTGGTGGGGGGATTTACCGCTCAGGCCCAGTCGAGCAGCGTGCAACTCGTGCGACTTCGCCCGGACGGAACCTCTGAGGCTCGAAGCCTGAACCTGAGTGTTGCCGACAGTCCCGATTGGAACACCCCTCTGAAAACCGGGGATCTGCTGCGGGTATTCGATGCCACACTGGCTCAGGGTCGGGTTCTGGTGATCGGCGAGCTGATTGGAGATCGCTTTTTCCCCAAGACTGTCAACGCCGTGACCGGTCAGGAGGAGTACATTCGCAAAGGCGTGTTCAAGATCGCCCGAGGCCAGACCGTCTCCACCTTACTGCGCGCCCTCGGAGGGCCGACGGCCAAAGCCGACCTCGAGCACGCCTTCATCGAGCGGACTGGCCCCCACGGAGAGATGCAGCGAATCTCGGTGAACATTCGGAAGCTCTTGAGTGAGGAAGACTCTTCAGGGGACATTGCCCTTCAAGATGGCGACATGTTTGCCATTCCGGCAATCCCAGACAATGTTTACGTGACCGGCCACGTCTTCAAGCCGGGGGTTTTTGCCTATGAGCCCGGCTTGACTTTGAGGGACTACCTGGCGCTGGCGGGGGGCACCACGGCCCAGGCCCACACCAAACACGGTCGTTTGATCAGGCCCATTCCTGGTCAACCTCCGGTCGTATTCGAGTTCAACGTGCTGAGCGTGGTGGAGGACGGCGAGGAGCCTCGCATCAAGATGCGAGCAGGGGACATCATCTATGTGCCTCTGTATCAGCCGATCTATACTGAAATTCTTCAGGTGGTCACCTCAAGTGCTCTGCTCTACAATTTCCTTCGTTGAGGGTTCTTCAATTCCAGTGCTGAACCTGGAAGCGACCCGTTGGCTCACTTCCATTCCTGCCGCGGAACCAGACGACCCAGGGCGCAGGGAGCGAGTCCTGCAATGAGAATTGGCAGGCATTCAATCGGACAGGGCCCGTGCTTTATCATTGCTGAAGCCGGGGTCAATCACAACGGCCAACCTGAGTTGGCCCTGGAGCTCGTTCGCGCAGCCAGTGCCGCGGGTGCCGATGCGGTCAAGTTCCAGACCTTCCGGGCGGAGGCCCTGGCCACACTCGACGCCCCGAAGGCCAGGTACCAGACGCTCAATACCGGCACCGAGGGCAGTCAGTATGAGATGCTCAAACAGTTGGAGCTCCCCCCTGCCAGTTATCCTGCGATCCTCGAGGAGTGTCGCAGGCAGAGAATCTTGTTCTTGTCCAGCCCATTCGATGAGCAGAGCGCCGATTTCCTGGAGAGTCTCGAGGTTGAAGCTTACAAACTGGGCTCGGGCGAGCTGACCAATCGGCCTCTTTTGCTCCACGTCGCCGGGAAGGGTCGACCCCTGATCCTGAGCACCGGAATGGCCAACCTGGGCGAGGTAGAGCGAGCGGTTCAAGCGCTTGAGCAGTCGCTCGAGCGACTGGCCCTGTTGCACTGCGTGAGCGATTACCCGGCCGCCCCGGTTGACTGCAACCTCCGGGCCATGGAAACGCTGCGGGTCGCCTTTGGGGTGCCTGTGGGGTTTTCCGATCATACGGGAGGCCGGTGCGTCTCTCTGGCCGCCGTGGCCCTGGGAGCGGCCATTCTGGAAAAGCACTTGACTATCGACAAAAGCCTCCCCGGTCCCGATCACAGTGCTTCACTTGAACCAGGGGAATTCAAGGCCCTGGTCCGCGAGAGCCGCCTGGTTGAAGCCGCACTCGGCACAGGCCGCAAGGTTCCCTCGAAAAAGGAGCTGGATACCGCTCGGGTGGCCCGACGAAGCCTGGTCTCGGCTCGCTGCCTCAGCGCCGGTCAGTGCATCGGGCCGCAGGACCTGGCCCTGCGAAGGCCAGGCACAGGCCTCGATCCGCAACTGGCCGAGCTGCTTGTGGGGCGCACGCTCAGGTGCGACGTCCCGGAAGGGACCCTCCTGAGCCTGGACTTGTTTGGATGAGAACCATCGGAGTCATCACCGTCGGGAGGTCTGATTACGGAATCTACCTGCCGATCCTGCGCAGATTGCGGCAGCGTTCAGACGTTTGCCTGAAGCTGCTGATTTCCGGAAGTCATCTTTCCCGGGAATTTGGTCACACGGTCGATCAGATTGCGCGAGACGGGCTGGACACCTCAGAGCGCCTGGAAGGACTTCTTCTGGGCGACAGCCCGGAGGCGGTGGCCAAGTCGATGGGCCTGACGACAATCAGTTTCGCCCAACGCTATGCACGCGGTGACCTGGACCTTCTCCTGGCCCTCGGGGACCGTTTCGAGATGATGGCTGCCGCGCTGGCCGCCGTGCCTTTCAATCTCCCCCTGGCACACGTGCACGGGGGAGAGTTGACCGAAGGGGCCATGGATGATCGATTCCGGCATTGCCTGACCAAATTAAGCCACCTCCACTTCGTCAGCACGCAGGCCTATCGACATCGAGTCATACAGCTTGGTGAAGAGCCCTGGAGGGTGGAGGTCAGCGGAGCTCCTGGCCTGGACAATCTGAGTGCTTTTTCATCGCTCTCCAGTGAGGAGCTGGGTGCTGAGTTGGGTCTGTCGTTTCGCGAGCGCCCTTTGCTGGTGACCTTTCATCCATCGACCCTGGAGTTTGAGCTCGTGCAGGCTCAGACGACAGAGCTCCTGAAGGCTCTCGCCGAGCAACCTCTGCCGATTGTCTTCACGCTTCAGAACCCGGATACCGGCGGGCGGGTCATCGGCAGGCTCATCGAGTCGTTCTGCGCGGAGAACCCCGGGCGGGTCCTGATCAAGAGCTGTGGCACGCGGATTTACTTCAGCCTCATGCACTGGGCGCGGGCCATGGTTGGCAACTCCTCCAGCGGGATCATCGAGGCCCCGTCTGTGGGACTGCCGGTGGTGAATATCGGTGAACGGCAGGCAGGCCGCGTCCGCGGCGCCAACGTGATAGACTGCGGTCCGGACGCAGCCGCCATCGCCGCGGCCCTGCAAGTCGCCTTGAGCCCCGAGTTCGTTCAGCGAGCAGCATCCTCTCCCAACCCTTACTTCCAGGAAGGAGGCCTCGATCGAATGGTAGAGCGCCTGGCGACTTGCAGCCTCGACTTGAGCTTGCTGAGGAAGCGCTTCTTTGACATTTCGTCCGCCGGCGTCGGCGCGATCGGTCGGGAGACCCGACAGAAAGCCAGCTCCGCTTGAGCATCCCGGCTGCCAGGTCTTCGACTTGCGCCCCTGCTCCGGATGGACGGCGGGGCCGTTAGCTGCCGGAGGAATTGCTGTGCTTGCGGAGAACCCTGCTCACCGACATGGTAGCCGATCCACGCACGCGAGGTAAAGGTCGGCCTGGCACCGTTTTCTGGTTTACGGGCCTGGCAGGCTCGGGAAAGACGACCCTGGCGAGAGCTTTCCTGAACGCTCTTCACGGATCTGGTCGCGAGGCCATCTTGCTCGACGGGGATAGTCTGCGAGAGGTTTTCGCTGACGACCTGGGCTACACGCGCGAGGAGAGGCTGATTCTGGCCAGGAGATACGCCCGCCTCTGCAAACTCCTCTCGCTGCAGGGCTTCGATGTCATCTGCTCAACAATTTCTCTGTTTCACGAGGTCCACGATTGGAATCGCGCAAATTTTCCTGCTTACAGGGAGATCCTCGTGTCTGCTCACCGGGACGTACTGCTCCAAAGGGACCAGAAAGGGCTTTACAGCCAGGCTACCAGCGGGTTGGTCAGCAATATTGTGGGGGTTGATCTCACGCCCGAGCTACCGCTCGAGCCTGATGTCGTCCTGGATAACTCCGGGTCGGAAAGCCCGGATGCTGTAGCGCAGGTCCTGATGACTCGTTTGAATATTGAGCCGATAGGGGATCCAACATGAAGACAACTTGGGACTATTCGAGTCTGGCAAGACCATACCTCAAGAGGCCAGGCTACGCCTCAAGCGCGATTGACCAGATGCTCGCACTTGCTGGCGTCCAGAGCGGCGATCCCGTTTGTGACATCGGGGCTGGAGTGGCCCATCTGACACTCGAATTGCAGCGGCGGGGCCTGAAAGTCACTGCCGTCGAGCCCAATGACTCCATGCGCGAGTTGGGTCAGCAACGCACAGGCCCTGACGTGGCCTGGCATGAGGCTGTGGCTGAGGATACTGGTCTTCCCGAGAAATCGTTCCGCCTGGTGACTTTTGGCTCTTCTTTCAATGTAACCGACCGTCAGAGAGCTCTTCAAGAAACGGCTCGCCTGTTGCAGCCCGCTGGCTGGTTCGCCTGCATGTGGAATCACCGCGACCTGGCCGACCCGATCCAGGCTCAGATCGAGGCGATCATTCAAGAGGCACTTCAAGACTACCATTACGGTTCGCGGCGAGAAGACCAGAGCGAGGTGATCGCTCAATCGAGCTTATTCCGTCCCGTCAATTTTCTTGAGGGCACGATTCACCATCGCATGCAGATCCCTGATGTCGTGGAAGCCTGGCGCTCCCACGCGACTCTGGAGCGTCAGGCCGGGCCGAAGTTCAGTGCCATCGTGGCAAGAATCGAGACCCTCCTGCAATCGCTCGACCAGGAGAGCATTGAGATCCCCTACACGACTCGATTGTGGTGCGCGCAGCTGGAAACCTGAAATGAGAGAGCTGCTCGCCTCGTTGCTCCTGCGTCTGCCGGAGCACCCCCGTCGACAAGCCTACCAGATGCTTTCGGTCGGTCTCATGGCCCTGGGAAAGCTCCTGTGTCCCTCCCGATGCCGATGCCTGCGGATTGCAGTTTTCGAGCATCGGCTGTCAGGCAATCTGCGGGCCTTCTGTGCGCGAGTGAGACAAGACGGGCTTGAGGCCGAGCTGGGGTTCATGCCGACAGACCCGGCGGTGTTCCGGACCTTGCGGGAGAACCCCGAGCAGTTGCCGCACGGAGTCCGACTCCTGGACCGGTTGAGCCTGGCCGACATGGCCTGGACCATCGGGGCTCATGTCTTCTTGACCAGCATGATGGCCCGACGCTTCGTCCGCTTGATCAAGCGGCTCCACCCCGGAACGAATTTCGTGCAGACTTTCCATAGCTATGTGGTCTTGCCCGAGCCCCGGTCCTGGTTCACCGCGATGGCTGACTTCGATCACTTGTTTGCTCCCTCCGAGTGGTTTGCCGAGAATCTGCTCGCTCGCCATGGTGTGCCTCGCGACCGCATTCACGTGACCGGCTATGCAGCTTTAGACGAATTCGTTCAGGAGACGCGCAGCCGGGAGGAGCTTTGCCAACTGCATCAGTTGGACCCATCCCGTCCAATCGTGCTCTACGCCCCCACGCTCCAGGCTGCTTCCGACGAGGCAGGCGGGGCTGCGCTCAAACTGAGCGACCCGCTCTTCCTGCAGCAACTCGACCAGTGGGCGGGCGAGCATCATGCCCAGATCGTGCTGAGAACTCACCCGCTCGAAAAGATCAACGTCGACAGTCTGCCGAATCTCTTCTTACGTCCGGCCAGCAAGTACCGGGAGGTTTTTGCGCAGTTACGAGTTGCCGATGTCATGGTGAGTGACCTGTCGGGAATCATGGTTTACTATGCGGCGTTGCAGCGACCCCAGGTTGTCATTCGCACGATGGCTTCGCAGGCCGCGGACGGCGTTCAGTTCATCGAAGAAGTCGACTTACCCGGGGATGTGGTGGACCGACCGTCCCAGCTTTTCGCCTCTTTGGACCGGGCACTGGCAGACCCCGTTGCCTACTGCGCGACCCACGGCCAGAAAATGAGCCAGCTCCGTGAGCGCGCCTTTGGCAACACCCTGGACGGTCAATGTGCTTCCCGCTACTTCGAGTGTCTGGCAAGGCTGAACGCCCGCGAGGACAAGTGCTGAAATCGACCGGGCTTCGAGCATTCGAGTTTCGCCATCCGATCTCTCCTCTGACCACAGCCGTCATCCTGCGCGAGCAGGCTTCATTGCTGGTTCCTCTGGGGGGTGACCGGGGCGCAGTCACTGGGACGGGCATTTCATCGCATGCGATGCTCACATCCTTTCAGCCCCAAACCCCGCGCTGTACAGTAAACAGAAACTGACCGTTTTCGGTAGGAGTGAAGCGTGAGCCATTGAGCAACTCATCAACATCGCCTCGAGTCCGCCTGGGGACCAAAGCCGAGACTCTCAGTCGGTTACAGGGCCATTTGCACCATGCATCGGTTCACCCGCAGCTACTCTTCGACGTGAGCACCTGGCGCAAAGACCCTGAGAATGTCTTGAGTGAGGTGCGAGACTTCTTCGCCGAAAACACCCTGGTCATTGTTCGAAGCTCGGCCCGCTCAGAAGACTCGGTGGAGGGCTCTCACGCAGGCGAATTTCTCTCTGTTTCGGGTGTTTGTCCACATGACCCGGGTGCGCTGAGATCAGCCATTTTGCGAGTGATCTCCTCTTATCCTGGCGATGACGTCGACAACCAGTTCTTCCTGCAAGAGCAACTCACAGATGTGGCGATGAGTGGCGTTCTGCTTACGCGTGACCTGGACACTCTGGCCCCTTACTATGTAGTGAATTTCGACGAAGTTTCCGGGGCCACCGACACAGTCACCTCGGGGCAGGCATCCAGATTAAGAACCTATGTTCGTTTTCGAGGGTGCACGGCGCCATTTCCTAACCCCAGCCTGCGGAACCTCATTGAGGCAGCCCGGGAGATTGAGCAGCTTGTTGGCACCGACTGCCTGGACATCGAGTTCGGACTGGATCGCTCTGGTCGCGTCTGGATCTTCCAGGTGCGCCCCATCGCCCTGGTCGGAAGGACGATTCCTTGCGATGAGGACCGGTTCGAAAATCTGCTTTACAAGATTTCCAAGAAATTTGACAAGTTGACGACGAGCCATCCCGGGCTATGCGGCTACAAGGGGATGTACAGCGTGATGACGGACTGGAATCCAGCCGAGATGATCGGCTTGCGTCCCAGAAAATTAGCTCTATCACTCTATCGTGAGCTGATCACAGACAACATTTGGGCTTACCAGCGAAGCAATTATGGTTATCGCAACCTGCGCAGCTACCCGCTGATGGTCTCCTTCTTGGGAGCTCCCTACATCGATGTTCGCGTCAGCTGCAACTCTTTCGTCCCGGCCACTTTGCAAGACGACCTGGCTGACAGGCTGGTGGACTACTACGTAGACCGTCTGGCCGAGCACCCGACCGACCATGACAAAGTGGAATTCAACATCGTCTATTCTTGTTATGATCTGAGTGCGGCGACTCGCCTCAGACAGCTATTGAATCATGGTTTTTCAGAACCGGACATCCAGGAAATCAAATCTGGTCTTATCCAATTGACAAATAGAATCATTTCGCCTGCAACCGGGCTCTATCGCCATGACTTTCACAGACTAGAGCTTCTGAAAACCAGGTTTGACATCATTACCAGGAGTCAGCTTCCCCTGCTCGACAAGATTTACTGGTTGGTCGAGGACTGCAAGCGTTACGGCACACTGCCGTTTGCCGGGTTGGCGCGAGCCGGCTTCATCGCTGTTCAGATGCTGCGCTCGATGGTCGATCAAGGTATCTTCGAGCCCAAGGACCTTCAGCGGTTCCTCAATTCTCTCAATACGGTGGCTCGGCAATTGACGCGAGCGACTCGCGATTATCGGGCCGGCAAGATGTCCCGCGAGGCTCTGCTCGAGACGTTCGGCCACCTTCGCCCGGGCACCTACGACATTCTCAGCTCACGATATGACGAAGCCTTTGAAAGCTACTTCCGGCCGCCTGAGGGCGAAGAGGACCCTGTCAGTGAGCCGGAGGAAGCGCAATTTCTTCTCAGTCCCCGGCAAGAAGAAATGCTTGAGCGCGCCTTGACCGAGAACGACCTGCTTGTGAGTCCCAGCGAGATCCTGCAATTCATCCGGGAAGCCATCGAGGGACGGGAGTATGGTAAGTTCGTTTTCACCCGACACGTGAGTGAGATTCTGGTTTGCATCGGAGAACTAGGAAGAAGGCACAGCATCAGTCGCGAAGAGCTGGCCGACCTTGATGTGCGACTGGCTCAGGATCTTTACTCGAATCTAACCCACGAGTTTGTCGGTGACATCTTTCGAGAGAACATCTGCAAGAATCGCGCAGCCTACCAGATCTCCAGGTTATTGCGGCTGCCCCAGCTGATTCAAGGAGGCGAGGACGCTTATCATTTCTTCATGAGCGAGGTAGAGCCGAATTTTATCACCGATTTGCGGGTTCGACGGCCTATCGCGATCGAGGAGAATCTCTCCCGCGTTGATCTCAAAGACAAGATCGTCCTGATCCGCGGCGCCGACCCGGGATACGATTGGTTGTTCACGCGAAGAATCTCCGGGTTGGTGACTATGTTCGGAGGAACGAATTCTCATATGGCTATCCGCTGTGCTGAACTGCGAATTCCTGCCGTAATAGGCTGTGGGGAGGAATACTACCGGAGCTGGTCGCGAGCTCGGGAGCTTGACTTGGATTGTGCCAACCGTCAGGTCCGGGCTCTCGGCTCCCCCGAGCCATACGCTGAGGAGGGACTTCTGCTCCTTCAGGGAGGGGAACGGTGAGCACCCGCGCCATCATCCTGGCAGCTGGCCAGGGCGTCCGGCTGAGGCCTCTGACCGACGAAAGGCCCAAGTGCCTCGTTGAGCTTGACGGTGTACCTTTGCTACAGCGTCAGGCTGCTAGCCTGGCGGCCTGCGGCCTCAAAGACATCACCGTTGTGACCGGTTACCGGTCCGAATCCATCGAGCAACTTGGCTACCAGTCCGTTCGCAACCCCCGCTTCGAAGAGACGAACATGGTCTGGAGCCTGTTCTGCGCACGCGACCTCTTCGACGGTGACAAACACATTCTCGTGTCATACGGTGACATCGTCTGTGAGCCTCGGGTCATCCAGGCCGTCCTGACGAGCAACCAGCCCCTGAATGTCGTGGTCGACTTGAGCTGGCGGTCTTATTGGGAGCTTCGAAGTGCCGACCCGCTGGCAGATGCCGAGACGCTGAGAATGGACCCTGATGGGCGTTTGCTCGAGCTCGGAAAACGTCCCCGCACCCTGGATGAGATTCAGGCGCAATACATCGGTCTGTTTAAGGTCCACCGCGATCACGTCCGGGCCTTCCTGGATACTTACGACAGGATGGATCGTGCGCTGACCTATGATGGGCGCCCCTTTGAGCAGATGTTCATGACCAGTTTCATTCAATTCCTGATCGATACAGATTGGCCAGTTTACGCCGTTCCGGTTTCCAGCGGCTGGTTGGAGGTCGACACGCTCGAGGACATCGATCTCTACCATGGTCTGCTCGGCCGAGGAGAGCTTGATCGTCTCTACCGATGCCAGGCCTTCTGAGGATCATCTGCTGGGCGTTGGGCCCGCGGCCTGCAAGGCCGGAACCATTGCATGCTTGATTTGACCGTTTTCCGGCTGCGCGACGCCCAACATTTCGGGCTAGCACAATCTGATGAACGCGCCGGAACTGCGTTCCAAGTGCAAGACCAAAGGCCTTGCGCTTTAGTCGAACAGTCGGCGCAGCGTGGCCACATCCCCTTCATCCCAGCCAGGCTCTCGCTCAGGATGCCACATGATGCCCAGCATCGGTAGTCTCTCGTGCTCAAAGGCCTCCACGGTTCCACCAGGTGCCAGTGCGACTGGGCGCAAGGGGGGCGGCAGATTGTCGGGCATGAAGGCGTAGTTGTGGTAGCTGTTCACTGAAGCGCGCTCAGCCCAACTTTCCGGTCGGCAGCAGATCAACCCGTGCCGGGATGCGACGTGGCCCTCCACTCGGGTCAACCGACCCCCAAAGTGCAAGCCCAGTGCCTGCGCCCCGCGACAAACACCGATGAGCGGAAGGTGCCTTTCAAGACAGAGCTTGATAAGGCCGCTTTCCAAGGCATCCCGCAAGGTGCCTTGCCCTGGATCCCCACCGCCCGTCAAAATCAATCCCCCAAGGCTCAATTGGTCCACCAGGACCGCGGCTGGAACTCCGGCGTTGGGCAGGGGGACCGGCAGATAGCCAAGGCTGAGCAGGAGGCCTGTCCAGCGTTGATCGAGGGCATCTCGAGTTTCCTCATAGCCGGCAACTTCATCCGTGCGCTGGGTCAAGCCTATCCGCAACAAAGTCGAGCTCCTATCACGGATGGCTCTCAGTCGAGCTCGATTTGCTGGAGACCTCGCCAGACGCCGCTCCAATGAGTATAGGCCAGCGAGATTCCCAGACCGAGACACACTCCGAGCACGAGATGGAGAATCAAGTTGGGTGAGGTCGGTTGCTCTGGCACGAAGGGGGGGTCGATAATCTCGAGCTCGACTGTCTCCCGCGACTCGGTGATCCTCGATCGTAACAACTCAAGCTCAAGCATCTTGACTTCCGTCAGTTTGCCCTCGAACTCTTTCTTCAGGAGCTGAAAAGTGACCGCTTTGGATGCTTGCTTGCGGGCCTTAGAGTCAACCTGCGACCGATAATCTTCAACTGCGGAAAGCTGAGCCTCGACGCCGCTGAGCTGGACGGATTTGCGCAAGAGGTCCTGGGTCAGATTCGCCTGGTAGCCCTGATGGAGTGTATCCAGCCGGCCCTGGAATTCTCGAGAGATGTCGTCGAAACGAGCCCGTGCGAGCTTGACCTCGGGGTGCTCATCCTTGCGTCCGTGCCTCAGGTCGTCGAGCTCGAGTCGAGCGGAGACGAGCTCGGCTTGCAGATCTGTCAGTACCGAATCAGAGCCTGGCACCGGGGCTGCCGGGTTGGCCTGCGCCGCACTGGCCGACTTGAGAAGTCCTTCCCGCAGCGAGTCCCTTTCTGCCTGAGCCTTGCTCAGCGAGGTCGTTGCTTCAACCTTAGCCTGGTTGAGCGCGCTGAGCAGTTGGGCACCCACCTCCAGATCGGACTCGAGAACCTCAATTCCGTTCGCTTTCTGGAACTCCACCAACTCAGATTCGGCCCGCTTGAGCTCGGTAAGAGCCAGCTTGACCTGCGATTCGACGAACATTCGTTCTTTCTTGGCCCGAAAAATGCTTGACTCGCTCATCAAAGCGTAGTACTCGCCCAAGTAGGCCTCCAGGATGGATTTGGCGAGCTTGGGGTCCTCCACTTGCTCGGCGATCACCACCTTGTGGCCTTGCTCGACCAGCTTGGCGATGTACCCGCGTGCGGAGTGGTGCGGCACCCCGCACATCGGCACGGCGTCTTCTTTGCCCTTGTCGCGAGTGGTGAGGGTCAGATCGAGCTTGGCCGCGGCGACGACTGCATCGTCGAAGAACATCTCGTAGAAGTCGCCGAGCCGAAACAGCACGATGGCATCCGGGTGCTGCTCCTTGATGTCGAGGAACTGCCGCATCAGCGGCGTTTCGGTGGGCTTCTTGGTGGCCACCCGCGAGGCGTACCACAGAGCACCGACGTCCCGCAGGAGGCGGTGCGCCGCTCACTGCGTGCGCGGGACGTCGACGGACTGCCCTCGACAGGCAGCCGCGTAGCGACGCACAGTCTCGGCCAGGCCCAGGTACAGAGCGTCTGCGATGAGCGCGTGGCCGATCGAGACCTCGACGATCTCGGGCACCTCGCGCGCGAGCAACGGCGTGTTCTCGAGGCTGAGATCGTGGCCGGCGTTGACTCCGAGGCCGGCAGCGACGGCCGCGCGCGCGGTGTCGCGAACCCTGGCTAGCTCCACTGCCTGTCGGGGCGTGCCAAAAGCCGCCGCATAGGGCTCGGTGTAGATCTCGACGCGATCGGCGCCGGTCGCCGCAGCGTGGACCATCATCTCCGGCACCGGATCCACGAAGATCGAGGTGCGAATCCCTGCGGATCGCATCTTGGCGAGGATGGGCGCGATCACGTCGTGCTGGTTCGGCAAGTCCCAGCCGTGGTCGCTGGTGACCTCACCGGGACGCACCGGTACCAGGGTGAGCTGCGAGACCTCGAGCTCGAGCGCCAGCGCGATCAGCTCGGGGCGCTCGTCACCCTCGAGGTTGAGCTCGGCGCCTCGTTCCTTGCAAAAGGCGCGCAGCGCGCGCACGTCGTCGATGCGGGTGTGGCGGTGATCGGCCCGCCAGTGCAGCGTGATGCCGTAGGCGCCATGATCGAGGCAGGTCTCGGCGGCCACCAGCGGGCTTGGGTTCTTCGCCCCGCGCGAGTTACGGAGAAGGGCCACCTTGTTGAGGTTGACCGAGAGCTGCATCGCCAT
>QWHO01000682.1 GCA_021404945.1 bacterium CPR1
GTCCCCCTGTCTACGAAGAATGCCCTACAACGCTCGACGGCTTAATCGCGGAAGAGCCCAGGTCGGCCTCCTACTACCGCGCAGCGGTTTAGTCCAAACGCTCGGAAAGGAGCGCGGGGACGAGCACGAGACCGGCGAGATCAAGCGGGTCGTTTCGTCCTTGCTTCTGGAGGTGGATGCCCTGCCGAGCCACACGGTGATCGTCACCGCCACGAACCACCCCGAGTTGCTTGATAGGGCGGTGTGGCGTCGCTTCCAGGTTCAGCTCGAGCTGCCGGCTCCGGGCCCGGCACAGATTCGCGAGTGGTGGCAGCGTTATCAGGCCGCCACCGGCCTCAAGCTGAAGCGCAACATTGACAATCTGACCGAGCGATTCCGAGGGGCGAGCTTCTCGGACCTGGAGAATTTTGGCGCAGACTTGCAGCGTCGCTTTGTCTTAAGTCTCCCCGAGGCCTCCGTGGAGACCCTTCTGAGCAAGAGACTCAAACGGTGGAAGCCGCGAAAGCAGAGCTGAGTCCGAGCTGAATGCCCGACGCAACCAGCCATCCCCTCCTTCTACTGCCGAGGCCAACCAGCGCCGAACGTAAAGGCAAAGGCGGCGGGGGAGCAAAGCTCGCCAAACCCTCGCGGTCCGAGCAGGCACGGCGTCTTGGGCCCGAGCTGAGGTCGCTGACCCTGGCCTTGGAGCAGAAGCGCCTGCGGCTTCAGGCGGGGGTGAGCGGCATCGTCCCGGAGGAGGTGCTGGTTCTCGAAACAGCCGGGCCGGTCCAGAATTTTCTAAACGCCGTCCGCAAGATCGAAGAGCTGGAATGGATGGCTGAGTGGGATCGCGACTTTGAGCCCGACGAGTACTTTCAGGACGCGAAGAGTCCGGAGAAGGTCCTGGGCGGGCGTCTGTACCTCGTCCTGACCACCGATGCCGCCATTAAAGATCTCCTGGCTCTCTGGAACCTGTGGGAGCGCGAGCAGAAACTCCCGACAGGATTTGCTCCTTGGGCCGAGGCTTTCGGCCACCTCAAGACGATCCGATTCTGGAATGCGCGCGATCGCATGGAGGCCACCGGCGTTCTCGAAGACTGGGAGCATCGCATCGAGTCTGGCGCCGAGCTCGTCCCGGCCGAGGTGGAGCTGTGGTTTCGTGCCGGTCCCGAGCGGAGAGCGAGGGCTGCGGAGAGAGTGCGAACGCTGGTCGTGGGCTGTGGGGGCCGGGTTGTCCAGGTGGCCGCCATTGAGGAAATCCATTACCATGGGCTCCTGGTGGAGATCCCCCGAAGTGAGGTTCGTCGGCTGGACGAGATCGACGAGGTCGACCTCTTCCTCTGCGAGCAGGTCCAGTTCTTCCGCCCGGTTGGTCAGATGGTCGCACCGAGCAGCGAAGAGTCCACCCCCGACGCGACGGAGCAATTTGCTGGCGAAGTCGCGGGGGAGCCGGTAGCTGCTCTGCTCGACGGGCTGCCTCTCGAGAACCATGACGTCCTGGCGGGCCGCCTCCTCGTCGACGACCCCGATGGTTGGGCCTCGGGTTATCCGGCAGCCCGGCGCGAGCACGGAACTTGCATGGCCTCGCTCATCGTGCAGGGAGATCTCGAGCGGCCATCGGGGGGCCTCCCCCGCCCGTTGTACGTGCGCCCCATCATGCAGCCTGTGACCGGAGACTATCCAGGTACGGGGGAGCGTTGCCCCGAAGACCAGCTCCTGGTGGACCTGGTGCATCGTGCGGTGCGGCGGATGTTCGTCGGGGATGGTGGGTCCGGCCCGGTGGCGCCCACGATCAAGGTCATCAATTTCTCGATCGGGGATCGGGACCGTCCTTATGATCACATGATGAGCCCGCTGGCTCGATTGCTGGACTGGCTCAGCTGGGAGCACAAGGTTCTGTTTGTCGTCAGCGCCGGCAATCAGCGTCGACCTATCGATCTGGACACCACTCGGCCCGCGTTTGAGGCTCTGGCTCCACCGGCTCGCGCCGACATGATCCTTTCCAAAACAAGAGAGGAGCACATTTATCGGCGCATCCTCTCGCCGGGCGAATCGATCAATGCTTTGACAGTGGGGGCAACATACTCGGATCATTCGAGTCCGACCGGCGCCGGACCGAGCAAGGCGATGATCCGCGCACGGTCGCCTGCGGCGGGCTCTTCGGTCCAGGGCTCACTGGGCTCCGGTTCTTCAGCGGGCAGATCAACCGGCCGTCTTATGATCGGCCGGACAGCATTGATGACGTCGGCTGCTTCGGTGATCAGTGTCGCGCCCTGCTTGATGAGATCGTTGGTGCCGGCGGCGCGCGGATCGAGCGGCGAGCCCGGCACGGCG
>QWHO01000159.1 GCA_021404945.1 bacterium CPR1
GGGCCTGTCTGCTGCCAGCTCCTGTGCTCCTGGGAGGTCACCAACTGGCGCGCATCCACCTGAGGCGCCAGGAGGCCACGCGGGTCGGCCGTGCCAGTCTCCAGGCTCGGGAGCGAAAAGCTCACGAGGCCCTGCGTCAGGTCGGAAAAAAACTTGACAGAACACGCGATGCGCTCGAGTGCGAATCGCTGGAGCGCGGGCTGCTGCAGGAGCTCTCAGGTGAGCTGGCCGGGCAGGAGAGTCTCCAGGGCGTGGTTGAGACGATTCTGGAGGCCGCCACCCAGCTCGTGCCCTGCCAGAGTGCCACGATCACCCTGCTCGGTCAGCAGACCGACCCGCTGGCCCGGCGCTGCGCCGAGTCCGGCTCGGTGGTGGTGGAAGGCTCCCGCGCTGCGCTTCCGATGCAGAGAGAGGCGGTCCTGCTGGTGGAGCGTTGCCCCGAGACTTTCCTGCCGCTGGAGCGACAGTTCTTGCTGGTGCTGGCCGGGGCTGGCGGTCTGGGGATCCAGTCTGCACGGCGCTTTGCAGCGGGGCAGGAGGCTCTGGGGCTGCACCAGCGGGCAAATGCTCGGCTCAAAGTGTGGGTCGAGCGCCTGGCTTTCTTGCTCGAAAGCGCCAGGCGGCTGACCTCGGGCCTGAAATCGGAGGAGATCCTGGCTCGCCTCCAGGAGCTGCTACGGCTGACACTACCTCACCACCACGGGGCCATCCTGGCCTCGAATCCACGCTACTGGCCCGAGCCGTCGAATCCCCCGGACGTGCTGGTGCAGGCCGGGCAGCCGACGCAGGCCGAGGGCTGGGTGGTCTGTCCCGCGCTCTCCGAGCGGGGGATAGAGGCCACCATCGCGCTGGCCACCGAGGCACCCTATGCTCCCGAGCAACTCGATGTCCTGAGCCTGATCTGCTACCAGGCCGGGGTCGCGCTGCGCAATGCCGCCCTGCACCATGAGGCCATCAGCGCCCAGGCTCAGCTGGTGCAGGCTTCCAAGCTGGCCGCGGTGGGACAGCTCGCCGCGGGCATCGCCCACGAGCTGAATACGCCCCTTTGCTCGGCCCTGGTCTCTATCGAGATGGCGCGCCTCGACCTTGAGATGGGCCATCGGGGTGCGGTGCAGTCCAGGCTGGAGGAGGCCGAGAGGGCCAGCGAGCGCTGCCAGGAGATCATCCAGAAACTGCTCTACTATGCTCGCGACGCGGTGGATACTCAGACCGACGCCAGTCTCGGTCAGATCGTGCGCGATACACTCGAGCTTCTCGGGGGCCAGCTTCGACCCCCGGGACTGTCGCTGGAGCTGGAGCTGGTCGATTCCCTTCCACCCATTCAGGTCGATGCGCACGAGTTGCAGCAGGTCGTAAGCAACCTGCTGCTCAATGCGCGCGACGCCGTGCTGAGCGAGGGAGCATCGGCCTGTGAGATTCGTCTGCGCACTTGCGCCGGGCCCGATTTCGTCGAGCTGTCAGTTTCCGCCCGGGGCCCCGGAATTCCGCCCGGCATGCAAGAAGAGATTTTCGAGCCGTTCTTCACTACCAAGCCGGCAGGTCAGGGGACAGGGCTCGGGCTTTCCGTGTCCCGCGAGATCGTCTCCCGCCACGGTGGAAGCTTGACGGTCGCGTCGGTGCCAGGAAAGGGGGCCACCTTTCGCCTGCGTTTGCCAAGATCCGGTCAAAGCTGATCCTGGGCGTGGTAAGGTGGCCCTCCGCCAGAGACATCGTCCGTGCCTCTACAGCCTTTCCCTTGGCAAGCGCCCCTCTTCGGCAGTGGCTCTCGGTCCGGGCGTGGGACCGACGCGCATGCTCTTTCTCCCGCGCCGGTCAAGTCGCCCCGGTCTCGAGCACCGGTCCGATACCGCCGGTTCAGCGTGGTGCTCGTGCTCGGATCTCTGCCAGCCTGACCCGCGCGCGAGCCGTATGCCTCAGCCTGGCCTACCCCGCTGATGACCCTCTCTTACCGGGCGAGCTGACCCGGCTCAGCCGGCTGCTCGACCCCGGCGTGACACAGATCGCGGGGGGGCGCGCCTCCAGGGCCTATCGGGAGCGGGTCGACGCCAACGTCCTGTGGCTCGATGGTCTCGATGCTTTGCGCGATGAGCTCTCGGCTCTGCGCTTTCTTTGAGTCTGAAGAAAACAGGGCCCGGTCGCAAGCGACCGGGCCCCTATTTTCTCCGCCACCACGGGGGGGTTGCGGCCGGACTTAGCGGATCTCTCCACGTTCCTGTCGCGCCGCGTTGGCTGACACGGTAAAGCTCCAGTTGATGGTGTTCCCGTTCGTCGTCACCGAGGCATCGTAGGTGGTGCTGCGCAGCAGGGGGTCGCGCGGAAGCAGCACGATGCAGCTGCGCTGGGCCAGCACGGCTCGACCAAGGGTCTGCTCGGCGGCATTGGCGCCAATGAAGTTGGTCTGGTCGAACTCGGCCACCTGCAGGTTGTTCCCGCCCCGTTCCCTCAGACTGAAGGCGGTCACATTGGGGGTCACGTTCCCGGGGCCGAGCTGGACGTAGAGGGGCACCCCGGTGGGGGCAGTGAACCCGATCCCCGCCAGCGGGTCAGGCGTTTCGTTGCCATCGAAGCTGCGCAGGTCGACGGTGGCTCCGTCTCCGGGCCAAAGGATGGGAAACCCGCCGGGCGTGGCGTTCAACGAGCCCAGCACGTTGACTGCCAACCCGGTCTGGATGCCCGTGCCGGCTTCACTGAAGTAGCCGATCCCGGTCTGGTCGAGCTTGGGGTCGATGAAACCGCAGCCGTGAAAGGGCCCTACCATCAGGCTGTTGATCCTGTCCTGAATGGGCGAGTCGAGCACGGTCGTGACCGACAGGTTGCTCTCCCGGGCCGCGACCTGGCCCTCGGGCGTGAAGAAGGGAAGGTTCGGATCCTCGTCGTGCTCGATGCGGTCGTTTCGGACCATGTAGATGGCGTGGTTGAGACACCCCTGGGTTAAGGCTTGATTCTCGGTGACTGGTGGCAGCCCGGCAATGGCCCGGAGCTGGTTGAGGCGGGTCAGGCCGGCGGATGCCTGCCCGCCCCCGCCTCCGCCTCCGACGTCGACGAAGCTCGGGTCGTTGATCACCAACGTCCCGCCGGCCGTGAGGGCGACCGGCTGGGAGAAGGTACCCACAACCACTCCGTTGGAGAGATAGTTGATGGTCAGGCTGGTCATGGTGAGGGGAACCGTCAGCAGGATGCGGGCGGCCTTGGCCCGACTGTCGGGTCCGTACACCTGGGCCCCGCTGGAGTTGAAGCCGAGGAAGACAAACGTGTCCACGTTGGCCGGTACGGTCCGGGCCAGGACGTGGTCGACCTGGATGGTGGCCGTCGTGGGCGCAGGCGGAGGAGGCGGGGCCGCGTTGCCCCCCCCACCCCCGTTGCCATCCCCGCCGCAGCCTATCCAGCTCGCGCCCAAAAGCAAGAGCGCGAGGAGCGTCAGCCGGAGTTGATGAAAAGTCTTGATCATGGCACCTCCAACCGAAAAGGTCGCCCTCAGTTCTCGCTTTATCCGAACGTTCCTTTGCATCTGCCCTCCAGGGGATCCGGGCCCCCAGGGCCTCTCGGGGCGCAGCCATACCCCTGGCGATGGCATAACCCAAGAAAAGGAACCCTGGCGAGCCCGGCCTGGTTGCTCGGAATCCCGGGCAAGAACGCGGACCGGGGGCTCTCAGGGCAAGAGCACGGCCAGCAGAAGCCCCTGGCGCAGCCGCACCCGGGCCACCGGATCGCGCACCACGTTGGAGAGCCCGCGACTGTGGTGGCGCAGGAGAGACTCCTCGGCCAGGGGGTAGCGAAAGCCCTCCAGCGTAATGCCCGTTGTCTCCCCCTCCAGCGACAGAAACGAGGCCGTCCAACCCTCTCGGGCTACGATCTCCATCTGGTCGTGCACCAGGAAGACTTCCCCTACCGAGCTGAGCAGGCGAGAGCGCAACCCCAGGCGGTGGGCATACTCGAGGGCCGCGATCAGGTTGAACAGCAGGTGGTCGAGCCGCCCCTCCAGAGCGGCCAGCAGCACCACCTCCCGGGCCCCCCAGGTGGCGGCCAGGTCCAGGGCCAGCTCCAGGTCGCTCTGGTCTTTCTCGGGCGGATAGCGGTGCAGGGGGATGCCGGAATCCTCGAGCTGGGCTACCTCTTCGGGGGTCAGCGAATCGAGATCTCCCACCACCGCGTCCGGTCGCACTCCCAGCTTGCGCGCCAGGCGATAGCCGGCATCGGCGCAAAGAACTCGCTGGGCAGCCTGGAGCTGGGCCCGGCAGTAGTCCGGGTCGCGCTCGATCCCGGCGGCCAGAATGGCAACTTTCAAATTCGAAACTCCTTCGGCAGGCACGTTCGGTCAGGTGTCAAAGCGCCCCAATCTTGTTGCATCTCTTCTGCTACGGCTCGCTCAAGCCTGGCGAGCGCAACTATCGGCTGATCGAGCGCTGGGTGCGCCGGGCTCGCTCAGCTCACGTCTGTGGTCAACTCTACCTGCGCGAGACCGGCTACCCGACCATGGCGGCGGGCCAACCGCTGAGGTTGGGCTCGGCCGACCACCAGGCCGACCTGATGCAGGCCGGCCCTTCGCCCTCCGAGAGGGTGCAGGGGCCGCCCGTGCCGGGCTCCATCCTGAGCCTTTCCGAGGGGGTCCGCATTCTGCACCTGCTCGACGACTTCGAGGACTTCTGCCCGGTCGGTCCTCGGGCCAGCGAGTACGAGCGCTGGCTGGTGCCGGCCCGCGACGAGCAAGGCCAGTTCTGGCGGGTCTGGACCTACACGGCCGCGGCTGGCCAGGACGTGTCGGCCTGGCCTCCCATCCCCAGCTGGGGTTTATGACAGGACCCGCTCGCGTCATCCAGCCTGGGGTACATGACAAGACAGAGGTCGCGCCAGGGCGCCTCTGTCTTGAACGAAGATCAGGGGCTCAGGCCTTGCCGGCCACCTTGCCCTTATAAGAGCGCAGGCAACGCGTGCAGATGCGGGCCGTCACCTTCTGGCCGCCGATCATCAAAATGGACTTCTGCAGGTTGGGCAGCCAACGGCGCCGCGTTTTGCGGTTCGAGTGGCTGACCATGTTCCCGTAGCTGGGACCTTTCCCGCACAACTGGCAAGCTCTGGCCATTTTTCCGAGTTCTCCTTACCGGGGTTTACGAAACGATGAGTATCCTACCATGAACCGTTCAGGCTATGCAACCGGGGCCGGGGGAGCAGCCTGCAGGGGGAAAACGCCCACCCGGAACTTGCCGTCCACCATCCCGTTCTCGTCGATGGTGTGGCCCTGCTCCTGCAAGAGCTTGATGTAGTCGCCCACGAACTGGTCGGGGGGCAGGTCGGTTTGCACCTGCATGGGCGGCACCTCGGGGTTGGGCTGGCCGTTCTCGTCGAACAGCCCCACTCCCCAGCTCTGGGGCCCCATCTGCACCGGCATGACGGCAACCCTGTATTTGCCGTCTACCAGACCGTTCTCCACCGTGTGCTTGCCCTGGCTGATCAGCATCTCCACGAATTGGCGGGCCACCTCCTGCGGGGGCATGTTGCTCTTGACCTGCACCGGATCCACGCCTGGCGCGGGCTGGCCGTTCTCGTCCACCAGGGCCAGGCCCCATACGTTCATGGGGCCAAGAATATTGGGGTTGAGCTGCAGAGCCCGATCCAGGTTCCTCTGGGACTCTTCCTTGAAGCCCAGGCGGTCCTGCAGGCGACCCATCATGAAGAAGGCCTCGGCCCGCTCGGGCTCGATCTCGAGCCAGGAGCGGATGGCGTCCAGAGCGCCCGAGAAGTCCTCGGTGACTTCCAGGGCCACCGCCTTGTTGTAGAAAATGATGGGGTTGTTGGGCTCGATGGCCACGGCCCGATCGTAGCACTTGAGGGCTTCCTCGATGCGATCGAGGTTGGCCAGCACCAGGCCGCGGTTGCTCCAGGCCTCCCAATCGTCCTCCTTGAGCTCCAGGGCTTTGTCGAAGGCTTCCAGGGCGCGGGGGAAGTCGCGCCCCTCCAGGCAGGCCTGTCCCAGCCGGGTCCAGTTGCGCGACTCGCCCGGCGAGAGCTCGGCGGCTTTCTCATAGGCCTTGCAGGCCTCTTCGAGGTGGCCCAGGCGGGTCAAGAGGTCGCCCCGGTTGAAGACCGCCCGCAGGTGGTCGGGCTCGAGGTGCACCACCCGGTCGAAGGCCGTCAGCGCCTCTTCGAAGTTGCCCAGGCGAAGATGGGTGGCGCCCTTCTCGAACCACAGGTCGGCGTCGTCCTCGTCGGCTTCCAGGCCCTTCTCCAGGGCCTCGAGAGCCGGCTCAAACCGGTCCTGGTCGAGCAACAGCTCGGCCTTCACCAGCCAGGCCTCGGAATCGTCCTTGACCAGCTCGAGGGCTTTGTCGATCGATTCCAGAGCCGCCTCGGGCTGGCCCAGCTCGCTCTCGGCCTGGGCCCGGGCGCGCCAGGCGGGGGCCGAATCGGGGTGCTCGGCGGTCAGCGCCACCAACTTCTCGAGGCCTTCCGACTCGCCGGCCTCGCTCTGCTCCAGGGCTTCCTGGATGCGGGTTTCTAAATCAGCGCTCACGCACGAACCTCCGGGGGAATGGTGGCCGTGCATTCGCGAGCGCTCCGGCTACTCCTTCGCCTCTCCCAGCCGTTGCATCAGCTCGGCCGTCCATTCCACGCCCGAAACCAGCCAATCCACCGTCACCACCTCGTCCGGACCGTGGGCTGCGTGCTCGGTGTAGACCACCGGGACGAAGGTGAGGGTCTCGCTGTTTCGCTTCTGGTGATCGCAAGAAGGATGCCAGAATGTTACCTGTTGAACCCGTCCTCAAATGCTTGGATCGGCCCGCCGCATCGTCGTCCTCACGGGAGCTGGCATTTCGGTGGCCTCCGGCCTTCGGCCTTTTCGGGGGCCGGGCGGCGTGTGGACCGACAACCCCGAGGCCGAGCGCGAGTCGGCCGCGCCCGACCTGCCTCAGCATCCCGAGCGCATCTGGAAGCTGTTCGGGCCGATGCGCCGGGAGGTGGTGCAGGCCCGGCCCAACGCCGCCCACCTGGCGCTGGCCCGGCTCGAGGAGCGCTCCGAGGTGACGCTGGTGACCCAGAACGTGGACGGACTGCACCTGGCGGCCGGCAGCCGCAACCTGTTGGAGCTGCACGGCAGCCTGCTGCGTAGCCGTTGCTCGGCCTGCGAGCTGCCCGCCTTCGAGGACCCCCACGGGGAGATGCGCCCCTGTCCGGCCTGCGGGGCCCTGCTGCGCCCGGACATCGTGCTTTTCGGGGAGGAGCTTCCTTACCTGGTCTCGCGGGCGGCCTTCCGGGCCTGTTGGGATTGCGACCTGTTCCTGGCCGTGGGCACCTCGGGCAACGTGGCGCCGGCCAGCCGGCTGGTGCGCGAGGCTCAGGCCAACGGGGCCCGCACCGCCCTGGTCAACCTGGAGCCGCTGGAACCGCCCAATCCGTTCTTCGACCAGGAATTCCTGGGCCGGGCCGAGGAGCTATTGCCCAGGCTGCTGGAAGGAGCCCGCTGAAGCATATGGCGAATCCATATCCTATGTCACAGCGAACCACCCTGATTCTGGACGACGAGTCTCGTCAGGCTGCGCGAGAGCTGGCGGCGACCTTGCAGGTTCCGGTCTCCGAGGCCATTCGCCGGGCGATTGTGCGCTATCGCGACCAGCTCCGCGGGGTGCCACCCGAGGCTCGCAAGCGTCGCCTCGAGGCCCTGCGGGAGCTTCGCGAGCTTTTTGCCGGGTATGACCCCACCCAGGAGCTGCAGGGCTTGCGCGAGGGAGACATTTGACCCCCGTCCACCTGGATGCCAGCTACCTCATTCGGGCCCTGACTGACCGCAGCGAGTGGCGCAAGCTCGAGCAACTGGCCAACGGTCAGAGACCCATCCAGATGAGCGCTATCGCCTGGTATGAGTACTGTCGCGGTCCTCGGTCTCCTCAGCAGGTGGCGGTCGCCCGTTCATTCTTGATGGAAGACGGGGTTGTGCCGTTCACCGAGGATCTGGCCGAGGTCGCGGCGGAGATCTTTCGCAATCTGGGGTCATCGAGGGCTCGCGCCGCTGACATCGCTATCGGAACCACCGCGGTGGCCCACCGGGCCAGCTTATTGACCCGGAATCAGGCCGATTTTCGCCTGATTCCCGGCCTTCAGCTGGAAGACTGAAGCCCGTGGAAGAGCCGACTCCCAGGCTGATCGATGGATTCCTGGTGCTCGACCTGCTCGGTCAGGGCGGATTCGGTCGGGTCTTTCGCGTGCGCTCGCCCGACGGCCAGGAGCTGGCTCTCAAGCTTCTTCGCGGCGTGGCCGGTCTGAGCAAGATCGAGGTGCTGCGCTTCAAGCGCGAGTTCAAGATCGCCGCCAGCCTCCAGCATCCAGGCCTGGTGCGGGTGTTCTCCACGGGGCTGTCGGAAGGTCAGCCTTACTACACCATGGAGCTGGTGCTGGGGATCAACCTGGTGGAGTTCCTCAACCGCCACCGCAGCAGCCTCGAGCGCCTGGAGATGGTGGTGGCTCGGCTGTTGGAGGCTCTGAGCTACCTGCACGAGCGCCGCATCGTGCATCGCGATCTCAAGCCCGAGAACATCCTGGTCAACGATGAAGCTCAGCCGCGGCTGCTCGATTTCGGGCTGGCCCGAGGCCTGCAGGCCACCCACCAGTTGACCGAGTCGGGCCAGGTGATGGGGACCACCTACTACATGGCTCCCGAGCTGCTCAGCACCGGCAAGGCCGATGCCCGGGCCGATCTTTACAGTCTGGGGGTCATCCTTTACGAGGCCCTGTGCGGCAAGCTGCCCTTTGCCGGCAGCAACCCCGCGCACGCCATTCACAACATCCTGCTCGATGACCCGGAGCCCCCCAGCAGCCTCGTGCCGGGGCTTCCCGAAGCGCTGGATCGGTTGATCCTCAGGCTGCTGGCCAAGGAACCTTGCGCTCGCTACGACTCCGCCGAGCAGGCTTTGCATCACTGGCGGGCCATCTTCCAGGGCGATCTCACCAGCGAGTTCCTGGGCCCCCAGGCCCCGCGCCTGGAGACCAGCGAGTTCGTGGGTCGCCAGCGCGAGCTCGAGCGGTTGCTGGGGCTGCTCGAGCCGACTCCCGGCCGCCCTCTGCTGGTGCTGGTGGCGGGCGAGAGCGGCCTGGGCAAGACCCGGCTTCTGCAAGAGCTGGCCGACTATGGCTCCAACCTGCCCGGTACGGTCACCTGGGGCTACGGCTACGAGCACGAAACCCTGCCCTATCAGGTCTGGATTCCCGCCCTGCGTCACGCCAGCCTGGAGGGGTTGCCCGCGGAGCTGATCCCTTTCCGCCGGGCCCTCTCGGTGCTGTTACCGGACGTGGGCGAGGAGGATGGGCCCCCGCCTTCCTCCTCTGACCCCATGCAGAAGTTCCACCTGTTCGAGGGGATGGCCCGGCTGCTGGCCCGAGGAGGGCGGCGGCTGCTTTTGATCGATGACCTGCAGTGGGCCGATCCGACCAGTCTCGAGTTTCTGGCCTACCTGGTGCGCCGCCACGAGGCCCCCAACCTGTTGGTGGTGGCCAGCTACCGGGTGGAGGCGGCCGACCTCAACGCCAACCTGGCCAAGCTGCTGGAGTGGAATCGAGCCGCCAGGGTCGCTCCCGTGCTGTCGCTGGAGCCCTTCGGGCTGGAGGAGACCGAGGCCATGGTGCGCTCGATGCTCGGCGCCACCGGGCAGGACCCGCAGACCACAGAGCGGCTGCACCAGGAGACGGCCGGCAACCCCATGTTCATCTCCGAAGTGCTCAAGGCATTCGGCGCTGAGGGTCACCTCAAACTGCAGCGGGGTCTGTGGCACCTGGAAACCGAGGCCTTGCCGCGCACCTCCAGCGGGGGCACCCGTATCCCCCTGACGGTGCGCGAGGCTGTGCGCCGCAGGTTGGCGGGGCTGGAGCCGGCCGCCCTGACGGTGGCCGTGGGAGCCGCCGTGCTGGCACGACCCTTCGATCTGGAGCTACTGGCCCGGGTGTGCGGGCTGGACTCGGTGGCCGACCAGGTGGAGCTGCTGGTGGAGCGACGCGTCTTTCGCCGCCGAGAGGAGGGGCTTTACGCCTTCTACAGCCAGCCCCTGGTGGAGTCGGTGCTGGAAGGGGTGCCTCCCGAGCGCCTGAACGAGCTCCACCTGGGCTCGGCCCGAGCCCTGCGTGATCGCTTTGCCACCCGGGAGATCAGCATGGAGCTGGCGTGCCATTACCAGAAGGCCGGCCAGAGTCAGGAGGCGGCCGTGCACCTGGCCCGGGCCGGCGAGCTGGCCCTGCAGTCGTTTGCCTACCAGGAGGCGGTCTCGTTGTTCCAGGCTGCCCTGGCCATCGAGCAGACCCTCGACCTGCAGGAGAAGCTGGCCGAGGCTCGTTTTGGGGCCGGCCAGACGGCTGAGGCCGAGGCGCTCTTTGCAGGGCTGGCCGAGCAGGCCAGCGCCCCGCTGGACCAGGCCCGTCTGCTGAGAAAGCAAGGCGCCTGCCAGCTCGCCCGGGGCGATCTGGCAGGTGCCCACGGCAGCCTGAGCCGCGCCCGCCAGCGGCTGGGGGTGGGGGCCGTCTCCTCGAGCCTGAAAGGCAAGCTGGGCCTGCCCGTTCGCTTGCTGGCCTCGCGTCTGGGAGTGAGGGCCCGCAGCGAGGAGGAGCGGGCCCGAGAGCTGCATGAGATCCAGGACCAGCTCGGTCAGGCCCTCTTTTTTCTGACCCCGCGCGGCTGGAAGCTGGACATGCTGGACATCACCCTGCGCGAGCAGGCAGCTGGGGGGCCTGAGGCGCGGGTTACCTCCAAGCTATCGCTGGCCTATGCCCTGCTGGGTGGGCCGGCGGCCACGGCCCGGATGGCGCCGGGCTTGCTCAGAGATGCTCTGGAGCTGTTAGAGGCCCACGAGGACGGCCTTTTTAAAGCCAATCAGCTGCGCAACGCGGGTTTCTTCTTGCACCTGTCGGGCCTCAAGGAGCTGGCTCTCTCGGCCGAGCAGCGGGCTCTCGATCTGTTTCACCGGCTGGGCGACCTTTACGGGCTTTCGCTGGCCCACTCGATCTGCGAGCAGATCCATCGCGAGAACGGCTGGCTGCAGCCAGCCGAGCGCCATGCGCGCCTGTCGCTGGAGTGCTCGGAGACGGTCTCCAACCCGATGGAGCTGGCCCTGGCCTGCCTCAAGATGGTGCTGGTGCTGTCAGAGAAGGGGGAAGTGGAGGAAGCTCGGGAGTTTCTGGAGCGCGCCGAGGCGCTGCGCGGGAGCCATCGCGCCCCCTACGTCGAGATGCGCCACGGCGCCGCGGCCACCTACCTGGCCCTGGCTCGAGGCGAGCACGCGCAGGCCGCCGTCGAGGCCCGCAAGACCCTGGTTCTTGTCAGGTCGATCCAGGCTCTACCCTATTTTCGAGGCGAGGCCCTCAGTCTGGAAGGCCTGGCGCTTAGCCACGCGCCCGAGCCGGGCGCGCTGGCGCGGGTGAGCCGCTGGCGCAGGTCGCAGCGGCGCTATCCCCGTTTCGAGTCCATCCTGGCCCGGGCCCAGGCCCGCCTGCTCATCTCGGAGGGGAAGGGCGGGGAGGCGCTGGCCATCGCCCGCGAGGCTCTGGCGGTGTTCGAGCGGCTGGACAATCCCTTGCAGCAGGCTCGCACTCACCGGCTGCTGGATCAACTCGCCCCGGGAGAAGGTCATGGGCAGCGGGCGCTCGAGCTGCTCGAGCGTTCCCTGGAGAGAGTTGCTCCCTGAAAGGATGCTCTGATCTGGTAAAGTGGAAGAGCCCCGCCAGGACGGGGCTCCTGTCTTGAGGCTCGACCGCGTGGCTCACTTGCCGCCGCGGATGAAGTCCTCCTCGTAGTGCTCCATCGTGTAGGTCGGGGTGCCTGTCTGTCCCACCAGGTAGCGGTTGGTCTTGTCTTGCTTCATCACCAGCCCGTCGTTGGGATCGTCGCGCTGGAAGAAGACCTCGTCCTCGGAGAGCATCGAGCCCGAGACGAGGATCGCGAACTTCGATTGGGCGTCCGTCTGGAACTTGATCTTCTTGTTGGACATCATGTTGAAGCTCATGAGATAGGCCTTGTTGCCGCCATACTTGGGAAGCTTGGCGCCGCCGTCAACCTGGATGGTGATGCCTTCCTGGCCGATGAGGGTGAAGCCAGAGAATCCGGCCTTTCCTCTCATGTTGGTGGGGTCGGAGGGAACGATCGAGCTTCCATTCTTGACGAACACCGGCTCGTGGTCGGCTCGGAAAAGAGGGGCCATCTGGCCATCGTCCTTAAACTGGAACTTCAGCTCGTCGTCGGCTACGTAAGCCTTCTCGTTCTTGCTCGCGCCCCGGATGTTGTCAACCTTCTTCTCGAAATAGACCACTCCATTGGTCAGGCCGCTCACCTCGACGTTCGGGGCCCCCGAGCTGGGGGTCTTGCCAGGGCTCCAGATGCGCGTCAACTGCTTGTCCTCATCGTAGATCACGGTGTATTTCTTGCCGCTCGAGTCGGTGATGATCATCTGCTGGTGCAGGCCCTCATAATACTTCATGTTCTTG
>QWHO01000683.1 GCA_021404945.1 bacterium CPR1
GCGACCGCATCCAGGGCATCTTGCTCAAGTTGCGCCAGAGAGTCAGCGTTCTGCTCGGCCTGGGTGATGAGCAATCGCTCTTCAGGGGTCACTCCGAGCTGCCTCAAGCTCTGGATGAATTCGCTCCGGGCCTGGTCGGTCTTCGACCGCTCGAGAGCGCTGTGGTACCTCGCCTCTCCAGTTGCCGCGAGCGCGCGCAGAGAATCGCTCCTGCGAAAGTCGCTGAGAGCGAGCTGGTCGGTGAGCTCAAGAGCCGTTCGCTGATTCTGCAGGGCCTGCACTTCGCTGGCTCGATACTCTCGGGCATAGTGCGCGCAGGCGATGGACAGCAGGCATAGAGCCAGGACGAATGCGATCAGGATCGAGCTCGTGCGCTGGATTGCTGCGTCCGAGAGCATCTCAATGAATCGCTTTGTCGGTCGGGGGTTGAACGGCCAGAATCTCCTTGGTGAGCTGATGCTGGTAACGTCCCAGAAGCTCGTTGACCCGATCGTAGTCCTTGCCGGCCACGACCAGTCCGGCGTGATGGTCCTCAGCGTGGCGCCAGACGACCTCGGGCGCGCTGAACCGGGACAGATCAGGTTTCTCAGCTCGTGACAGGCAGATCAAGAGCCCCGCGTGAAGATTCCTGGGCTTGGGGAGATCATAAGGCTTCTTGAGGCAGTAGGCGTGTTCCAGGCGGGCCCACTCGCGCCAGAGGTTGAACCCCGAGGCCTCTTCCACCAGTCGGTCGATGTTGGCGCCGCCAACCCTGGCAGCCAGCTCGAGGAAGTACAGTTGGCCATCGTGGCCCTTGATGAACTCGGCGTGGGTGACTCCTCGCACCAGTCGCATGGCCTTGATCAGCTTCTCGTTGAGCGAGAGCAACTCGCGATTGAGTGAGCTTCGGGGGTTCACGGTGTGGCTGAGGAACACCCCCCCTTCGTTCCAGATGTTGAAGGGCGGGGTCCCGTAGCGCGAGGCGACCTGGAAGAGCACTTTCTTGTCGTAAACGATCGAGTCGACGTGGAACACATCGCCTGCCACGCAGCGCTCGAGCAGGTGGTAGGACTGCTCGTCGCCCAACTCGTGCACCCGCCGCCACAGCTCTTCTGAGCTGTGAATCTTCTTGATGCCGACCGCTCCGGCCTGGCTGCGCGGTTTCAGCATCCAGGGCCCGGGCACTTTGCGGCTGAACTCGTCGATCTGCTTGTGATTGAGCACGTGCACGAACTCGGGAACCGGAATGCCTTCGTCCCGAGCCTGCACCCGCATGGCCAGCTTGTCACGGAAGAATCGGGCGGTCGTATCGCCCATTCCGGGCGAGCGCAGGTGCTCGCGCAGCGAGGCCGCCACCTCGACGTCAAAGTCGTCCAGGGGCACGATGCGATCGATCTCGCGCGTGCGGGCCAGGTAGCTCACAGCCCTGGTGACATCGGGCTGGCGATAGATGTCGTGCATGAAGAAACGCTCGTCGATGGCCTGCCAGGGCCAGGGTTTCTCCTTGAGGTGCTCGTTGGTCAACAGCAAGGTATTGCAGCCGAGCGCCCGGCACTCCTCGATGAAGGCGGTGCCTTTGAAAAAGCTCGCCATGCAGAGAAAGGTTACCTTGCGATCGGCCACGAGAAACCTCCGACAATGAAAGTGAACAGCCTGCATTCCCTCTTGGACCCGATCTTGCCTTCCCAGGATCCGCCTGCAGAGGGCGGGAACAGACCCGGATGAAGCTGCAACGAGTGCTCGTTATCGTGATGGACGGCTGTGGGGCCGGCACGGCGCCCGACGCCGAGCTTTTTGGCGACGTGGGGGAGAATGCTGGAGATACCCTGGTTCACCTGGCCCGGAAGGTGGGAGGGTTGCGCATTCCGACCTTGCGCTCGCTGGGGTTGGGGAACTTGCTGGCTCTGCCCGGGGCCCTGCCGGTCGAGCACCCTCGCGGCTCCTACGGCCGTTTGACCGAGTGCTCGCTGGGCGGCAAGGATACCGTCACCGGCCACTGGGAGATGATGGGAATCGTGACTGCGAGCCCCTTTCCCACCTACCCGCAGGGCTTTCCGCCCGAGGTGATCGAGCCCTTTTGCGCGGCCATCGGTTCTCCCGTGCTGGGCAACTGCGCTGCCTCGGGCACAGAGATCCTCAAGCGTCTTGGCCCCGAGCACCAGGCCACCGGCCATCCCATCGTCTACACCAGCGCCGACAGCGTCTTCCAGATCGCCTGCCACGAGCTTCACTTCGGCCTCGAGCGCCTCTACCGCTGCTGCGAGATCGCGCGTGAGATTCTCAACGCACACGGCGTCGGCCGCGTGATCGCGCGCCCGTTCGTCGGCGAG
>QWHO01000684.1 GCA_021404945.1 bacterium CPR1
TCCTCACGGCTGACAAGAAGGAGAGGAAAGTGAGCGATCTGTCCTTTGGGACGAAGGAGCAGCTCGTTTTCTTGTCGCGCCTGTGCCTGGCCGAGATCCTGTCTGAGAAGGAGAGACACGTTCTGGTCTTCGATGACAACCTAGTGCACACGGACACGTCGCGTCTAGCGACAGCTTGCGAGATGCTGCGCCAGGTATCAGCGCAAGCCCAGGTCGTTCTGATGACCTGCCACCCCGAGCGCTACGACCCGATCCTCGACGTGGCGACGGTTCATCGCCTGCGGCCTCTAGGCTACAGGTGAGGGCAGGAGTCCCTCCCTCGGCTCACGCAGTCACCGCGGAGGAGGGTTTCGTCGTGGCCAACTTCTTGATTATCGCGTCGGACATCATCCCGCTTGAGGGTGAGCGAATGCCCGCGCCAGAGGTCTACGACCTGATGATGAAATTCCGGTGTTGGGAGTTTCCCGCCTCGGCCCCGCACCTCAACCTGCTGAAGCCCGGGGCGCGGCTGGTCTTCTACCTGGGTGGCAATCACGCGCGCTACTTTGCCGGCGAGGCCACGGTCGAGGGCGACTTTCAGGAGATCACGAAGGCCAGCCCGGCGACGTTCGATCGCAAGCTCATCCCCTTCTTCCATTGGCGCCTCCCGCTTTCGCGTATCGAGCGCTACCCACCGCGAACCGCAGGCCTGGATGAGATGATGGACCTGTCGTTTGCCAAGGAGAAGGAGGTCACCCGGCCTTACATCGGCCTCCTTCTCCGCGTCGGCATGCGCAAGCTAACCGACGCCGACTTGACGTACTTGCGCCGGTGCGTCGGCCAGCCCGCCCGTGGCTGACGGACTTGAGGACAGAACTTGAACCTCGAGGAACTGCTGACCGAATTCGTCAGGGAGTATGCCAGCCAGCCTCGCGGAGTGCAGCATTTCCAGCACTACACCTCTGCGAGGGCCGCTGCCCGGGAGAATTACCAGCGCGTCCTCGAGGCGGAACAGAATGGCCAGGACTACACAGACCTGGTTCTGGATCGGCTGCTTCCTCACGTCAATACCGGCCCCAATCGAGAACGTGGGGTTTGGATCCACGTCGCTCCGGCCGTTACCAAAGATGTCCGCACCTGGCACCAGGGAGCTGGCTGGAAGAAAGCCGAGGAATGGCCTGACACGGCTCGAGCGGTGTTGAAGTTCGTCCGGCGATGCCTGGAGCACCCGGACCATTTCGAGGAAGCCTGCCAGGAGTTCGACGCAAACCCGATGAGTCGCGGTCTCCAGTCGGGCATGCTCACACCCATTCTCAACGCGCTCGAGCCAGAGCGCTATCTCATCTGGAACAACAAGAGCCGACGACTCTTGAACGACATCCAGGGTACCAATCTGGCCAAGCAGATCGTGGACTACCCTGAAGCCAATCGAAGTTTGACTCGCTTCATCGACTCAGAAAGGCCGCTGTTTCAGCGTCATCTTCCCGAGATGCGACCTTCCGATGCGTTCGATTGTTTGTCTCACTATTATTCGCTGCGTAAGCCTGCCAAGCGTGAGCCTGTGGCCTGGAAGATCTCACCAGGAGCCCAGGCCTGGCAATGGGAGGAGTGCCTGCGAGACGGATTCATCGCCCTCGGCTGGGATGAGTTCGAGGATCTTTCCAATATCAGTCGCGAGGAGTTCGAGCAGCGCCGCGATGAACTCATCTCGGCGCAAGCGCTCAAAGGCAACGAGACGGGAAGCGAGCAACTCTGGTCCTTTGTCAGCGAAGTCCAGGAGGGCGACCACATTGTGGCCAACCTGGGGCGCTCCACTGTGCTGGGAATTGGGCGAGTCACCGGCCCCTACACTTATTCCCCGGAGGGAGATCAGCGTCACCGCCGGTCGGTCAGTTGGGACGATACCCGCCGCCGCAGCCTTCCCCCGCAGCCGTGGTTGCAGACTCTTATCCGTCTCAAGCCCGAAGAGTTTCAGGCTATCCTTCAGTCCGGCTCACCATTACCGCCGGAGCTCGCCAGCCTCTTCGAGTCGGCCGAGGAAGCGAGGTGGGCCTTCGCCCTGGTAGGGCGCCTGGTTCGACTACTCGGTGTCCCGGGAAATCAGGACCCTCGCGTGGCCTTTACGTCCCCGTTCCGCCTCAGTTTTGGGAACTGGCCTGTGCTCGATCTGGATCAGGGGCAGCTCCGGGTGGCTCTCCTTCGGGACCAGGAAATTCCCGGAGCGCTTCAGCTTCAGGCTCCCTTCGCTCAACCGGACGGTCGGCCGGAGATAGGGATGGTCATTCTGCCCCGAGCTCCCCTAACCGCGGATCAGGATGAGATTC
>QWHO01000685.1 GCA_021404945.1 bacterium CPR1
AGTGAAGTTCCCGACAGAAAGGATGTCAGCGCCGCGCGAGTATCCCGCCAGGCGAAATGCGCCGAGCAGGCGTTCTCATCCGAACAAGGCCGGTTGTACCCGAGAAGACAGCAGGGATTGACAACATCCCGGTCGAAGACTGCCACGACCCGAAAGAGGGTGATTGCGGCGGGGCTCGCAGTGAGCCGGTAACCCCCGCCTGTCCCGCGCGAAGCGCTGACAATGCCTGCGTAGTTCAAGCCGATCAGAATCTTGGAGAGATAGTTCGGCGGGATTCCCGTGTCCTTGGAAATGCTCCGGCCGAGGACCGCTTCCTCGCCTTCATTGGCTGCGATGTAGGCCAAAGCGCGAAGCGCGTACTGCGAAGTCATTGAGAGCATGGCTCACACTGACAATATCACCCCCGCCGGGCACTCGCCCGGCGGGATCAGGGCGGCGGCACGACCTCAGGCTCTTCAGTGGGTCAGCTGCTGGGGCCGGACCGACTCGAGAGCTGCGGGGATGGGCGCGAACCTGACCCGCTCGGCGATGATCTCGCCCACCAGCTGGGCATCTTCGCGGATGCCTCGCAGGAACTCGCTGCGGAAGCTCCTCCCCCCGATCAGGCCCACAAAGAAGAGATTGGCCAGCTCGAGGGACTCGAGTCTGCGAACGGCCGGAGAGCCTTCTTGAATGGAGGGAAGCTGGAGTCCCTGGAGGTGGTCCAGGTTGCACTGGTAGCCGGTGGCATAGATCACCAGGTCAAAATGCTCTTTGCGGCCGTCCTGAAACACCACCGCATCCTTCTCGAATTTCGCGATGTCCGGGAAGGTCGGCGTCTCGCCCGAATCGAGCGATTTGCTGTGCTCGCTCTTGCGCATCCTGGGAATCAAGTGCCCGGGACGACCAAGGTCGAACTTGCGACGGATCAGCTCCTCCAACCAGAGCAGCGGGCTGAGCATGCTTTCGCGCCAGATCTCCGGCCAGTAGTCGATCGGTGAACGATGAGAGATAGCCACCTCGAAACCCGCCGCAACAAGCTCGGCCAGCGTCTCGCCTGCCGAGAGCTTCTTGCCCACCACCAGAATCCGTCCCCGGTCCTTGCCGATTTGCACCCCCGCAGTGGCCGGAGAGCGATAAGCGGCGGAGTGAATCTGTCGGATTGCGGACTCCTTGGCCCCCGGATAATCGGGAATGCTCGGGCGTGAGAAGTAACCCGCGCAATTGACCACGGCTCCGCACTCCAGATTCCCCTGAGGGGTCTTTACCCGGAATCGGCTCCCGGTCCACTCGACCTGATCGACCGGGCACTCCTTGCGAATTTCAAGCCGATGTCTGCTGGCATAGTCGTTGAGATAGGCAGTGTACTCCTTGCGGGTAGTCCGGCCCAACAGATTGTAGAATTTGCCCCACGGCTCCCAGGTCGTCCCGCGCAGGACGTTGTTGATCCAGGGCCCGTAGGTAGTGCGCTCGGTCATGGCAACGAAGGTATTCCCGACGTTGCCTGACGCCTCGAAAGCGATGTAGTTGACCCCGTGGGTCTGCAGCTCATAAGCAACGCTCAAGCCTGCGGGGCCTGCTCCAATGATTGTGACAGGGTAATATTCCTTTAGCATGGCGACAGCTTAACAAGAAGACCGTCCCCCGGACATTGACGGAAGTCAAGCCCGGCGAGCAAGTCTCCATCCTTCTGACGGCCTGCTCGAAACTGCGAGGGGCCGGTGGCCGGCCATGCCATGATCTGACTTGGCTGGGCTTTGGGGTCGCGCTCGGAGGCACCTCACCCGAGGATTGCAGCATCAATCTGGCCATGAATGCCAGGAAAGACCGCGATTTCAGCCCCCTTTCAGCGCCGTCGGCTAGCCTTGGGAACAGGCGAAATGGTCGGTCTACCTGCTTTCCCGAGGTAGGCCAAACTTGCTCCTGGAGGTTGGCTCGTGCAGGTTCATCAAACGCCCGGCCGGTGGTCGGGGCAGTCGGCTCTGCCGGCATGCGCCAGTGAGGCAAAAGAGGTCGGTCCTGACGACCTGTTCAAGCCCACCCCGCCGGCGGCTCCGGTCGCTCCTGAAGAGCCGAGCTCACCGGGTTGGGGCCAGGCGATTTCCTTCGGGGCCGGTGGGCTGCTCGCCGGGGGAGCCTCGGGGTTCTACACGGCGGCAAGTCTGGGCGGGGTCTGGGGGGGCATCGCCGGTGGCCTGCTGACCTTGCTGCCGGGCGGGCGCTTCTACGACCCCGAAGGCAAGCCCTCCGGCCGCCCCGACGACAAGAGCGGCCTTTACCTTCGCACCCGCGCCAGCGCCGAGCACCCGCAGGGG
>QWHO01000160.1 GCA_021404945.1 bacterium CPR1
CTTTGAGCGTGCTGATTTGCCGGCCCGGAAGGCGCGCCGAGAGCACGGCGAGGTGCATGTCACCTGGCGGGTGAGCGGCTTCAAGAAGATCAAGTTCTACAGCCGCGAGAACGTCGGTTACGGGGAGGTCAACCTGCCCGACCACGAGATGCACACCACCGCCTTCTGGCTCACCCTGAGCCACGACGTGCTGGCCAGCCTGGGCTTTCCCCGCTCCGACCTGCTCGACGGAGTGGTAGGTCTGGCCTACTGCCTCCACCACCTGGCCCCGTTCTACCTGATGTGCGACCTGCGCGACCTGGATCGCTGCGTGGGCGACCGGGCGGCCACCTGGTTTGCTCGCTCTGATCGGGACACTCAGGGCCGCTACAGTTTCGCCCCGGCGGAGGAGCAGATGGAGAACGCCGAGAGCTGGATGCGCCTCGGGATGGACCCGCTGGAGCGGGCCAAAAGGCTCGATTCCCTGCCGGTCTTCGAGCCCACCATATTCCTCTACGACAACTACCCGGGTGGAATGGGGCTCTCGGCCCAGCTCTTCGATCAGTCCCACGAGCTACTGGGGCGAGCCATGGAACGCCTGGCGCACTGTGAGTGCGAGTCGGGCTGTCCCTCATGCGTGGGGCCGCCCAACGAGGTGGGCAATACCTCGCGCCTGGTGGCTCTGGCCATTCTCAAGGCTCTGGTCGAGCAGTCCGCCGAATTGGTCCTGGCCGGCAGGAGCTGAGCTGCCGGTCGAGCAACTCTCGGCCTCATGCGAAAACACCTGACCACCGTTCTGGTCCTCAGCCTGCTGGGCTGGCTCACCCTGCAAGGGCCGGTGCGCAAGATCGGCCAGGTGGGCCAGGGCTTGAAAGTCGCCTCGGTGAGCCCGGATGGGCAATTGGTGGCGGGTTGGAAGGCTGAAACCGGCGGGTGCTGGAGCTATGCCGTCTGGCAAACGGCGGGCGGCAAGCTGCTCGTGCCTGCCCAGGTCATCACCGATCCGCCGGCTTCAGGCAACCCCTTCGCCTGGGGTCCCGACGGCCTGCTGGCCGTGGGCTACGGTGAGCAGGTGGCTCTCTGGCAGGGGGGCAAGCTCAAGCGCAAGCTGAAGGCCGACTGGATGGTCCGGGACGTACGCTTCTCTGGGACCACTCTGATGGCCCGGGTGGACAAAGGGGTCTTCCTCTGGACTGCGGCCAGCGGAAAGCTGATCTGGTCGATGCGCCAGGAGCACCTGCTGGCCGCGCGTCTCAGCTCCAACGGCAAGACCCTGGCAACGGCCAGCCTGGAGGAGCCGATCCTCCTTTTCGACGTGACCGACAGGCGGCGGGTTGGCCAGCTGCCGGCCGGACAGGCCACCGTCAACCTGGAGTTCTGTCACCAGGACGAGTGGCTGGCCTGCGCCTTCCGCTACCGCAGCGACCGCCAGAAGGATTGCGCGCTGGTCTATCACTGGCCCACCGCTCGACCCCTGAGTCCCCCCCTCTCGAACCCTGCCCTGATGGGTTTTGCTGTTAGCCAGGACGGGGAGCGGCTGCTCACGCGCTCAGCCAGCACGACCCGCATCTGGGAGGGGGGAACGGGAAACCTGGTCCACCAAAAGGATCTGCCCAGTGGGGCCATGGATGCCCTGTCGCCCGATGGCAGGCTGGTGGCCACCGCGGACCGGGACCAGGTCGAGCTATGGCGCAGCCAGGACGGAGCCCCCCTGGCCAGCTTGAAGCAGACTGAGCCGGTCACGGCTGTATCGCTGCCCGCCAACGGGGTGCTGGGGGTGCTGGCCGACAGCTGCTCGGTCTACGCTCTCGGGACGGGTTGGTCTTTTCGGTGATGTCTGACAGCGGGCTCACAAAGTCGGGTCGACTTCTCGAAGGCGGGGAATGGCTCCCGCCTCCTGCAGGCAGCGTTCCACCGCCTGGCGGTGTTGCTCGGCCAGAATCGGGTCGCGCACCTGGAAATAGTCGGCTAGCAGTCGGTGCGAGTTGGCCTGCTCGAGCGGATTCTGGAGCGCCTCGAAGGTTTCCAGGGCCTCCTGGTAGGCCGACAGCGCCTCCTCCTGGCGACCGGCGCGGTCCGCCAGCTCGCCCTCCAGCCGACGCAGGATGGCTTCGAACAGGGGATAGAGTCCGCTGCTTTCAGTCCGCGCCGTTTTGATCCGTTGAACGGCTTTCTCGCGCCCGGCCCGGTCGCGGGCCAGGCGCACCGTGGCGCAGGCCTCCAGCAGGCGTGACTCGGCCATGTAGTAGGGTGCGTGGCGGAGCCTGCAGGTCCGAGTCGAGGTTTCGCCGCATTCCAGCGCGTCCTGCCAGCTGCCTTCGGCAAAGTAGGTCCAGCCCCGGGCCAGCTCGATGAGCATGGTCAGGAAGGGCAGGCTCAGCTTGCGAGCGCGCCGCTCGGCCTGGGCCAGGTGGCGGTTGGCCTCGGCGACTTCGCCCCGCAGGGCAGCGATGTGGCCCATGTTGATCAAACTCAGCATGAAATCGACCCTGCTGGAGGTCGATTCGGCGTACTCGCGGGCCTTGAGGGCGTGGTGGAAGGCTTCGTCCAGCCTCCCGCGGTAGCGCGAGAGGAGCTGGAGCACGGTGTGGTTGAGGGCCAGTCCATGAATGTCGCCCAGCCGTTGGGAAAGCTCCAGGGCCTGCATCTCCAGCACCAATGCGTTGCGCACGTCGCCCACGATGAACAGCAGGTAGCCCGATTCGCGCAGGAAGGCGGCTTTCTGAAGAGAGTCACCCAGATCGCGGGCCATGTCGGCGGCCACCCTCAGCTGGCGCCGGGCATGCGGCATCATCACGCGCGGAAAGAATAATATCGAGTAGCCCGAGAACAGCTTGGCCTGGCCGACGGCTTCGCGGCTGTTGAGCACTCGCGCGATAAACTGCTGGCGCAAGGACATGTCCAGCGTATCCAGCACCCATCCTTCCGGACGCAGGAAGAAGAGCACCCGGGTGAGCCTTTCGAGCACACGCTCCATCTCGTCGGTCCGGTGCAGGTCCTTGCGGTAGCCAGGCACGATGGCCTTCTTGCGTAGGAACTGGCCCAACTGGCGGAACGGAATACCGATGGTGGCCAGAAAACTCATGGAAGGCAACTTGATGCCCAGTTGCTTGAGAGCGTCCTTGAGGCAACGCTGGGCCTGGCGCAGGTCGCCCAGGCGCTCCCAGCAAGTGCCCAGCTTGCGCAGCAAACGGGCGTGCTCGAGCGGGTCTTTCACCCCTCCCAGCAACCAGGTGTAGGTTTCCAGCGCCATCTCAGTCAGCCCCGCTCCATAGTTGGCGTCGGCCAGCTTCTCCTGCAGCTCGCGGCGGCTGAGCACCGTCTCCACCTCGGGAATGTCCAGGGCGCGCTGGTAGAGGTCGGCCGCTTCCAGATAGGCGAAGGCCTGGGCCGAAGCGTCGCCAGCACGGACGAGGTGGATCACGGCCTGCGAGCCCTGGCCGCTGAGCCGGTAATGGTGAGCCAGGCGGGCTGCCTGCCGCTCGGGGTTGGCCAGGCCCTCCAGGGCTCGCGCGGCCCGAGCGTGCAGGTCGACCTGCAGGTCGGTGGGGGTGCCCTCCAGCAGCACCTCCAAGATGGGCTGGTTGTAGAAGGTAAGAAATCCGCGTTCGCGGGCCTCGGTCAGGATCTTGCGCCCCACCAGGCGCTCGACCCGGTCGATCAGCTCCTCCTGGGGGATGTTCCAGGCCCTTGCCAGCACCTCGAATTCGAAGGTGCGCCCCAGGACCGCCGCCTGACGAGCGACCCGGAGATCGCCGGGGTCAAGACCGGCCAGGCGCCGTTCGACCGCGTCCCGCACGGTGACCGGGATGCGGCTGCCCCCGGCCGAGGTGCGCGGCAGGGCGGTAGATTCGAGGTTCCACGAGCCCCGGTCCAGGCGCAGCCGCCCTTCGACCACGAAGGTCTTGAGGATCTCGGCGATGAACAGCGGGTTGCCTTCGGTTTCGTGGAAGAGGCGGGCCTGGGTTTCCGGTTCCACCGTGCCCTGGCCCAGCATCGAGCTGACCACGGCGGCTGTCTGCTCCTGGCTCAGCGGCTCGAGCTGGACTTCGTCCATCCCCTCCAGGCGCACCAGGGAAGCTCGTAATCGCATGAGAGCATCGTTGGTGCCGACCAGCTCATCGCGACAACTGGTCACGATGGCAATGGGCAGGCACTCCTCGGCCTGGCCCAGCAGGCTCCTTGCGGCGTAATGCAGGAACTCGAGACTGGCCGGGTCGGCCCACTGCAGGTCCTCGAGAAAGATGACCAGCCCGCGATGACTGGCCATGCGGGCCAGCAGCCGGACCATTCCCTCAAAGAGGTGGAATTTGAGCAGCGGATCCTCGCGGTCCACATGAGGCTCGCCCAACTCGGGAAAGAGCACTGACAGAGCATCCCGGAAGACCTCCAGCTCCGATGGCAGGCCGTTTTTTAGGCTACGCTTGAGAATGCGAATCCAGGGGTTGTAGGGCAGGGCCTCCACCTCGTTGCCGTAGCCCCAGACGCAGGCGAGGCCGAGGGAACGGGCCTGACCGGCCAGCTCCTGGAGAAAGCGGGTCTTACCCACCCCGCTGACCCCTTCTACCAGCACCAGCGCGCCGCGCTCGTGAAGTCGGTCGAGCCGTTCGAGCACCTGACGCAGCTCCTGATCTCGGCCCACGAAGCGAGGAGTGAAGAGTTGCTCGGGAGGGGAAGCGGGGGAGACCGGCCCCGGCTCGGGGCTAATCAGCTCGACCGGGGTGCCAAAGCCGTGGTTGAGCTCCTCCAAGAGCTCGGGGGCGCTCTGGAATCGGTCGGCTGGCTCTTTCTCAAGCAGGCGCATGGTCATCTCCACCACCGGTTGGGGCAGCCAGGGGCAGTGCTGGTGGAGCGGAATCGGAGGCTCGTGGAGGATGGCATAAAGCACCGAAACGAGCTCGGGTGAGTCGAACGGCAGTCGCCCGCTCAGGAGCTCATAGAGGATGACGCCCAGACTGTAAAGATCGGTGCGCGAGTCGAGCTCGTGCCCGGCGATCTGCTCCGGCGACATGTAGTGCACCGTTCCGATCACCGTGCCCGGCTCGGTGAACGTGCTGGCTTCGCGGCGGCGGGCCAGGCCGAAGTCAAGCAACCTGGGGGTGCCGCCAGGGTCGATGAGGATATTCTCCGGCTTGAGGTCGCGGTGGATGATGTTGTGTTGATGGATGTAGGCCAGCCCCTCGGTCAGCCGGGCGATCAGGGTTCCTACCCGGGCCAGCCAGGCTTCCCGGGTGGGCCGCTCTCGTTCGCGGCCCACGAAATCGCGGATGTTTGGGCCGGCCACCAACTCCATGGTGTAGTAGGGCTGGTTGTCCACCACCCCCTTTTCGAACACGCCCACCAGGGACGGGTGCTCCAGTCCGCGGACGACCTCGAATTCGCGCTCGAAGCGCAGTCTGTCGAGCAGGGTCACCGCCACGGCCGTGCGCAGAAGCTTGAGAGCCACTTCGCGCCCTGTATCCGGCTCGGCCACGCGGTAGACCCAGCCCATCCCCCCGTGTCCGAGGAACTCGAGCACGACGTAGCCGTCGATCGACTCGGGATGGTCCATTTGGCCCACCTGTTCGGGCGTGGCCGCCCCCAGGCCTTTTTGCATGGAATTTTCAGTCTGGCGGGGTAGACTGAGTCCAGTCGATCACTGAAAGGGAACTGAGACGATGAGCAGCCTGGCCACAGCCCTCGCCCCCGCCCCCCGAGCCGTCCGCCCCCGCGGAATGCGCCGTCTGGCCTACCTCCTCATCGTGCGCGGCACCGCCCTGACCCTGGCCCTGCTCGGCCTGGTGGCGGGCCTGGCTCTTGGTCCGCTGTTCGCGGTCGCGGCCGCCTTCGGGTGGGGTCGCGCCGAGGGCGCTCAGCAACTGGTGCCCGGCCCGGGTGCCTGGGTGGCTCATCAGGTGCGCGCTCGCTACGCCAATCCATTGCTGGGTATTCCCGGGGCCATGATGGCGGGCACCCTCGCCGGCCTGGTGACCGGACCGTTCTGGTTCGACTTCCTGGGCTGGGGCCTGGGTCGCTTCGTGGGCGAGGCGCTGGCCTGCCGCTGCATCGATCTTGACTGAGGGTCGACTGCGATCAACCCGGCCATGATGGGTACCCGGGCCACGCGCTCTGTCCTCCTCAGCCTTCTGACCGGCACTTCCAGTCTGCTCTTCAGCCTGAGCCATCGTTGGGGCTGGGATGTGTTCTCTGGACTGGCGGTCTTTCTGGTGCTGGGTCTGCTCCAGGTGTTTGCGGGAGGCTATCTGGTGCTGGCTGGTCCGCATCCGGCTCGACCCGCGTCTCTTCTTGGTCTGGCCTGGTCGTTAAGCCTCGTGCTGACTGCGCTGGCTGCCCTGTGGGCCATCGACCACGCCTCGGGCTGCTGAGGCGTCGCGCAGGGTCGCCACCTGTCCTGAATTCGGTGGGCCATGAAAGCGGTTCTTTGAGAGAACGTCGGGAGAAGAACGTGCTCAGATTGTCCCGATGGGCGTGAGCTTGAGCCCTCCGTCGGAACCGCGGGTCATCCAGTAGACGGTACCGCATTTGAGCTTGAGCGAAAGGGGCACACCCCCGTCGGTGGGCTTGAGGGTGACGTCGATCACCTCGCCAGCGGTCCGGGCCGACCCCACCGAGAGGTAATTGCAGTCATTGTTGTGGTCGGGTCCCGGAATGGTCCAGTCATTGGAGGTCGTGAAGTCGGAATAGCTCACGTCGGCTTTCACAGGGATGCCGGTGCCGTTGAGGATGCGCGGTTGGGCATCGCGCGCCTGCCCGCCTTGATACTCGCCAACGTAAGTGTAGATGTACGGATTCCATTTGTGGACGACATAGATACGTCCCGACTCGACCGAAGCTCGATACTGCTCGGTGCCGTCAGGGGATTTCACGACCAGCATTTCGGTCTCCAGGGCCGGGCTTTTGGGCCCCACGTTCAGATCCACGCCGGGCTGAGCGGGCAGTTTGACGTTCGTGGCCTGGCCTCGCTGAGAGAGGAGATCGATCACCAGCTCCTGACCTGTTCCGTTGATGACTTTGACCTCCGCCCCGGCTGAGCTCGCGCAGCCGAGGGCCACCAGGCCTGCCGCTAACCAGTCGAGTGCCTGCATGGTCGATTCACCTCCCGTGATTGGTGCGGGGGCATTCGTGATGCCTCCGACGCAGGCCTGTTCTCCTGGCTGCCGGGGCAGTGGCTCAAGACCCGTCGGGAGCTCCGCCTGCCGTTCGATACCGGACCTTCCTCGTCGGGTGGGCTGGATCCGATCTGGATCTTGGATGGATCTCGTGACCTGCAGTATGCTCGGGTCAGGAAGTTGCCCTCGGGCCGCATCCTCTCAAACCCTCCAGAATCGTCACCCTGTTGCGCACCTGGTCCGGCTGGATCGGGTCTCTTCTTTTTCCGAACCTCCCTGGATCAAGACGGCTGATCCCGATCATCGTCCGGCTTGGATTCGATTCGTAAGATTGGGTCGGGAAGCATTGCTGCTTCACGATATCGAGGAGGACTTTGTCATGGCAAATGAGATGCTTACCAAAGCCGAGCCCAAACAAGAGCTGGTGCCCATGTGGCCCGATTTCGAGCACTTCCGCGCTGAGATGCAGAAGATGATGGGCGATATGCTCAGCCGCAGCTTCTGGCCGAGCATGGCTTCGATGCAGATGCCGAGCATGCGACCCGCGCTGAACTTGTTCAAAGAGAACGCCAATCTGGTGGCCGAGCTGGCCGTGCCAGGGCTGACCAGGAAAGACCTTCACATCACGATCAGTGACCAACTTCTGACTGTCGAGGGAGAGTTCAAGAAGGAGGAGAAGAGCAAGAAAGACCAGACCTACGTTTGCGAGTGCTATACTGGAAAATTCTCCCGCAGCACCAGGCTTCCGGCTGAAGTGAGCTCAAAGAAGTCCCAGGCTGAGCTCAAGGACGGCATGCTGCGCATCACCATGCCGCTTGCTGATCCGGGCCGCCACGAGACGACCAGGATCGAAGTCAAGTAATTCGAGGGACCGCCGAGAACCGGCACGACCTTTCTGGTCGCGCCCAAGAGCCGCGCGGCGCCGGGACGTTCTCGGCGCCGTCGGCGTTTTTCGACCCGCACCGGCGGAGGTCGGGCCCGTGCGGGAGCAGCGCGCCCTCATGAACCCGCCTGGAGGGGAGGTCGGACCGTGGTCGCTCACCAGAAGTACTGGAGGCATTGCGCCGACAGGCTTGCCTGCCGGCTCGCCCGAAGAAATTCTCCAGCACGGACCGCTCAACCCATCAAATTCTGACCAGGCTGGGTTTGCGCCCCTTCCACCGGACAGCTCTGGCCCGCCTGATCGAGGAGGCCTCCCGCCGGGCCGAGGATGCTGAGAAGCTGACTTTGCAGATGCGGGGAATGGCTGACCTGTTGGTCGAGAGCGATTACTGGGCAGCCGGCGAGGTGGTCACTGAGCGGGACGTGGATCAGGCTTTGAGCGCGCAGCGTCGACGCATTGGCCGAACCAGCGAGAAGCTCCTCGAGCAGATCATGCGGGGCAGCGTGGCCATCGCCACCGATGGCGAGGAGGTTGGCCAGGTCAACGGCCTGTCGGTCCTGCAAGTGGGCCAGCAATGGTTTGGTTTCCCCAGTCGCATCAGTGCCCGGGTCTGGCCGGGTCGAGCAGAGCTGGTCGATATCGAACGCGAGGTGGAGCTGGGTGGACCCTTCCACAGCAAGGGCGTACTGATCCTGAAGGCCTTTCTGGGAGCGCACTACGCCACTGACGTCCCCCTGGCCTTGAGCGCCAGCCTGGTCTTCGAGCAAACCTATTCGCTGGTGGACGGAGACAGCGCCTCCACGGCCGAGCTGTGCGCACTCCTGTCGGCGCTGGCCGACATGCCCGTGCGCCAGAGCCTGGCGGTGACCGGCGCCATCAACCAGCACGGCCAGGTGCAATCGATCGGGGCAGTCAACGAGAAAGTGGAGGGGTTCTTCGAGCTGTGCAAGCGACGCGGATTGACCGGCAGACAGGGGGTGATCGTGCCCGCTGCCAATTTGCAGAATTTGATGCTCTCGCCCGAAGTCGTGCAGGCTGTGGAGGCGGGCGCGTTTTCGCTGTATGCCGTGGAGCACGTCGACCAGGCGCTCGAGCTGTTGACGGGGTGTCGGGCTGGTCAGCGCGAGGGCACGGGCCACTTTGCGCGGGGCAGCCTCAACGAGCGGGTCCAGGCTCGCCTGAGGTCTCTGGCCGAGATGTCCTGGCACGATGACCGGGATCATCGCCCGCTCGCCCGGGGAAGGCTAACCTGAAACTATGAACGTGCTGATCCCACTGGACGGCTCGAGCCTGGCCGAGGAGGTCCTACCCTCGCTGCAGGCCCTTTCATCCCAAGAACGTCCGATTCTGCTGCGAGTGGTCCCGCCGGTGGCGGGAAGCTCCACCTGCCCCGACGCGCCTGACTGGTCTGATCGCAACACCGCGCGAGAGCTCGACGAGCTGATCACCGAGGCGCGCGCCTACCTGGCCCGGATAGCTGCCAGCCAACCGCGTCCGGTGGAGACCCGCGTGCTGGTGGGCCATCCCGGCGAGGCCATCGTGGACGCCGTCTCGCGCTGGGACATCGAGCGCGTGCTGATGACCTGTCGCTGGCGCAGCGAGTCTTGGGGTCGCACGGCTGACTGGGTGTGGCACCGCTGCCCCTGTTCGGTCGTTTTGTTGAGGACGGGAGAGAGCATCTCCCCGGCCGAGGATTCCGCCTCCAGCCAGCTCTCGGCCCGCATCGACGAATTGCAGAGACAGGTGCATCGCCAGCAAGAGCAGATCGGCCACTTGCAGAGCCTGGTGGTGAAGTCGCTCTGACGACTACCGCTCCAGCGGAAAGGCCAGCACGGGGCAACTGGCGTGACGGGCCACCCGCTCGGTCACGCTGCCGAGCACCAGGCGTTGCATTCCGCTGCGGCCATGGGTGGCCATGGCGATGAGGTCGGCCTGCTTTTCTTGGGCCAGGGTCATGATGGCCTCGGCGGCGGGGCAGTCCAGCACGCGGCGGCCAAAACGCTCTTCCGGGTCGAGCGCCTTGAGCTCTTCCTCGAGCGCGTCCAGGTAGCCCTGGTAGCTGACCTGGTCGAGCCGCAGGGCACTGTGGCGCACCAGGTCTTCGCTGGCCCGCACCAGCGTCAGATGGGCGGTCGGGTGCAGATAGGGCTTGACTTTCTGGATCACTTCGGCGGAGCCGCGCGAGCCGTCCACCGGCACGATCACCTGCCGGAATCCCTGAAAGTCCGAGCCGATCTCCCCACGGCATAGCAGCACCGGACAGGGTGACTTGCGCACCGCCCCCTCGGCCACGCTGCCGAGCAACCAGCGTGCCGGGCCCGAGCGGCCGTGGGAGGCCATGCAGATGAGGCCGACCCCCTCCTCCTCGGCCTCCCGAACGATCTGCTCGACCGCCTGGCCGAACAACGCCCGGGTGGCGCCGGCCATCCCCCAGCGGGTGAGCTGGCGGGCGATGGTCTCGAGGTAGTCGCAAGCCTCCTCCCGGGCCACCTTCTCGACCTGCATCGCCAGACCCGGGGCACCGGCCGGAATGGCCACTGAAGGGCCGACTACGCGCACCACCACCAGCTCGCCCGACCAGAGTCGGGCCAGTCCGGCAGCCAGGTCCAGAGCGTCCTCGGCCAGTTTCGAGCCATCCAGGGGAATCAAGATCTTCATGCTCGGTCGGCTCCTTGTCTCGAATTTACGCTGAAATGGCTGGCCGGGTAATGATCCAGGTCATCGTTCGTCCGGTTGCCGGGGGCTACACTCGAGGGCGAGGGAGGTGGGCCATGCAAATCAAGGTTGCCGACAAGATGCAGCGCGGGGTCTATTCGGCTCGCCCCGAGATGAGCCTGCGCGAGTTGATCGCTGAGTTGGTGCGCCGGGAGATCCGAGGCTGTCCGGTCGAAGATGGCCAGGGTCGGCTGGTGGGGGTCGTCTCGCTCAGCGACGCGGCCGTGGCTCTGGGCTTTCCGCCCGAGGGGAACCCGGATCCGACGGTGGGAGATGTGATGGCTCGCGAGGTGATCGGCCTGGAGCAGACTGCTCCGCTGCAGGCTGCCATCGACCTGTTCCTCAAGCACCGGGTCCACCGCTTGATCATTACCTATCAAGGCCGCGTGGTGGGGATCCTGACTCCGTTCGATTTGATTCCGACCGAGGAAAAGAAGACCGTCTGGCTCTGATAGAGTGTCCTTGAAATCGCCCGGCCCGAAAGGGACCCTGCAGGCGCAGGTTAACGGGCTCAAGAGAAAGAGAGACCCGCTCCCCCATCCAGGGGCGAGCGTAGCCTGTTGCTTGAGAGGAATAGTCTCCTGGGGCTGCCTTGCCACGAAAAGAGTGCTACAGTGTGAAGGGGAGAGAGCTCGAGAGCGAGGTCGGCTTGATGCGAAGACGCGGAATCCTCTTGATTACCGTCATCGTGCTCAGCGTGGTGATGGTCATGTTCGTGGCGGCATCCATAGCGCTGGGTCCAGGAAACCTTGCGGCAGGCCAGCAGACCCTTTATCAGGGCCAGGCCCAGCGAGCAGCCGAATCGGGGATCAGCTACGCGCTCTCTCAGGTCCGCCAGAGCCCCGCCTGGCGGGGGAATCGAAATCAGGTGACCATCAACAGCGCTGACCTCTATGTGCAGGAGGACCAGGGCAACGTGGTGGGCCTGGTGCGCGCGCCGGACGGCAGCTGGTCGCAGTTTCGGCTGCGCTTCAACTATCAGGACGGGTCGCCCGGGGCCGATGGCCTGGCTGACCCGGTCCTCACTATCCAGAACCAGTTCGTTTCCGTCAACAATCTGCTCGGGGGAGCCGCGGCTCCGGTTCCCAGAGCCGATGGCCCCGGAGGCTCGGTCGGGCCCGGCAGCCCGACCGCCTTCACGGTTCCGATCTGGGCCGTCAGCCTGGCTGTCGAGGGAAGAGCCGGACCAGCCTGCAACCAGCTCAACCCCGGCAACTTGAATCCCAACCTGGGGGGCGCAGTCGCCAGCAAAGTGGTGGAGGCGGTCTACCAGATTCCCGACATGGGCCCCCAGGTCCAGGAGTCGGGCAGCATGTCCGGCAAGGACTTCCTGGCCCTGCTGCCAGCCGGGGCCGGGGCCGTCAACGTGACCTCCAATTCGTCCAGCACCCCGCGCCTGCGCAGTAAAGGCGAGGCCAAGGTGACCGGCGGGGCCGTGCCCAACTACGTTTCTCCGGATGGAGAGGTGCGCATCGGCTCGGCCACCAACCCCAGCCTGCAGGCCAACTACACGGCCGCTCCGGCGCCCCAGGGGGTGGTCGTCGGGGCCGAGAACCTGATCGATCCTTACTACCAGCTCACCTGGACCGATGTGAAGAAGGCCGACCCCACCGGCCCTCAGCTTGCGGCCGGGACCTATGTCTGGTGGGACAACGGCGG
>QWHO01000161.1 GCA_021404945.1 bacterium CPR1
CTGTAAGGCAGACCGCGAAGATGGACATGGGTGCCAGGTAGAAGGGAACCCGATCGGCCTTGGCGGGGACGATTTGCTCCTTGAAGAGGAGCTTGATAGCGTCGGCCGGAGTTTGCAGGAAGCCGCCAAACCACATGGAGGTCTCTGCCCATTTGCGCGGACCGGTCATCATCGGTCCGGTACGGTTTTGAATGCGCGCGCTGATCTTGCGCTCGAGCCAGACCAGGAACAGCACGTTGATGGCGATGAAGGCCAGGCAACCCGCCAGAACAATCAGCATGCTCAGGGCTGCCGCCCCGAACTCGCCTAGCAAAGGCGTCAGGTGGGGCGTCAACCAGCCGTCAAATCCGTGCGGGGTCTGAGCCAGAATCAGCATGAGACCTCGGGAGATTTGAGGCCGGCCCTGGCTTTCCTCTTTCCAGTCCTCAGCGGTCGGTCTCAGGGAGCACGATGTCGAAGCTGGCCGCGATGGCCATGATATCCGGGATCAGCACGTCCTTGATCAGTTCTCGGAAAAGCTGAATGTGCACGAAGGAGGGGGCCCGGAATTTGCATCGCCAGGGCTTGTCCCCACCGTTCGAGACCAGATAGCAGCCGATGTCGCCGCGCGGTGACTCGATGTGCTTGTAGACCTCTCCGGCGGGCAGGGTGAAGCGCCAGTTGTGCAGGTCGATAAACTTGCCGGAAGGGATCAACTCGGCGCACTGGCGCAGAATGGCCGCGCTCTGGCGCATCTCTTCCATCCGGACCCGGTAGCGATCGAAAACATCGCCGTTCTTACCCAGGGGCACTTCGAACTTCAGGTCTTTGTAGACCGAGTACGGGTCGGCCCGGCGAACGTCGTAGCTCACCCCGGAGGCCCTCAGGCTGGGCCCGGAGACGGCAAATCGGTTCGCGTGCGCGGGCGTAAGGACTCCGACTTGCTGGGCCCGATTGTAGAAGATCGGGTTCTGGTCGAGCAGATCTTCGTATTCGGGGATGATCGGCTCCCAGTAGTCCAGAAAGTCAATCATTTCCTTGAGAAAGTTTGGCGGCAGATCGCGCGACACGCCGCCGACGCGCAGGTAGTTGTAGAGGAGCCGGGCACCACAGGTCATCTCGAACAGGTCGAGTACTTTCTCACGGTCGCGGAAGGCGTAGAGAAAGGGGGTGGTGGCGCCGATCTCCAGACAGAACGTACCATACCAGAGCAGGTGCGAGGCGATGCGGTTCAGCTCGGACATGATGACCCGGATGTACTCGGCCCGGGGGGGGGGACTGATGTCGCCCAGGGCTTCCACCGCCATCACGTAGACATAGTTGGAGGTCATGCTGGTGCAGTAATCGAGCCGGTCGGTCACCGGAATGAACTGGGTGTAAGTGCGCGACTCGGCCATTTTTTCGATGGAGCGGTGCAGATAGCCGATGATGGGGTCGCAATGGAGAACTTTCTCGCCGTCCATCTTCAAGATCATTCGCAGCACGCCGTGGGTGGAGGGGTGCTGGGGCCCCATGTTCAGCTCGAACTCCTCGGTGCGTACGTCGCGCAGGTCTTCAGTCTGCATCAGTCGGGCTTGCTCGCAAGATTGGGATGGAGGTAATCTTTGCGCAGGGGGTGACCTTCCCAGTCTTCCGGCATCAGGATGCGGCGAGGGTCACTCAGGCCCGGGAAGACCACCCCGAACAAGTCATAGACTTCTCGCTCGTTCCATTCGGCGTTGGTCCACAGGTGGGAGGCGGTGGCAAGAGTGGGGTGGAAGCGGTCGAGCTTCACTTTTAGCTGGACTCGGTGCTGCTTATCCAGGCTATACAGAGAGTAGATCACGTGCATGGTATCGGGTGGGTAGTCGACGGCCGTGATGAAGTCGAGGTAGTTCATCCGCGTTTCCGGGTCGTCCCTGAGATAGGCCAGTGCTTCAGGAATCGCCTGAGCAGGCACCTCCAGCCCGTTTTCGTTGCGCTCATCCTGGATGGATTCGGGCCAGCGCTCCTGGAGCTTCTTGAGGAAATCTGCCCGTTTCATGAGTTCTGGACGACACGCATCGAGTCGGGCACGACCAGGCCCGAGGGGCGAACGGTGCCCGCGGTCAGGTGGCGAAGGCCGGGACGGTCGCGTTTGTGACCGAGCTTCTCGGTCTTGATGAGGTTTTGCAGCTCGAGGCAGCCGTGCAAGAGAGCTTCGGGGCGGGGCGGGCAGCCAGCGACGTGGATGTCAACGGGGATGATCTTGTCGACCCCCTTGAGCACCGAGTAACCGTCGTGGTAGAAGGGGCCACCATAGACGGTGCAGCCGCCCATGGCGATGACATACTTGGGATCGGGCATCTGCTCGTAGAGCAACTTGACCCGCGGTGCCATCTTCAGGGTGAGCGTGCCGGCTACGATCATCAGGTCGGTTTGGCGCGGAGTGGCGCGAAAAATCATGCCCAGGCGGTCAAAGTCGTAGCGCGAGGCACCCGTGGCCATCAATTCGATGGCGCAGCAAGCCAGGCCGAAGAGCATGTACCACAGGGAGCTGGCTTTTACGTTGTTGACCACCCAGTTGAGGGGAGTCATCAAGACTCCACCGCCGGGCGTTTTCTCCACGTAGGCCGGGATTTTGTCGATCAAACCCATTCAAGGGCCCCCTTTCTCCATGCGTAGACCAGCGCCAGGGCCAGTAAGCTGAGAAAAATGAGCATTTCGAGTAGCGGCAAGATGCCCAGGTCCAGGCTCATGGTCTTGAATCCGACCGCCCACGGAATGACGAAGGCGGCCTCCACGTCGAAGAGCACGAACATCATCGCGAACAGGTAGTAGCGCGCGTTGTACTGAACCCAGGCCTCGCCGATGGGGGGCTCGCCGCACTCGTAAGCGAGCAACTTGGAGGCACTGGGGCGGTGGGGAGAGGTTACGAAGCGGTTCAGGGTCAGGGTGGCCCCTACGAAGGCCAGCCCGCCCAACAGGAAAAGGGCTACATAGGCGTATTCCATTTATAGATCCCGCTCCAGAACGTAGTGCAGCACCTCTTCCAGGGCCAGGCGAGCAGGCCCTGCCGGAATCCGGCCCAGAGCTTGCCTGGCCAGGTCTGCATAGCCGCGCGCGAGCTCCAATGCACGCGGGCGCGCCTGGTGACAATCCATCCAGCTGACCACCCCCTGGACGCTGCCGTTCGCGAGCTTGCCGTTCGTCACCACTCTTCACTGCTCTGCATGGCGACCAGGAAGGGAAGAGTGAACTTTTTCTCGCCCAGGTCCGATCCCACCGGCTTGCCCAGCACTTTGGGGTCACCCCAAAAGTCGAGCACATCGTCCACGATCTGGAACGCGATGCCCAGGTTCAGCCCGAAATCGCCCAGGGCAGCCGCCTGGTCGGGACTGGCCCCGCCCAGCAGGGCTCCAAGCTTGCAGGCACAGGACATCAGGGAGGCGGTCTTGCCTTCCACGATGCGCAGGTAGTCAGCTTCGGCCAGAAAGGGGTCTCCCTGGTGGGCCAATTCGAGCAACTGGCCCAGGGTCATCAGGGCCACCGACTCGCTGACGACCTGCACCAGCACGACCTGGTTGAGGTCGGAGACAGCCAGCAGCGATTCACAGAGCAGGAAGTCACCCAGAAGCACCGTGAAACGGTTTCCCTCCAGGGCGTTCAAGGTTGGCTGACCACGGCGCATGAAGGTGCCGTCGATGACGTCGTCATGGAGCAGAGACGCGCCGTGAACCATCTCGACAGCGGCCCCGATCTTGACGGCCGAATCGGGGCGCTGGCCCAGAATTCGCGAGCTGAGCAGCACAAGAGCAGGGCGCAGGCGTTTGCCTCCGCTCTTGAACATCAGCTCGGCCGGCAATCGGACGGCGCCCCCGCGTCGTTGCAGCAACTCGAGAACGACGCCCTCGACACGTTGGAGATCCTCCTCGAGTTCTTTCAGGGGCGCAATGACCACGATGGCTCCTTCCTCAGGCCTTCAGGTCGGCCAGGACGCGCGTGGCGGCTTCCACGATCTGCTGGATATCCTCGCGGGTGTGGGCGGTGGACAAGAAGGCCGCCTCGAACTGCGAGGGTGGTAGATAGATTCCCTGCGCCAGCATTCCCTGGAAGAAGGCGGCGAACAGGTCGGTGCGGCAGGTCTGGGCGGCATCGAAGTTGGTCACCGCGGCGGTGGTAAAGAAAATCGTCAGCATGGATCCCACGCGTTGCACGCGGGCAGGAGCCTGGTATTGAGCTATGGCGGCCTGCAGCCCCTCCTCCAGCAAGCGCCCTTTGTTGTCCAGGCTATCGTGCAGGCCGGGTGAATTGCCTAATTTTTTCAGCATCGCCAGTCCGGCAGCTACGGCCACCGGGTTTCCGGACAGGGTGCCGGCCTGGTAAACGGGACCGAGCGGGGCCACCACCTCCATGATGTCGCGGCGGCCCCCGTAGCCCGCCAGCGGAAGCCCCCCGCCCAGGATCTTACCCAGGCAGGTTAAGTCGGGAGTGATCTGATAGAGCTCTTGGGCCCCGCCGGGGGCCAGTCGAAAACCGGTCATCACCTCGTCGAAGACCAGCAGGGCTCCGCTGCGTTGAGTTTCCTCGCGCAGGAGCTGAAGGAAGCCCTGGTCGGGTGGAACCACACCCATGTTGCCTACGACCGGCTCGAGGATGACGGCAGCGATGCTGTCCCCCTCGTCGGCAAACAGGTCGCGCACGGCGTCGGGGTCATTGAATCGCAGGGTCAGGGTGTTGCGCGCGATATCCGATGGGATTCCACTGCTGTCGGGGACGCCCAGCGTGAGGGCGCCAGAGCCGGCCTTCACCAGGAGGGAATCGCTGTGTCCGTGATAGCAGCCGGCGAACTTGACGATGCGATCGCGACCGGTGAATCCGCGAGCCACCCGAAGGGCGCTCATGCAGGCCTCGGTACCCGAGTTCACCAGGCGAAAAAGCTCGATGGAGGGGACCAACTGCTTGACTGTTTCGGCCAGACGGATCTCTCCCTCGGTGGTGGCTCCGAAGGAAAGTCCTCGAGAGGCGGCTTCCTGCACCGCCTGGACCACCTGCGGGTAGGCGTGGCCTAAGATCATGGGACCCCACGAGCCCACCAGGTCGATGTACTCGTTGCCGTCCACATCGAGTAGTCGGCAGCCTCGGGCCGAGGAGAAGAGGATGGGTTCGCCGCCGACGGCCCGAAAAGCACGCACCGGGCTGTTGACGCCGCCCGGCATATGCTTGCGGGCCTCCTGGGCCAACTCATTGGATCGAGTGTGCACGGCGGGCATCAAAGAAAACTCGCTGTTCGGACCCTGAAACGGGCCTCAAATCGGCCTGGGGACGACTTTGTGAAGTTTCTCACAAAGTCTTGGTTTCTTGCTTTCTGGTGGTTTTCCTGTCTGTGATAAGTCACGAAAGGGGCCCCGCCTTTTCACCTCGGGTACTTGAAGGATATTCTTGCTATTCATCCAAGACTAGCTTGAGTAGTTTTCTAGGAGGCGAAGCGCGATGGTCGCCACGATGACCGAAATCACTGAAGTCAATGACATGGATTCCGGGGAGCAGGAGGCCGTAGATAGTCTGGTTACTCCGGTGGAGCTCGACCCGACCGGGCAGACCATGCTGGATACCGGTGGTTATCTGACGCTGCGAGAGGCCGCCCTGGCGGTGGACAAGAGCGAGCAAACCATTCGAAGGCTGGTTAAGGCAAGGAAAGTAGAGAGCCGGAAGGTCCGCACTCGCACCGGTTTCGTCTATCTGGTGGAGCCACGTTCCCTGCGGGTCGCCTGCGCGGCCGTGGGTGCCGACCTGGAGCCTCCACTCCCTCCCGCTGCGCCCAGCGAGGAGGCGCCCGTCAGCGCACCCGAGTTGAGTGAATACATCCGGGTCGAGCTCGACCGCCTGCGCGAGGAGTTGCAGAAGGAGCGCGACCGTTGTGAGGAGCGCACTCAAGAGTTGATCGCGGCTCGCACTCAGGCCGGGCGCTGGGAGGGCATGGCTCAGGGGTTTGAGCGCTTCAATCAGCAGCTTTTTCAGCGTTTGCAGCTGATGGAGCAGAATCCTCGGCCTGTCCAGGAGGTGACTTATTCCGCCGAGCGCCCCGCCTCCAGATCGGCCTCGGCAGGCTGGTTGGTCTGGCTGGTCGCAGCTCTTGCATCCGTCCTGATGGCCGGGCAGCTGCTGGCTCTCTGGCAGAGGAGTTTGTAGCTGCAAGCGCTGTGGCTGGAGAACGGAGTACTGGAGTTTCGGCCTGATTGCCCGGACCCGGTCCCCGGTCAGGGTGAGGTGGTGGTCGAAGTTCTGCGGGCGGGCATTTGCGGCACCGATCTGCACCTGCTGGGTGGATACGCTGGTTTTCGCGGTATTCCGGGCCACGAGCTCGTTGGCCAGGTTGAGGGTCGTCGCGTGGTGGCCGAGATCAACTGCTCCTGCAAGCTCTGCCCCCAGTGCCGTTCGGGCCTCGGAAATCATTGCCCCGAACGCAAAGTGCTGGGCATCCGGGGCAAGAACGGGGCATTCGCCCAGAAGGTGGCCATTCCGCGCGAGAACCTGCACGAGTTGCCTCCCGGGGTGAGCGATCAGCAGGCGGTCTTTGTGGAGCCGCTGGCGGCAGCCTTGCGCCTCTTTGAGCAGGTTGAGACCGGAGGGCGTTCGCTGGTGCTGGGGGACGGGCGGCTGGGCCTGCTTGTGGCTCAATTGCTCCCTGATGTAACGGTTCTCAGTCGTCGTCCTTCCAAGCAAGCACTGTTGGAGGCGCTGGGTTTGCCGTGGGTGGGCAGCAGCGATCAACTCGAGCCGGATAGCTTTGATCTGGTGGTGGAGTGCAGCGGGGCTCCTTGCCTTCTTGACCGGGCACTCGAGCTTGTTCGTCCGCTCGGAACCGTGGTGCTCAAGTCCAGCTGGCTGGAGCCCTCCCCTCTGCAGGCCTCTGGCTTGATGGTCAAAGAGATCCGTCTGCAGGGCTCTCGCTGCGGTCCCTTCCGGCCGGCAATCGAGGCGCTGGCAACGGGTCAGGTCACGGTCGACCCCCTGGTCGACCACACCTTTCCATTACGGGAAGGTCTCAAAGCCTTTCAAAGGGCAGCCAACCCTGGTGTCCTCAAGGTGCTGCTCGTGCCTGACTGAGCCGACCTGGAAGCGGGTTCATCATCTGGTTACAAGTCCTCAACAGTACGGTAAGGGGTTGGCAGTCTCCGGTTAACAATCGCGCATCACCATGAGGGTGTGCAGGGACTGATTCAACGCCAGGTTTTCTGGGCTTGCCTGGGGTCTGTCATCGGGGTGCTGCTGGTCTCACGGGGACCGGTCGCACTGGTTTCTTTCACTGGATTGATGGCTGGTTCTGGTTGTCTGGCGATTCTTGCGGCCGGATCCGATCAGGCCTGGCTGCGGCGCCAGGCAAGGGCCGTGCTGCTCCTGATCGCCTTTGCCACTTTGGGATACGCGCGGGAGAGTTTCGCGGCGCGAGCTCGCGCCCACGATCCGGTATCTGGTTGCGAGGGCGTTGAGCTCGACTGCAGCGGTCAGGTGCTGGAGCCGGGACGCAGCAAGGGCGGAAAAGTTCGTTTCCCCTTTCAGGTTGAGCGGGTGGAGGGCCGGCCGCGACTGGGGTCATTTCGGGTTCTGGTGGAAGTGGGCGGGCCGGCCGAGTTCCTGCCTGAAGTGGCACCCGGGGAGAGGTGGCGACTGACGGGCCGCCTGCGACCACTGGCCAGCGCAGCCTATCCCGGGGCATTCGACTCCCGAGCCTGGGCCGCCCGGAGGGGGATCCACCATCAACTCAGGCTCTCGCCGGCCGATTGCGATCGGCTCGGTCCTCCGGAAGGATGGGACCCCTGGCAGATGGCCTGTCGCCTGCGGTTAAGCTTGCTGCAAGGTATAAGACCGCATTACTCCCAGGCCCAGCGAGGCCTGCTGGCGGGTATATTGCTGGGTGAGACGGGTGAGCTACCAGGTGAGGTCGAGCAAGATTTTCGGGCGGTCGGTCTGAGCCACCTGTTAGCCGCTTCGGGCCTGAACGTGGCGATTGTGACCTCCCTCATTTTTTGGCCCGGCCGCAGGCTCGGTTACAGCCCCAACCGGCTGGCCTGGCCGGCCGCCGGCGCGGTAACCTTTTATTGTCTCCTGGCCGGTGCCTCCCCTTCCATCGTGCGGGCCACCCTCATGGCTCTTTTTGCTCTCCTGGCTCAGGCCATCGGGCGCCGCTCCGACGGTTGGCAGACCTTCCTGCTCACCACTCTGGCCTGCACTCTGGTCGACCCGGGGGTCTGGGCCGACCTCGGATTCCAGCTCAGCTTTTCAGCCGTCCTGGGTTTGCTCGCTTACGGGTCCTCCCTCACATATGTCTTTCGAAATCGCGTCCTGAACTGGATCTCTCGGGCCGCCTCCCTCACTTTAGCTGCCTGCCTCCCGGTCACTCCCCTCCTCCTTCACTCTTTCCACCAACTCCCCCCGGCCACGCTTCCGGCCAACCTGCTGCTGGCGCCCCTGGCCGAGGCCCTCCTTCCCCTCGGTTTCTTGACTTCGGGTTTGATCGGTCTGGATAGTCGGCTGGCGGCTCCTTTGATCGGGCTCACGCAGCTTGGATTGGACCTCTTGATCACCCTCCCCAAGTATCTGGCCCGCCTTCTCCCTCCCCTTTCGCTTCCCACGCCCGGTCTTGCTTTCTGGCTCCTTTACGCGGTCGGTATGGGACTTTTGTTGTGGCCGTCCAGGCGAGCGATGGGCCTGGTCTGCCTGGTCTGTTCGTTGGTGAGTCTGACTCTTCAGGCAGGTCATGCGGAGAAGACTCTGACCATTCGTCACGCTTGCCTGCCCCTGGGGACGGTGGTCTGGCTGAGCCTGGATGGGGAGCATTTATTGATAAGAGAAACCAGCCGCCTCGAGGCCACCTCGCACGAGCTTTTGCGCGATCAGGGGGTGGCTCGGCCCGATCTGGAGATCAGTCTGGATAGCCTGGAGCGTGAGCAGCGCAGTCTGGGTCCCGTGCGAGTGATCAGCGAGCCCTCCAGCCTGCTCATCCAGGCTGGTCGATTGCAGTGGGGCTGGCGTAAAAAGGCTACCTTTCAGCTCGAGGGCAGCCAGGTGCAATTGCCCACGGGGCTCTGGGATCTCGATCGCGATGGGCCTCTTGAATTGAGAAGTGATGGGGAGACCTATTGGTTCTCCGCCTGGTCTGACCAATCAGTCCGTGAAGAGTAAGCTGCTGAGTCTTTCGGCGGTCAGGCGATCTGAAGACGGACCTCAAACGTCCGTGCCCAGGGAAGCTCAACCTCGAGTTTTGCAGGACGAAAGCCGGCGGCGATCAGTCGGTTCAAGCGACTGTCCAACTCACGCTTGATGGACCCTGATACTGATTGGGGTACATCTTTCAGGCCTGCCAGGCCACCCTGGTGACGAACTTCGGCCTGGTAGTAGCCGTCGTCGAGCAATCTCTCCAGGAGAAAATTCTGCCGCACGACTTCCTGGCTGGGCGAGGGTTGGTCTGGCCAGCAGGCCAGGGTTGCCAGCACGGTTCCCAGCGTGTTTCCGGCTGTGTTCCAGGCAGCGTAGCCTATCAGTCCCGGGGCCAGGCCCGAGCTCACCAGGGCCTCGAGCAGCCTCAGGTCGCCCCCGTTGGCGTGGGCGACGTCCGCCAGGCCCACCTCCAGGCCCTGGTCGAGGGCGACTTTGAGCTCGGCGATCAGGGCTTCTGCCCGTTCCGGCCCCACTGGGGGTTGCTCGCAGGCCTCACCCTGTTCCCCCAGGGGCCCGTAGACCCAGAGCTGGCGCGCGGACTGTCCCAGGGACACTCCCGCTGCGCGAGCCTGGGCCTGCACCACGGCATGCAGAGAACGGTCCTCGTAGCGTCCTACTCGGAGGGCGGCATCTTCCGGGAACCATCGCACCTCGATAGGCCTGGTCGGTCTGATCAGTCTTGTAAGGAGCAGCATTCCCATCTCGTCGGTGCCCGGTGCCAGGCTGGCGTTGGGCGGAAGAAGAGGCTCCAGCTCTCGAGTTTCCAGAACATTCCAGCCCTCTGTCCGGCTGTCGTCGATACCCAGAAGAAGCCCGGTCCAGCTACCCTGACGAGCCTGCTCGATGGCCAGGCGATTGAGCTGGTGAGCTTGCTTGCGGCGAGTCAGATAGTCTTCCAGGTAGGTTGGTGGGAAGCTCGCGCGCAAAGAGTCCGCACGAGGATCTCGGCGAGCCGTCAGCACCGAGAGCTCGACCAGCCTCTCGGCCAATTCGACCTCTTCGCGACTGGTCTGGGTAGGCGCCGTTCGCATGATGGACTGAAAGGCGAGCGCAGGCCTTCCTCGGGGAAGCAGGGCGGCTTTTTGCAGACGCCCGAGTGCGCTCTTCAGGGGCTCGGCTTGAGCCCTGGAGGCGATCAGTCCCCCCCAGGCTACCATGTCCAGGGAGACCAGGAAGGCTTCGTGGGGCTCGGCCATGGCTGCCAGCATGGTCTCGGGGTCGCCCGGCCTCAGAAAGTTGCCCAGTCGGTCGGGGAGGATCAGCTCTCTCCCGGACATGGCGGCCAGTCGCTGGACGAACTGGGTGCAGCAGGGGCGATCGTCCAGGGGGACGAGGAGGATGGACAAGGCTCAGCCCAGCGCGTCGATGGCGGCTCGGAAGCTCGCAGTGGCGGCCCTCAGGCCGTCCGGCTCGAGCCCGGTGACAATGGCCCCGATGGTGACACCGCTGGCCCCAACCCGGCGCAACCAGCCCACCTCATCCGGGCGCAGGGCTTTCTGGCTCGGCACCATGATGGGCACCCTGGCAGCCCGGCCCAGGGCGGCGTAGCGGGTCAGGTCGACCAGATTGAGTGGGGTGCGATATTGAGTGCGAGGGATGATGGAGGCTTCGAACACGTCTACCCCCAGCTTGACCATGTCCTGCACCATCTCGCCTGTCCAGCTGTCGTCCACGGCTACCATGCGACCCAGGCCGGGTACGTCGAAGCAGCCGGGTGCGGTGTAGCGCGCGAAAAGATCCCAGAAGTCGAATCCGAAGCCAGAAAGCTCGGCCCACTCGGCAGCCGTCGGCTGGGTTTCCTCGCCGGTTACGATCCCTACCGGCACCCTGACCGCGTCTAGAATCTCACGCAGCACTGGCTTTTCGTCCCGCCAGCTGCCGAACCGGGTATCCGAGGCAAAGTGGTGGCAATTGAGATGGACCTTCAGGATCTCTGCCCCCGCCTCGACCGCCGCCAGGGCCATGTCGACCCGGTTCTTGGGCAGACTGACCATCAGGCGAAAGGCGCCGTTGCTGGTCAGCTCGCCCAACCGGCTCACGCTGTCACCTCCTGAACCGACTGGGGCTCGCTGACCGGCTGGCCGCTCAGGGTCACGGTCAGCATGCGGCTCACGCCAGGCTCTTCCATGGTCACGCCGTAGAGCCGGTCTGCGAACTCCATCGTCTTGCGGTTATGGGTAATGCAGAGAAACTGCGAGGAGGTCGAGAACTCGAGCAGACGAGCGGCCACCTTCTCCACGTTGGAGTCGTCCAGAGGGGCGTCTAGCTCGTCTAAGATGACGATCGGACTGGGGCGGTGGGCCAGCAGGGCCAGCAGGAAGGCGATGGCCGACAGGGCCCGCTCGCCCGAGGACATCAAGGTCAAGTTCTGCACTTTCTTACCCGGAGGGCGGGCTACGATCTCCACTCCCGACTCGAGCACGTCGGCCGGGTTCGTCAGCTCGAGCTGAGCCGAGCCGCCTCCGAAGAGCTCAGTGTACATGCGGCTGAAGGTATCGTTGACGGCCGTGAACGAGGCCTGGAACTGCTCCACGGTGGCCGCATCCATCTCGGCCATGATCTGGCGCAGGCTGGCCGAACCTTCCTCCAGGTCGGCGATCTGGGTGGTCAGGTCTGCCTGGCGGCCCTGCAGGCGTTCGAAGTCCTCCCGGGCGCCCAGGTTGACGCTGCCGAAGTTCTCCAGGTAGCTCTTGACCCGCTGGGCCTGAGTGCGGATCTTGTCCAGGTCGATCCCTTCAGGGAGCTCGGGCGGCACGTCCAGACTGAGCCCCAGCTCCTCCACCCGGGCCAACGCCTCCTCGGCCCTGGCCTGCACTCCGGCCAAGTCCACCTGCAGCGAGTGCAGTTTGCGACCCTGCTCAGCGGCGCTTGCTGCCACCTCGTGATGCTGCTTCTTCAGCTCGCCCAGTTCGCGGTCCACCGCAGCCAGCGAGCTCTTCAGCTCTTCCAGGGCCGTGGAGCGGGAGGCCAGCTCCACCTCCAGGCGGGCCAGGTCTTGCTGCAACTGGGCGCCTTCCGTCTCCAGGTCCTGACGGGCCTGCAAGCAGCGCTCTTGCTCGGCTCTCGCCTGGGCCTGGTCGGCTGCCAGCTCGTCGGTGCGAGCCTTAATGGAGGCCAGTTCACGATCGAGCTCTTGCTGTTTCTGCTGGCAGCGCTGAAGGTCGAGCTCGGCTTCGAGCACCTGTTGCTGCATGCGCTCGCGGGCCACCTGACGGCGCGCCTCCTCTTCCTGGTTCTGGGCCTGAAGCTCGCGGGTTTTCTCTTGCTCGGCCTGCAGAAGATCACGGTCGACATCCGACCGGGTCAGCTCGGCGGCCCACTGCTCGCCACGCCGCACAAGCTCAGCGCGCTCGGCTTCGAGCTTCTCAAGGGCCCTGGTGGAACGCTCCTGGTCAGCCTCGTGGCGGCGCTGCTGGGCGGTCAGGTCCCCCACCTCCTGGCGCAGCTTGCGGACCTCTTCGTCCAACAGGGCTTTCTGGCGCTCTAACTCATAGCGCAACTTCTGGACGTGCTCCTCGCGCTCTTGCTGCTCTTGCAGTCGCCTTTCCAGCCCGGTGAGAGCGGTCCGAGCATCTTCCAACTGGCGCCTGCGGCTGAGGAGGTTGGAACGGTTCTGAGCCAGGCTGCCGCCTGTCAGGGCGCCGCTGGGGGAGAGATATTCACCCTGCAGAGTGACCAGGTGAGGTCTGCGCCCGAAGCCACGGTCGTAGAGGGCCAGGGCCGAGGGCAGGTCCTCCATGAAGACCGTGCGCCCAAGCATTTCCTCCAGGACCGGCAAGATCTCTTTGGGGTAGCCGATCAGCTCCAGGGCGAGCCCCACCACCCCCTGGCGCGAGGGCAGCTCGGGCTTGGGAGCGGCCTTGCGCGAGAGATCCAGGGGCCAGAAGGTGACTCGCCCGATGCGCTCTTGCTTGAGCCGGTCGATCAGCCCCGAGGCGGTGCTGCGATCACGCGTGATGACATCGTGCATGTGCCCGCCCAGGGCGGCCTCCACGGCCACTTCCATGCCCTCGCGCACCTTGATCAACTCGCCTACCAGCCCCACGGTGCCAGGCTGCTTCCAGGCCATGACCGCCCGCACCGCCGCCGGCATGCCGCTGCGGTCCTCCAGGAAGGATTCGAGCTCGGTGCAGCGCGTGAACAGTGGCCGGCGCTCATTCTCGAGCACTTTGCGATTGTTGCGCGAGTCCATCAGGTCCTTTTCGCTTGCCGTCCAGGCGATCTGCAGCTCCTTTTGCCTTTCCAGGGCTGTGTTCAGGCGCCCCTCGGCGTCGCTCACCAGAGGAGCCAGGTCGACAGCCTCCCCCGCCTCTCCCAGGGCGGCCAGACTCAAAGCCTCGATCTCGTCCATGCGGCGCTGGTCGGTATCCAATCGCGTCTGCAGGCTCTCGACCCGGGCCATCAGGCGACTGAGCTCCTGGTCGAGTTGCTGCATTTTGGCGCGCAGGTCGCCGTGGGCACCCAGGCCCGGGAGGGGGAGCGCTTCCCATTCCGCACGCAGCCTCTTGACGCGCTCCTCAGCCTCGGCGACCTCGGCCAGCAGGCGGGGACGCTCGCGCCCCAGGCGGTCCAGGTCGTGGCTGCGCAGGGTCAACCGGTCTTGAGCCGCCTGCAGGCGCTCTTCGGCCACCCGGCCCGAGTGCTCCAGGTCCCGGGCTCGTCCGAAGAGCCCATCGTAGGCCGCTTTCTTGGCCACCGACTCCTCGCGCATGGCGGCCAGCTCGGCGCCCTGGCGCTCGCGCTCGGCTTCCTGACTGGTCCGTCTCTCTTGCAGCAGCTCAAGTCGGCCCGATAGCTCGGCTTCGCTGGCAGCGCTGGCGGTAGCCACCCCCTCCAACTCCTCCACACGACCCTGTAAGAGGATTCGCTTGCCTTCAAGCTGGCTGTAGTCGAAGTGGGCCACCTGACAGTCGAGCTCTTTCAACTCGTCCTGGGCTTTCTTGTAGCGCTCGTAGCGGGCGAGCTGCTTCTTGCTCTCCTCCCACTGCTGCTCGACCTCGATCAAGATGTCCTTGAGCCTGGTCAGGTTGGCGGCCGTGCGCTGCAGGCGGCGCTCGGCTTCCTGCTTGCGGAACCGGTAGCGGTTGACGCCGGCCGTCTCCTCGAGCATCATGCGACGCTCCCTGGGGTCGGTGGAGAGCACCCGATCCACCTCGCGTCCGCCCAGCACCGAGAACGAGCCCGGACCGATACCGCTCCCCATCAACAGCTCGTGAATATCCTTGAGTCGGCAGGTCGTGCGATTGATGAAGTATTTGGTGTCGCCGCTGCGTTCGATGCGTCGGGTGATGGAAACCTCAGCGAAGTCCACCGGCAGGTGGCCGTCGGAGTTGTCGAATACCGCGCTCACTTCGCAAAAGGGGGCGGGACGGCGGTTGTTGGTGCCGGCGAAGATCAGCTCCTCGGCCTTATTGGCGCGCAGCACCTTGAGGCTCTGCTCGCCCAGGCAAAAGCGTAGCGCGTCGGTGAGGTTGCTCTTGCCGCTGCCGTTGGGGCCGACCACGGCCAGAAAGCCGCGCGGCAGCTCCAGGTCGATCTTGTCGGCGAAGGTTTTGAAGCCGGAAAGCTCTAAACGTTTCAGGTACATAGCTCGTTCTTGAAAGTTTGTCAGGAGGGTCTGAATTTCCTTCAATGAGAGAAGTGTTGCAGAGAGCCGTCACTCTGCGGGAAGCCGGGGATCTCGAGGGGATCCTCGCTCTCTGCTCGGAGCATGTCGATGACCCGGAGGTCTTGTATCAGTGCGCCTGGACCCACGACAAGCTGGGCCTCGAGAGCGAAGCGGTACAATATTACGAGCGGGCCATCGAGCAGGGGCTGGAAGGAGAGGAGCTGCGAGGGGCCTATGTCGGCCTGGGCAGCACCTACCGCTGTCTGGGGCGCTACCACGATTCGTTGGAGCTGTTGTCCCGGGCCACCGAGCAATTTCCCGACGATCGGGCTCTCAAGGTATTCAGCGCGCTGGCTTATTACAACCTGGGTCGCTCCGAGCAGGCCATGGAGATCCTCCTGACCCAGTTGCTCGAGACGACCGGGGATGAGCGAATTCTGGCCTACGCTGCTGCTCTCCACTACTATGCCGACAAGCTGGACAAAATCTGGTAGCCTGTGAGGTCTAGAGGAGCGGGGGCCCTGCTCCCCGCCGTCTCAGCGTGCCAGACTGAATCTATGAGCGTGCGGTAGGAAATCTTACGAGGGGCTTTCGGCTGCGCTGCTAATGTGCTCGCACTTTGGTTTTGCACATTAGCACAATCTGACGAACGCGCTGGAAC
>QWHO01000162.1 GCA_021404945.1 bacterium CPR1
GTCAACCCTTCGTAGGCGATCTCGTAGTCTTCTGACTCCTGGGCTTTGGAGAGCTTGCTGGCGCGCTCGGCCAGGGTCTTGTGAGCCGGGTTGCGGGCCAGGCGGTCGAGCAGGGCGTGGGCGAAAGCACCCGGGTCATCCCTGTTGCCGGGAGCCTCGTCGGTGCGAAGCTCGGCCAGGATGGCGCTGCCCCGGGTCAACAGGTCGCCGGGCTGGTTGAAGAGCTGGCCCAGCACGTAGTGGGTGGCCTCCAGGCTCAGGTCGGCGGTGAGGGCGGCGGCCTCCTTGCCCAGCTCGCGGGTGTCCTTGTGCTGCTCGAGGGCCTGCAGCAGGGCGGTGCCCGCCTCCTCGCTCAGGGTTTCCTGATCTTGCAAGGCCTGCTGGCCCATGGCCAGCACGTCCTGGCCGGTCTTAAGACGGGAGGTAATCAGGGCCAGCTCGGGTTGCTCCAGAGCGCGGGCCAGCTTGACGGCTGGTTTGGACTCGGGGTCGAGGTGGCGCAGGGCGGTCTCCACCAGAGCCTCCTGGTCGGACTCGTCCATGTTGGCCAGGCTGGCATGGACGCGCTGCAGCATGGTGGTCTTGTCGGGCGCCGGGCCGCTGACCAGGGCGGCCGCCAGGGCGCTCGTGCTATCCAAGTAATTGAGCTTGACCTGGGCCCGCTCGTAGAAGGTCAGAGGGGCCTCCCAGCCGGGCGTCTTGCGCAGGGTGCGCATCACCGCCAGCGGGTCGGCGCCGGCCGCCAGCAGCTTGCGGGCCAGCTCGACGCTCGAGCTGGACTTGCCCTGCTCGATCTCGTCGAGCAGAGCCACGGCCGTGGCCACGGCCTCAGTGCTCTCTTGCTTGAGCAGCCTGGCCCCCAGCTTGACCAGCTCGGGAGCCTTCTCTTTCTGGGCCTCGAGCAGTGCGCGGGCCACATCGGGGTCGTCGGCGTGGCGGGCAAGCTTCTGGCCCAGGCCGACCGAGTTGGGGTCCTGGCAGGCCTGCTCAACCAGCTCAAAGCCGTCGGGAGCCTGCTCCATGGCGATACGGGTGACCTCGGCCGCCAGCGGGTGCGATAGGGACAGGTAGCCCAGAGCGCGCTCACTCAGCCCCGGGCTCGGCAGCTCGACCAGTTGGCGCGCTTTCTGCTCGGGTGGGGCCTGGCTCTCCACCACCGCCAGCGCGTCCCGAGCCTCGCTGACGGACCCGGTCTCGCTGACCAGCTGCTGGAAGAGCTGCAGTTTATCGCGCAGCTCCGGCTCGGCGGGCAGAGGGCCCTCCAGCCAGAGCTGGCCGCTCCTGCCCAGCGACGACTGGGGGCCGGCTACGAACCCGGCCACCTGCTCGCCCTGGCTGAAGAACTGGTAACCCTCGCCCTCCAGCCGCGCATTCAGGCTGTTGCCGTTGTAGAAATTGGCCATGCGCATGGTGCGCTCGGGGTCGAGCGGCACCTCGGCCCGGTCCTTGCGGGCCACCGGAGAGCCCAGCTCGGCGAAGGCCGGGTCGGTGAGGGCGTTGTAGGCTCCGTAGAGGCCGATCTGGCCGGCCGCGCCGTGGAAGCTCCAGCCACCCTTCGCCAGATCGAGCAGGGCCTGGCCCAGCTCGGGCTTGCCCTCGGGGGGACGGCCCTCCTGGAAGGCCTGCAGCTCTTGCAGGTCGGCTTTGGTGGGCAGGGGGACGAGGGGGCCGTTCTCGGCCAGACGCACGCTGAGCCGATCCCCCCGGCCTTTGTCGAGCTGGCGCTCGGCCTGGCTCTGGTCGATGCTCTTCTGGGCATCCTGCCATGGCCAGTGGAACCGCCTTCGGTAAGAGAAGTCGATCTGCATCCTCCCGAGGATAGACCAGGGTCCTGAAAGGGGGCTGAAGAGCTCGAGGCGGACAGCTCTCGGTGAGGCAGCGCAAGTGCGCCTCATGAGGCGCGATCCCGGTGCCTCAGGGGCGGAGGCTTGGCAATGTCAGACGGGCTGGAGTCTCTGGTGGGGCGGGTCTCCGAGGTAGAGCACGCCCCCGGAGCGGACCACCGCCATGACGCCGCACTTTCGCACCAGGCTTCCCTCGGCGTCGCGGCCGAGCATGGCCTGCATCAGGCCGGGGCGCATTCGGTCGAGCTGGCTGCAGGGGTTGCGCACAGGCCCGGTAGCGTGCTGAGCCGGCGGTATACCGCCCGGTGGGAGCGGTAACGGGCTCAGAACGGTAAGGCGGGTCGAAGGGTAGGGTCCGGCTCCGGGAGCCTGCTTGGGTGGACTGCTCGGGACCCGGGATTTACCGGCGCCAGAGCGTTACCGTTCTGAGCGGGCGGTATACCGCCTGGTGGGAGTCCGGGTCCGGGGCTCGCCTGGGTGGGCTGCTCGGGATCCAGGATTTACCGGCGCCAGAGCGTTACCGTTCTGAGCCGGCGGTATACCGCCCGGTGGGAGCGGTAACGGGCTCAGAACGGTAAGGCGGGGAGAGCGGTTACGGGCCCAGAACGGTAAGGTCCGGGCACGCACGCTCCGTGCAGCTCGCGGCTCCGGCTCTACCGGGTCTGCTGCGTGACCGGTTCAGGACGCTTGGCGCAAAGCTCGACGGCGGGAGCGCGGCGAGACGCTCAGAGCCGCAGGCCGACGGGCAGGGCCTCGCCCAGGAAGGCGGCGGTGCCCTCCTCGTCCACGGCGCGACCCAGGGTAACGGACTCGATGCGGGCGGGGTCGACGCCCTCGGAGCGCATGCGGGCGGCTAGCTCGGCGCGCAGGTCCTCGTCCAGGTCGCGCACGCGATCCCCCGTGAACAAAGCGATCTCGGCCAGGGCCACGCCGGCCATGGGGACGTCGAGCCACTTCTCGCGCAGCAGCTGGCGCACCCAGGGCTCCACCACCTCGGGGGGGAGGGCGGCCGAGGCGCCCCCGCCCAGGGGCTGGCGGGCACAGAGACGGCCCAGGCGCCAGAAGTCCTCTTTCTGACCGTGGAAGCGGCTCATCAGAGTGCGGCCCAGCAGCTCCTTCTCGCCCACCGGGAGCTTCTCCAGGCAGACGGCCAGGCGCATGACCTCCAGGGCCTCCTGGCCGGCGAACGCGCCACTGACCTTGCTTTTGAAGTGCTTGCGGCCGCTCACCAGGGCGGGGGCGATGGAGCGCCAGATCTCCTCCTGGCGGGCTTTGTTGAGCCCGGCCGCCAGGCGGCGCCAGCAGATCCACCACTGCAGGCGCACCTTGGAGGACTTGGGGAACTGGATCCAGGCGCTGTAAAGCTCGGCCGTCTGCTCCACGCGCCAGTCGTCCAGCGGCAGTCCCAGGCCGGGACGCAGGCACCAGCCGACCAGGTAGAGCCAGTAGGTCTCATGCTCGGCGTCGGCGCGGCGGCGGCGGCGCTGCTCGAAGACCGGATCCCAGACCGCCCGCAGCAGGGCCGAGGTCCACTCGCCGCGGGCCTGGCGCAAGTGGGTCTCCAGGCGGTTGGGCAGGTTTTTGGGCCGGGGGGTATCGTGGCGCAGGGCCCCCGGGCGGGCCTCGAAGGCTTCGCGGATCAGCTCGCGGGCCGAATCCACCGCTTCGGCGGGCACTCCCAGACCGGTGGACTCCAGGCGCCCTCCGCGCAGGCTGAAGGCCAGACGGTGGCGAGCCTCCTGGCTCTTGAGATAGAGCTCGAGGGTGCCCACCTCGGTCACCATCGCGGACAGCGTGACGGGGATTTCGCGGGCCGCCCCCCCGGTGTGGATCACGGTCTCCATCGGGGGCAGGGGGGTGAGGTCCTCGGCGTTGTTGCCCACCAGCTTGCCCGGGGCGTCCAGGGGGCGCAGGGACGAGGTATAGACGGGGAAGCGCACGGGGGCGTCCACGGTCAGCTTGAGCACCGGCTCCTTGAGGCGCACCTCGCTGCCTTCGCTGGCGTTGCGAGGGATGACGCAAAGGGCCATCTCCTGGCCCACGCCCACGTAGAACGAGCGGGCCACGCCGCCCTGGATGCGGGCCCGCCCCTTCTTGCGAAGCCAGGCGTAGTGGGCTGCCCCGCGGGCCACGGCCAGATCCGACTCGGGGTTCTCGAGCTCGGTGACCGGCGAGCCCTTCCAGGCGCTGAGGATGTCCAGCAGGCGCCTTCGGAGAGCCGGCGGGCGGCAGGCGCCGCCGTTGAACAGCACCCTCCCGGGGATCTCGGCCTGGTTGGCCTTGAGGAAGGCGCTCAGGTGGCGCGGCAGGGCAGGATCGGCGGCGTAAGGCAGGCCCCACTCGCGAAGGCCGGTGCGGGTATCCTCCACCAGGGGCTCGTGGTAGTCCACCACCGGGAAAAAGCCGTCCAGCACCAGCTCTTCCACGTCGGCTCGCTCGAGCTCGGCGGTGAGCACGCTCTGGAGCAGCTTGGCGCCGCTGCCAGGGACGGTGATCCGGGCCCTGGTGGGGGGATCCTCCCCCAGCAAAAGCTCTTTGACTCGACGGCACTCGTTTCTCAGCACGCCCCACTGCAACAGGTCCAGCTTGGCGGCCAGCAGGGGCTCGACGGCGTAAGAAAGCGCGATGTCCAGGTTGTCGCCGCCGAGCAGGAGATGATCCCCCACCGCCACCCGCTCAAGCCCCCCCGGACCGCTCTTGATGAGGGTGAAGTCGGTGGTTCCGCCGCCGATGTCGCACACCAGGATCAACTCGTCCTCGGGGGGCTTTTGCCCGCGCGAGAGCCAGGCGTAGAAGGCGGCCTGGGGCTCTTCCAGCAGCAGCAGGTGCTCCAGGCCCGCCTGGCGAGCGGCCTCCAGGGTCAACTCGCGGGCCAGCTCGTCGAAGCTGGCGGGCACGGTTAGCACGATGGACTGTAGGCCCAGCGGGGAATCAGGGTCGTGATGGTCCCAGGAGCGGCGCAGGTGCTCGAGGTAGCGGGCCGAGGCCTGCACCGGGGAAAGACGGGGCACCTCGGGGGGCGAGCCCCATGGCAGCAGGGCCTCGGTCGGATCGGCCTGGCGGTAGGCCAGCCAGGACTTGGCGCTGACCACCTGGCGGGCGGGCACGCGGGCTCCCTGGGTGCGGGCGAGCTCGCCCACCACGAAGTCCTGCTCGGCGGCCCAGGGCAGACTGAGCGCCCCCGGGGGCAGCTCGTGGGCTCCGGGCAGGTAGGTGAAAGAGGGCAACAGGTTGCGCTCGGCCACCTCGGTCTCGGACACGCGCTGCAGGATGGGGACGGTCTCGAGCTTGCCGGTGGCGGCGTCCACGCGGCACACGGCCGAGTTGGAGGTGCCCAGATCGATGCCTACCAGGTAGCGCCGCATGGGCGGGTGTTACGACCCCCGCCGCGCCGCCCCTTTTCGATAGTTTTTCAGAAACGGGGGGTAGAGTGGTGACAAGAACACCTGTTTTGGAGGATGCATGCTCAACGTCTTCAACGCTCCCCAGGCCGCCGCTCGCGCGCGTGTGGAGTGGAGCGTGGACCTGGGCAAGACGCTGTACGGCAAGCCCGCCCTGACCGAGGACGAGGTGGTGCTGGGCAGCTTCGACGACGCGCGCTGCCAGATTCACCGGATCGACCAGAAAACGGGCTCCACCCTGAGCACGGTCAACGTGCACCACCAGGGGACGCTGGAAGGCCAGCTCGACGGATCGCCCATCGTGCGCACCGTGGAGGGCTCGCTGGCGGGCACCGACCCGGCCACTGGAGAGCGGCGCTGGATCTATTCGCCCAACGGCTACCCGGGAGCCCTGGCCATCTCCGAGGACACGATGATCGTGGGCGGGCGCAACTCGCTCACCTGGATCAAGCCCGAGGGGGAAATGATCGACCTGGCCCACAACCTGCCCGTCAAGAACGCCACTGGCCTCACGATTACGCCCGAAGGGGGCGTGCTGGCCCAGACCCAGGAAGGCAAGCTGTACAACATCTCCCCTGTTGGGACGCTGACCTGGTCGTCCCGGGTGGAAGCGGGCGGGCCCCAGCACCAGCCGGTGCTGGGGCCGGACGGCACGGTTTACTCGGTGGGGTTCGGGGGCACTCTGACGGCGCTGGACCCGTCCGGGGCGACCCGCTGGCAGTTCAAAGCCGGCCAGCCCTACGTGAACACCCCTGCCCCCGGCGAGAACGGCGAGGTGGTGGCCAGCACCTACAAGGGTCAGGTCAGCTCGATCGATGTCCGTACCGGGGCAGTGCGCTGGAGCCAGGACGCGGGCAAGCAGGTCACCAAGACCTTCGTGCATGAAGACGGCACGGTGTTCGTGCACCACCGCGACGGCCTGAAGGCGTTGGACGGCGAATCGGGCCAGGTGATGCAAGAGATCTCGCTGCCCGAGGGAGAAGTCAACCAGGCTCCCGACGGCAACCTGGTGCTGACCACCAAACAGGGGAACGTACAGCGCATCGTGCTGGAGTAGGCCCCATCTGGGCGTGAGGCGGCAGAACTGTGCCTCATGAGGCGCGTTTTCGTTGCCTCAAAGCTCAGCTCCGAACCAGTGAAGCAGGCAAGGGCGTCAGGCCACGCACAGGTGCTAAGCCGGCGTACGTCGGCCGATCAAGGCGTCTTCAGAGTGAATCGCTCGGTCGATACCGCCAAAGCTGGAGGGTGCTGACCGTCAGCTCCTCATGGAGGGCCGGGCTGGAGTGACCTGGAACTCCGCGCTACCGGAGTCGAGCTGGCCGCCCGGAACGCCTGGGACCGCCACCGAGATCTTGACCGGACCGATCGGAGCTCCCGGAGGGACGTTCGTCGCGATCGTGGTGTCGGTGGCATCGAGCGTGAACTTGCCTCCCCCCACGCCAATGTTGTCGAAGAGCACGTTGGACGCCCTTGAAGAGGCGCGGTCAGCGTCACAGGGTCGCCCACCGCGCCCGAGTCCGGACGAAACGACAGGGTTGGCACGGTCGTCGGAACGGGCTTGAACGTCGGCCTGAGCCGCATCATCGAGGACGGCCCCCTGACCTACCCCCCCGCACATCTGCGACTTGCTCTCGCGCGAGGCTCAGTCGAGGGGCACGGCCAGCGGCTGGCCTGCCTCGGCCGAGCCGGCGCGCGGGCCGGAGCGGGTCCAGACCACCCCGGTGACGCGAGCGAAATCACGCGACCGCTGACCGTCGAGCACCTGCTCCTCGACCAGGACCGTGCCGTTGGTTCGCCGAGCGCGGAAGAGGGTGCGGCGGAAGTCTCCCTTCTGGTATGCGAAGCCGTCGCCGGCGTCCCAGTAGAGCTCGCCTTCGGCCTGACCGTTGCCATCGAGGCAGATGCTCAAGGTGAGGGGCTCGAGCATGGGCTCCTCGGTGCTCTCCACCACGCGGCCGAGCGCGATCACGCTGCCAGGGCGTTGCAGCAGGCGGGCGTGGTAGGGTCCGTGGTCCCCCTCCACCAGGGTAATCTCACGCCAGCCGTCCGGCAGGGCGGGCTCGGTGGCCCAGCGGGGCACCACCATCAGGTCGGGGCCAAGCAGGAAGGCCTGCTGCTCGGTGCGCAGCCGCTCGCTCTTCGGGTCGGCGAAAAAGACCGGCAGCATGACCGGATCGCCCAGCCGCGAGGAGCGCTCGAAAAGGGTGTAGAGATAAGGCATCAGGCGGTAGCGGCGGCTGAGCGCGATGCGGGCGGCCTGCTCGACTTCGGGCCCGAAGGCCCAGGGCTCCTTGGGAGGAGTGTCCTTGCTCGAGTGGGCCCGACAGAAGGGGAAGAAGGCCCCGAAGCCGACCCAGTTGCCCCACAGCTCCGGGGTAGCGGTGCCGCCGAAGCCGCCCAGGTCGGGGCCGTTGAAGGGCTGGCCAGACAGGCTGAGGCTCAGGCTCATGGGGACCGAGAGCTTGAGATGATCCCACTTGGAGACGTTGTCCCCGGTCCAGGTGGCGGCGTAGCGGTGGCCGCCCAGAAAGTTGGCCCGGGTGAGCACGAAGGGGCGTTTCTCGGGCCTGGCGGCCAGCAGGCCCTCGCGGGTGGCGCGGGCCATCAGCATGCCGTAGACATTGTGGTATTGCAGGTGGGGGCCGGGAGGCAGGCCGTCGCCGCCGCCGTGGCGGGCGTCCGGGGGCATGCTCTTGTCCACCGCCCCGGGCGGAAAGACGGCCGGCTCGTTCATGTCGTTCCACACGCCGTCCACGCCCTGGGCCAGGAAGTCTTTGTAGAGCCCGGCCCACCAGCGGCGCACGTCGGGTCGGGTGAAGTCGGGGAACTGGCACTCGCCCGGCCACACCTTGCCCACGTAAGGGGATCCGGCGCCGTCGCGCACCCAGACGGAGTGGTCGTCGCCCGAGTCGAAGATGGAGTAGCCCAATTCTTTCTTGACGCCCGGGTCGATCATCCAGATGCCCTTGAAGGCGTGCTGGTGGAGAAAATCGCTCAGGCCGCGGGGGTCGGGGAAGCCCTTGGGATCGAAGGTGAAGACCCGGTAGCCATCCATGTAGTCGATGTCCATCCAGATCACGTCGCAGGGGATGTCGCGCTGGCGAAGCTCGAGGGCGATGTCCTTGACCTGCTGGGCGGGAGCGTAGGAGTAGCGGCACTGCTGAAATCCCAGCGCCCAGCGCGGGGGAAGCGAGATGGTGCCGGTCAGCTCCGCCAGGCCGCGCAGCACGGCCTGCGGGCTCTTGCGATCGATCAGGTAGACGGCCAGTTGGGGGGCTCTGGTGGTGAAGTCGATGGCGTCGTCGGTGAGCTTGAGCTCGGAGCGCCAGGTGGTATCGAAGAGCACTCCAAAGGCGGTGCCATCGGGCCGCACACCCAGCACCCAGGGATGGGACTGGTACAGCCTGCGCCCTTCGTAGTCGGTGTAGCCGTAGTTGTCGTGGTTCCACAGCTCAATGGCGGTGCCGTTGCGGCGCAGGGGGCCGGTGACCTCGCCGGTGGCGTAGAGGTCGCTGGGCGGGATGGGGATCTGGACCTTGCCCGGGGTGAAGGCGGGCTTCAGGGGGAAGGCCCGGGGAACGGGTCCCCTGGCCTCGGGCTCTGTCTCCAGGGCCAGCGAGCGGGGCAGGGCGGCGCCCTCGGGGAAAGTGTAGCGGACGATCCCTCCGCCCACCAGCTCCTGGGGCCAGGCGGGCAGGGTGAGGAAGAAGAGTACGAAGAGCAATCGGCGCATGGGGCGCTGGGCTTCGGGGTGGGCGGGGGCGTCCCTCTCGACCACGCTGTCAGCGTGCCGGAGACCCCCGCATCGAAAGGTCCTGCGCCCAGCTCCCCTGCCGACCAGCCCGGGGGGCATACGCAGAAATTTCCCGGTACCGCCCTTATTCCGGCGTATACGCCGGAGCCAGCCCGGTACCGCCAAATTCCAGCGTAAACTCGATCCGACTGCTTGCGTCTGCTCGAGTTCGGGCGAGGTCTTCAGCCCGAGCTCTTGCCCTTGGACCCTCGGTCAGGAAGAAGAGCACGCGGTGCACGGGGCTCTATGACGGCCGTGCTGGTGGTCGTTTGCGCGCTCGCCCGGTTCGGAGGCGCCCCTCGCGGGAGAACGGATCGGCCGTCCGGACGAAATGCGGAGACCCGGGGTTCATCGTTGGATCGAGGAAATCTCTCTCGAGAGCATCCCCAGGCGCGGTCTGGGCACGAGCAGAGTGAATCTGTTGAGCGCAGGGCTCTTCGAGGGCTGATGCCCTTGGGGCGCGACACCACAACACGAACCGGAGGGTCTCCTCCGGGAGAACTCGAAACGCTTCTTCCGTGCTGGAGCAGGAGCTGATCGAGGCCATCGAATCCAACTCGCTCGCCAGAGTCCAGGAGCTGCTGGCGGCCGGGGCCAACCCCAACGCCCGCAAGGGGAAACGGAGCGCGCTCGAGCTGGTCCACCACCGCCGCGATGATCTGCTCTGCGCCCTTATCGAGGCGGGCGCGGACGGGCGCGGCCAGGGGCTGGTGTGGGCGGCCCGAACGGGGCGGCTGGCCACGGTCGAGGCCCTTATCGCTCAGGGGGCAGACGTCAACATGGTGGCGCCCTCGGGCACTCCCCTTCAGGTCGCCTGCGCTCTGGGCCACCTGGAGGTGGCCGAGCGGTTGCTGCGGGCCGGAGCCGATCCCGACGCCGGCAGCAGCATCTCCACTCCCCTCTTGTCGGCGCTCGATGGCGGTCACGACAGGCTGGCGCTGGCCCTGCTGGGGGCCGGGGCCAACCCGCGGCACACTCCCCGGTTTGGCAGGCTGCCGCCCCTGGTGCTGGCGGCCGAGCAGGGGCGCGACGAGGTGCTGCAGGCACTGCTCGAGGCCGGTGCCGATCCCGACGAGCCGGGCCCCCTGAAGACCGACCGGGTCAAGGCACCGCCGCTCCTGGCGGCAATTCTGGGCGGCCACGCGCGGGCGGTCCGGCGGCTCCTGGCTGCGGGAGCCCTGGTCGACAAGCGCGACAGCCAGGGTCGCGCCGCCTTCGAGCTGGCCAACACCGAGCTCCGCGCGCTGCTGGCCGAGTTCGGGGTGACCAGCGAGCGGCGCACCCCGGCCGAGCAGCTCCTTCTGGCCGCTCAGCAGGGGGAAGCCGCCACGCTACGCAGTTTGCTGGATGACGGAGCCCCGATCGAGGCGCGCGATCAGCGCCGGGCCACGCAGGGCTGGACGCCCCTGATGCTGGCCGCCCGGGGCGGTCACCGCGAAGCCGTGCAGACGCTGCTGCACGCAGGCGCCGACCCCGCGCTGCTGGACGGACCACCCGACAAAGCTGCCCGCTGGATTGGCCAGGAGGCTGGCGAGGACGCCCTGGCCGGGGTGTGCCTGGGCCGCCCGGCCCTGACCCGAGCCGTGGAGGGCGCTCACCTGGAGGTGGCGCGCGCCCTGCTCGAGGCCGGTGCGCCGGTGGAGGTCAAGGACGCGCTCGGCTGGACCCCGTTTCTGCTGGCCTGCCAGGCGGGCCACCTGGAGCTGGTGCGAGTGCTGGCCGAGAAGGGAGCCGACCTGAAGAAGAAGGGGCCCGGCGGCGCCACCGCTCTGGAGCTGGCCACGCACGGGGGACACCGGGCAGTGGTGGACTTCCTGCTGCAACGAAGCAAGGGCCGGCCCGCCGGGAGCGCCCTGGTGGCCGCCTGCGAGGTGGGGGACGGCCAGCTGGTCGAGCGGCTGTTGGCCGCCGGAGCCGATCCCAACCAGACCAGCCGCTCCAAGCAGACGCCGCTGGTGGCGGCGGTGAGCGCCTGCCGCTGGCATCCCCTGGAGGGAACGGCCCCGACCGGAGCCGTCGCCCGCTATTCCGAGCGGGGAGCCGAGGCTCTGCTCCCGCTGCCTGGCGAAACAGTCGTGCCGATCGTGGAGGCGTTGCTGCGGGCCGGGGCTGACCCTGGCCGGCCAGGGCTGATGGGGCCTCCCCTGATGGAGGCGGCCCGCTCTGGCCAGTTGGAGGCGGCCCGAAAGCTGGCTGCCGCCGGAGCCGATCCGGCTCAGGCTCACGAAGGCGCCACGGCCCTGTCGGTAGCCCGACTCTACGAAAGGCAAGAGATGGTGCGCTGGCTGGAGTCGCTGGGGGCGGCCGAGGCCCCCCCGTCCGAGCCTCTGGCGCCGAAGCGCGAGCCGCGCTCGGTGCCCGTGCCCAGCTTCAAGACCTCCAGAGCCTTCCGGGCCGCCCTGGGCGACCTGGCCGCGCGCTGCGGGAGCCAGCCCAGCGAGGAGGCCCCCGGCCTTTATCGGGTCCACGTCCAGACGCAATGCCTGCCGGAGCTGAAGCTGGAAGAGCTGCAAGGCGAGCTCTCCCCTCGGGGATGCTTCGTGTGCTGGGACTCGAGCCGCAAGAGCGCCCTCCTGGCCGCGGCCACGAAGGACCCCTTTGAGGTGATCGCGGCGGTGCAGACCGATGGGTGCAACTGCTCGCTGGGCACCGGCGACATCCTGGACTGGCTGCGAGAGCTCCAGGCCGAGCAGCCTTTCGTGTTGACCATGATCGCCCCTGACTCGCTGGGCGGGCGCTTCCTCGAGCCGGTGCGCGACCCGAAGGGCCTGGCCAGGCGGATGTATGCGTTCTGCCCCGACATCGTGGACCAGGGCTGCGGCACGGTCCAAGAGCTGGCTCGCCAGCTCAAGAAGAGCGACCAGCTCTTTTTCTGGTGGGATTGACCTGCTCGGGCCGGGCCAGGCAGCCACCGCTGCCGGTTTCGCTCGTGAAGGGCTGAGCGACCGGCCAGCGCGAACGCCTCTTTGATGAGCGGGGAAGAGCAGCTGAAAGAAGCCCTGGCCGCGGCCAAACGCGTGCTGGTCTTCACCGGCGCGGGCATCTCCACCGGCTCGGGCATCCCCGACTTTCGCGGCCCCCAGGGAGTTTGGAAGCGGCGTCAGCCGGTCTACTTCGACGAGTTTCTGGCCAGCGAGGCCAGGCGGAACGAGCACTGGGAGTATAAGCTCGAAGGTTGGGACGAGCTCCGCCTGGCCGAGCCCAACCCCGCCCACCGGGCCCTGGTCAAGCTGGAGGACGACGGCCGGCTGCTCTTGCTGGT
>QWHO01000686.1 GCA_021404945.1 bacterium CPR1
CTCAAGGACGCCGAGAGCCTGTTCCTGGCTGGCGACTCGCAGCGCCTGGCCAACCCGGCCCTGGCCGGCCGACTCGAGAAGCTCGACCAGGCCGGGGTGCAGTTTCGCATTCTAGAGGCCGAGGGACGGTCTGACTACTCGGTGGGCGAGGCCCTCAAAAACAACGCCAGCCGTCCCGTGGGGGTCTACGGAGCTTACCGCGCCCTGGAGCGGGACGAAGAGGACGTCAGGTCCCTCTGGGCCCAGGCTCCTGGCTCGAAGGGGATGTACCCGGTGAACTCGCTGGCCGACCTGGAGACGGTGGAGTTCTTCGCCCTGGGCCAGAGCGTGCCCCGGCTGGATCAAGACCCGCTGGCCCGGCGCCTGCGCGACCTGGGCTCCATCGGCCTGACCTTCCACCGCGGCGACGATACCCTGAACGACCTGGACGCCTCGGGCGCCTACCACGCCCTCACCGACCAGCGCTACACGATGCTGGGCGTGAGCCTCTACGGCCGGGTGGCCCGCGAGAAACTGGATCTCTCTTCCGGCCAGATCCCCCAGCCCAGCCGCAAGCTGCTCGAGCTGGCCGAGTTTCACCACCGCGTGATCGTGTCCGACCCGGGGCTCAACGACAACGAGAAGCAGTTTTACGCCCACGGGCTGACCTGGGCTTCCCCGCGGCATCCGTTGGAGGAATGCCTGGCCACCATCCACGAGCTGCGCGATTTCGAGACCGGGCTCAACCCGGGACTGGAAGGCGAGCAGCGCACCCGCATGGGCGTCTACTCCTACGGGAACCTGATGCGGGCCCTCAAGCCCGACCAGCACCCCGGCGAGCTGATGGGGGAGTACAAAGAGCTGCGCCAGCGTCAGGTCAAGCCTGAGGTGGCCAGCAAGGCCCTGATCCACTTCCGCGAGAAGCTGCGCCCCCAGACCTTCGACCAGGCCGAGTATCGCGAGGAGCGCGAGCGACTGCTGGAGATCGCCGAGTTCGTGAGCTCGTTCGAAGACGCCGCCGAGGCCCGTAAAGCCCTGCGGGTGGACACGAAGGAGCCTTATGCCGACCGCCTGGCGGCCCTGCGCCACCTGGCCGAGGCGGAGAAAAAGCACGTGGACGAATCCAGCTTCAGCTCCAGGACCACGGCCGTCAAGCAAGCCCTGCTCGACTACCGGCTGCTGCTGGGGAGCCCGCGCGCCGACCTGAAGTCGGCCGCCGAGCTGCTGGGCTCGCTGCACGATGCGCTGGTCCCCCGCCTGGGCCATGAGGGGTCGCGGGAGATGTTTGACTACCTGCAGCGAGGCATCACCCGGGGGGCCTTCGGTTCCGAGGCGGTGAGCGTGTTCGCCAGAGAATTCGACCTGGCCAAGGACTCCGACTTCGCGCGAGGCTTCCTGTCAGCCACCCCTCCCGCCAGCGAGCCCTATGAGCTGCGGGCCCGGGCGGCCGGGGCCCTGCGCCAGGGCCTCCAGGGCCTGGAGAAGGTATCCAAGCCCGAGTTCGACCCCAGCGACCCCTTCGGTGAGAAGCCCCGGCCGCCCGGGCGCGATCATCCCTCGGAGGAATACCGCTTCCTGCTCGGCTTCCCCCAGCGCGACCTGGAGCCGGATGCCGAGCGCCTGACCCGCCTGCACCAGCTGGTGGTGCCTCAGGCCGGTTGGGAGAAGAGCCGTGAGATCTTCACCCAGCTCAAGGCCGGAGCGCTGGGACAGGAAACAGACTTCCTGAGCCGATTCGAAGGCGAGCTGGCCCTGGCTGGCGAGGTCGAGCTGGCCCGTCGCTCGCTGGCCGGGGACTTCCCGGGCAGCCTGGCCGAGCGTCAGGCCCTCAAAGCCTCACTGGGCCCGGAAGCCGACCTGGACTACAAAATGCTGCTCACCCACCACCGCTCGGGCGAGAAGCTTCAAGCCGAGCGGGAGTCCTGGCGCCTGGTGCGGCAGGCTCTCGAGCCCAGCGTGGGCCTCGAGCAGAGCCGTTCGGCGTTCGGCCACTTGATGACCAGCCTGCGCGAGGGGCCCTGGTCGGATCGGCCCCTGGCCGAAGCGACCACCGAGTTCCTGCGCAACTACGCCCTGCAGGGCGACCTCAAGCACGCCGTGGATCAGCTCCAGCTGGCCCCCGACGGCCAGGCCGGCGGGGTCCACCAGGACGGCCAGCAGGTGGTCATCGGAGGGGTGCGCATCCGGGTGCGTCGCTAAAGTGTAGTGCTGAAGGTTTTGCAGTAAATCGCGCCGACAGACTTGTGTGGAGGCGCCTCCGAAGGAGAGGCAAAACCTTCAGCACGTAACGCTCAACACATTAG
>QWHO01000163.1 GCA_021404945.1 bacterium CPR1
GCTGACGAACGCCCGGGTCTCGGGGTAGCCGATCTCGTCCAGACTCAGGCGTCCGTCCGAGCCGCACCAGCGCTCGACGTTGGCAGGGCCCCCGTTGTAAGCCGCCAGAGAGCTCACCAGGTCGCCCTCGTAGCGGTCGAGCAGGGTGCGCAGGTAGCTCGTACCCAGGCGCAGGTTCAGGTCGGGGGTGGCCAGGTTGAGGGGGCCGTTCAGACCCTGGCGGCGTGCCATCTCGTCGGCTGTTCCGGGCATCAACTGCATCAAACCCACAGCCCCCACGGGGCTGACAGCCCGGGGCGAGAAACGGCTTTCTTGATACACGACGGCCGCCACCAGGTAGGGGTCGAGCTGGTTGGAGCGGGCCTGGCGCACAAGCTCGCTGCGGTAGGCCAGGGGGTAGAGACAACGCTGAAACGAAGGAAACAGGGTGAGCAGAGGGAGCACACACAGCCCGAGCCAGAATCCGTGCCGTCTGTTGAGCAACCGCGAAAGCCGCCTTTCAAGCCTCCACCCGGTGCAGCCACATGGACTCGACCTGGCGCACGGTCTCCTCCGGCGAACCGGAATTATCGATCACCACGTCGGCTCGCTTGAGCCGCTCGCCGGCGGACATCTGGGCGCTTCGCCGGGCCTCGGCCTGTTGGGCGGAGAGGCCATCACGCCGCATGAGACGCTCGAGTTGCACCTCAGGACGAACGTGAACCACCCAGACCTGATCGACATACCGTTCGCCCCCATGCTCGAGGAGGAGGGGCGCTACCAGGACCACAACGGGATGGGTACGTGAATGTTCTCCAAGCTCGTGGTGAATTTCCTTCCAGATCGCAGGATGGGTGATCTGATTGAGGCGCTCCAATGCCCGGGCATCGCCAAAAACCTTTTCGGCCAGGCCCTTTCGATCGAGCTGGCCGTCACCTTGCAGGATTTCGGGTCCGAAGGCTTCCACCAGCTGGCTCAGGACCGGACTGCCAGGTCTGGTCAGCTCGCGGCTGACCAGGTCGGCATCGACCAGGGCGGCCCCGCGACGAGACAACTCATCGGCCACCAGGCTCTTGCCGCTGGCAATCCCCCCGGTCAGCCCGATGACCACTTGCGTCAGGACTTCTCTTCGGCGGGCGCTTCCGAGGCGGGTTCCTCAGCCGGGGCCGCAGTCGAAGCTTCGGGCTCTGTCGCTTGCGCTTCGGGCGCGACGCAGACAGTTGTCTCGATGATCGGAACCTCGATCACCTCAGCCAGCGGAGCAGGAGCAGGCTCGGGGGCCGATTCCGATCTGGGAGCAGGTTTGGGCTTCTCTTCCTGGGCAGCGCTCTGACCCAGCAGCTGGGCCTTCAAGGCATCCGGCAAACGCTCGCCCAGCGTGAACCCGGTCGAGGAGTCCCCCCCCCGATCGCGGTACTCGGCCGGCATAGCCACGCCAGGGTTCGCCTGGCGCAGCGAGAGCGTGATCCGACGGGTGTCAGGGTTGACGTCCAGCACCTTAACCTTGACCTCTTGCTCGGGCTTGAGAATGTCCTGGGGCTTGCCCACCCGGAAGTCGGCCAGCTCGCTGATCGGGATCAGGCCCTCCACGCCATCGGCAATCTCGACGAAGACGTAGTTCTTGACCAGCTTGCTGACCTTGCCCGGCACGATGCTACCCTCTTTGAAATTCTCCGTGATGGTCATCCACGGATCCGGGCGAGCCTGCTTGAGCGACAGCGAGATGCGCTCCTTCGATTTGTTGATGCTGAGGATGCGAACATCCACCTTCTCGCCAACGCGCACCACCTCGCTGGGGTGCTTGATGCGCTTCCAGGCCAACTCGGAAATGTGCACCAGGCCGTCCACGCCGCCCAGGTTGATGAAAGCGCCGAAGTTGGTGAGCCGGGCCACGGCTCCACTGACGATCTGGCCTTCGTCCAGGTCGCCCATGGTGCGCTCTTTCATCTTGGAGCGCTCCTCCATCAAAGCGTTCTTGCGAGAGAGCACGACCTTGCGGCGAGCCTTGTCCACCTCAACGACTTTGAGCTCGAGCACTTCACCCACGTAGTCAGACAGGTCGTGCACCGGGCGCAGGTCGACGTGGGAGGCGGGCACGAAGCCGCGCAGCCCCAGATCGACGATCAGCCCGCCCTTGACCTGCTCGGTGCAGGTGGCCGTGAGGGTCTGGCCCGTCTCCTGAGCCTTGAGCACGCGCAGCCAGGCCGACTCAAGGTCGGCTCGTTTCTTGCTCAGAATCAGGACGCCCTCGGAGTCCTCCACGCGCTGGACCACCACGTCGATGGTCTCACCCACTTTGACGACTTCCTCGGGCGGCAGGTTGCGATGGCTCAACTGGCCCACCGGGATCTTGCCCTCGGTTTTGTAGCCCACGTCAACCAGGACGCCGTCGGCATCGACCCGCACCACCACTCCCGACAGGAACTCGCCGGGCGCGATTTTCTTGAACGAATCCTCATAGGCCATGGCAGAGGCCATGTCGGCGCCCGGCGCGCCCTCCTGGGCGGGGGCCGGGGCAGCTGCCTCGGAAACGGCCTCGGCGGCGATCGGCGTCTCGGCTTGCGCGGCAGCTTCAGCCTCGGGCTGCTGTTCGGTGGATTCGGTCTGAGTGTTGGTCATGGCGCTGGTTGCTCCTTTCGATGTGGCCCTGCTATGTCAGAGCCGGTCAGTTGTCACTGTGGTCGAAGGCGGGATTGCTGCGAAGCTTGCAGCGATCGCCCGGAAAGTTCCCCTCGAAGAGAAAATTCGCCCCGCTTCTCGTTTTCCTGTCTAACGCGACGAAAAAATCGCGTTGGGACAAATATTCAAGCCAATTTGGCCGCACCATGGTGCGCGAACGACCCACTGATCTCCTGCTATCGAGGTGGAAATCCCCTGATGCAGGCTCCGGTGGAGGAGCATCCTGTGGGCCGGATCGTGGCTCCCTCCAAAACCACGGCGGGGTTTCGCGGCCGAATCCTGCAAAGCAAGCAAGTCGGGCCTCCCGTTCCAGGGAGCGCCCGACTCCCCAGCCGACCCCAGAGGACGCTACCGACGTCCGACGGGCTCGGCCTCGATGCGGCGCGGCTGGGCCCAATTGGGACCGTGCAGCACCTCGACGGCGACCGGCACGTCCAGTTGGCGCACGCTCTCCATGATGCGGGCCACTTCCCGAGCCAGCGTCTCCTTCTGTTTCGGCTCGATCTCAAAGATCAGCTCGTCGCGAAGTTGCATCGCCAACATTCCGGGCAGGCTCCCCTCCCGCTGACGATGGACGATCTGCACCATGGCCGTCTTGAGCAGGTCGGCGGCCGAGGCCTGCACGGCAGCGCCTCGAGCGGTGCGCTCGGCCGTATCGCGGATATCGGAGTTGCGGCTGGTCAGCTCGGGCATCGGACGGCGTCGACTCTGCAGGCTGGTGACCCAGCCCCGTGTGCGAGCCTCTTCCAGCTGCTGGTCCAGGAACCGCTTGAGCTGAGGGTACTTCTCAGCGAAGCGTCCCTGAAACTGCTCCAGACGGCTGGAGGCGTCCGCGGCCGTAATGCCCTGGCGCCGGGCCAGACGGTGCACGCCGGCCAGGCTCAAGGCCACTTCGCGGGCGTCCTTGAGCACGTCCTCGTCCACCTCGGCGGGAGCCACTTCCAGGAGCTCAGAAGCCAGCTTGCGAGCCGCGTCCTCAGAGCGGGTGAAGCTCTTGAGCAGCCCACTCTCTTTGGAAAGGTGGGCAGCCAAACGCAGATCGAGCTGGGCGTAGCGTACGCCCAGCAAAATGCGCTTGCGATCCCGCGGGATCAGCGCACCTTTGAAGTGGGTGCGCAGCTCGTCCCGGAGACTCAGGTTGGGCAACTCCTCCACCTCGGCCAGAAGCCGGTTGAAGGTGGCGACCGCTCCACCCACCAGGCTCGGGCCCATCCACTGGATGCGCTCGGAAGAGGTGACCAGGTGGTCGGCCGAGCGCAGCAGCCAACCGTGGCGCGGGTGCACCAGCCGGGGCAGGGCTTCGAGATAGTAAGCGCGCAGCTCCTTGAGCGCCCGCCAATCACGCACCAGGTTCCCGATCTCGTGCTGCTCGGACACCTGAACGAGCAGCTCAGGGCCAACAGTGGCGCCGTTCTTGGGCCGGTTGAGGACCTGCAGGCCCATCCGGTCAAAGAGCACCTCGGTGAGGTCCTTGGGCGACTCCAGGTCGAACTTCTCCCCGGCGTAGCCGAAGATCTGGCTCTCCAGATCGCGGGTCAGGCGGTCGATGTGGTCGGAGAAGTCGTCGAGACGACCCGCATCCAGCCCGACCCCGTTCTTTTCCATCGAAGCGGCCACCCAGACCATCGGCATCTCGATCTCTTCGAACGATTCGAGCAGATTGCTCTCGGCCAGACGGCCCTCCAGAATGCGGGCCAGACGGCCCAGACCCAGCACTCGCAGGCCGGCCCAGGGGGTCAGTTCGTCGGCCGGCACCTCAGACAGGCGGCGGGCCCCAGGGCCCCGGCCGAGCAGCTCGGACTCGCTGGGGATGTCTACCCCGTAGCGACGTCCGATCTCGTCGAGCCAGAAGTTACCCTCCACCGAATCGAGCTGGTGGGCGGCCACAGCCACGTCGAAGAAGCTGGACTGGGGCCAGTTGCCCTCCACTCCGTCAAGCAGCAGGGCTCCACGCAGGTTGTGGACGTACTTGCGGCGATCCTCGCGCTCCAGGGCGGGACGCAGGAGCTCGATAGCCGCAGCGGCTTTCATATCCGTCTTGCGGGTACCCAGCGGAACCACCAGAGCTTGCTGCTCGTTGGCGGACACTGCCAAACCCACCAGATCGCTGCCGCTTCCCAGCCACAGGATAGACAGCGGCCCATCGGCTTGAGCCATGCGAGTGAGCGACTCTTTGGCCTCGGCGCCTTTGGCAAAACGAATTTCGACGGGCTGAACTTCGGCGTGGGCTCCATTGCCTTTGCCGTTGCCGTTGCCACTCGCTGCGCTTGACTCGAGCGATTCAAGCAGCTCCTCCACCTCCAGGCGACGGAAGACATCCTTGACGCGAGATGGGAAGTGCAACTTGTAAGTGAATTTCTCCCAACAAACATCCAGCTCGAGGTCGGTTCGGATGGTTGCCCGAGTCTTGAAGTCGAGCGCCAGATCGCGGTTCTCGGAGAGCGGGTTGCGCCACTTGGCCGGCAAGAGCTGTAACGAGTTGAGAAGATCCTCCAGGCTGCCGTGCTGAGAGAGAAGCTTCTTGGCGGTCACCTCGCCAATGCCCGGAACCCCGGTGATATTGTCCGAGGAGTCGCCGGCCAGAGCGCGCAGGTCGGCCAACTGGGCCGGGCTCAGGTTGAAGCGCTTTCGTACCAGCTCGTCGTCGTAGACCAGCATGTCCGAGATACCGCGCCGCGTCGTGAGCACGCGCACGTTGGGACGAACCAGTTGCAACAGGTCGAGATCACCCGAGATGATCATCACCTGCATCCCCTCCTCCGCGGCCATGCGTGAGAGGGTTCCGATGCAGTCGTCGGCCTCGTGGCCGCGGACCCGGTAGACCTGCACCCCGAAGGCGCGGATCAGATCCTCGATGAGAGGGAGCTGATGTGCCAGCTCCTCAGGCATCTCCATCCGCTGCGCATTGTAGTCTTGATAGCTGCGCACACGCTCGGTGGGAACACCTTTATCGAAGGCCACCGCGACGTGCGTGGGCTTTTGCATCTGCACCAGCTTGATGAACATGTCGGCGAAACCGACCACGGCGTTCGTGGGGGTGCCGGAAGTGGTCTTGGTCGGAGGAACCGCGTAGAAAGCGCGATAGGCCAGACCGTTGCCATCAATGAGAAGCAGTTTCCTGCTGTCGGACTCCATATGCATTTGATTCTCCCATAGCTCACCCGCGTGTTCTGACGCTGCTCGATTCAGCGCGCCAGACTCCGGCGGGACGGCAAAGGCCCGCGGTGAGAACCCCCACACACGGGCCAGGGCGCAATCTCAATAAATTGCGTGCCGGGCGATATTTGCGATTGTAGATTCTGACCTGGACCCGGACAAGGGGCCCCCGTCAGGGGCGCCTATGTTCTGCGACCGAGGGGGTAATCCCTTCCCCCGGGGATAAACTCGCCGGTGCCAGCCGGGGCCTGCCGTACAGGTTTCAACCGCCCCCAAAGGCCTTCACAGCGCTCCTCAGGAAGCAGGGGTGGCCGTGGTTACTTGATTCTCCAGGACCAGGGCGTCAGCCACAATCTCGGCGATGTCGCGGGTATCGATCTCGCCGGCAAGATCCTTGCGCCCCAAAGCATCGCTCATCATCGTCAGGCAGAACGGGCAAGCCGAGGCGATCACCCGGGGCTTCTTGGGCAGGTCGAGGGCGTCTTGCAGACGCAGGTCGTTGACCTTCACCCCGTGCTCCTCCATCCACATCCGCCCGCCGCCGGCCCCGCAGCAACGACCTCTCTCGCGGGACAAGTCCATCTCTTCCAATCGCATGCCGGTCGCTGCCAGAACCTCCCGAGGCTGCTCATAGACGTCGTTGTAACGCCCGAGATAGCAAGAGTCGTGATAGGTAGCCTCGGTGGCCTCGCCAAAGCGTACTTTGATCTTGCCCTCCTTCATCAGGTCCTGGATCAACTCGGAGTGGTGCTGCACGACGTAGTCCCCGCCAAACTGAGGATACTCGTTCTTGATGGTGTTGAAGCAGTGGGGGCAGGCCGCCACCACGCGTTTGACATTATAGCGGTTCATGGTCTCGACGTTCTGCTGGGCCAGCACCTGGTACAAAAACTCATTGCCGATGCGGCGGGCAGGGTCGCCGCTGCAGCCTTCCTCCTTGCCCAGAATGGCGAATTTCAAGCCCGCCGCCCGCATGATTTTGACCAGGGCCATGCTGACCTTTTTGTTGCGCTCGTCGAACGAGCCAGCGCATCCCACCCAATAGAGGACGTCGATCTCTCCGGGCTCGTCGGCCATCTCCTTGACCTCGAGGTCCTTGGCCCACTCGGCCCGCTGCGAAAAGCCGATCCCCCAGGGGTTAGAGTTGTTCTCCATGTTCTTAAAGGCCCGCTGCACCTCTTGCGGGAAGCGGCCTTCCACCTGCACGAGGTAGCGACGCATGTCGACGATCTCCTGAACGTACTCGATGAAGACCGGACAGGCCTGCTCGCAAGCGCGGCACGTGGTGCAGGCGAAGAGAGCCTCTTCGGACACAGCCGGAACCGAATTTTGAAGCACCCTCAGCTCCTGGGTGGGCTCCTTGCCGGCCCGCTTGTCGATGACCCCCTGGCCATGCTCGACGAGCTCCTCGCGCAGTTGCTCGGAGATCTTCTTGGGGTGGAGCGGTTTTTCACTGGCGAAGGCGGGGCAGACCGAGGTGCACCGACCGCACTCGGTGCAAGAGAGCCAGTCGTGGTAGTTCTTCCAGGTCATCTGGTCGAGAGTGGAGATGCCGTATTCCTCGTTCTCCAGATCGAGCTTGGTCAGCTCGCCGTAAGGGCGCTTCTTATTGAAGTAGACGTTGGGGATGCCGGTGATGATGTGGAGGTGCTTGGAGTAAGGCAGGTAGGCCCCGAAGCCCAGCACCAGAGCCAGATTGATCCACCAGGAAACCTCGCGGATCGCGCTCAAGGTGGCCGGGTCTCCCCCCGCCACGCCGGCAAAGCTGGCATAGAGATTGGAGGTTATGGGGTGGGTGCGCATCATCAGGGTGTATTCTTCGGGCGTGAGGGAGGACATCAGGTGCACGCCCACATCGGCCGCGCCCCAGACCAGCTCCACGACCATCAGGCTCCAGATCAGCCCCAGGATGAGCAGGGCGTCGGCGGAAGGCTCGGGGAACCTGGGCCGAATCACTACCCTGCGCCAGACCGCCATGAAGACTCCGATCATGACCAGCACGATGAAACACTCTTTGATGATGGAGTAGAAGGCGCCCAGGGGCTCATTCATGGCCAGCAGGGGCAGATTGAACTCGGGGCCGAAGAAGCCTCGCAAAATCAACGTGCCGTTGGCGATGGTGAGCACACAGAACCCCCAGAAAATCAGCGCGTGGAGCATGCCTCCGTAGGCCCTCTTGAGCAGGCGCTTCTGGCCGAAAGCGAAGACAAGCACGTCGCCGATCCGTTCAGCGGGTTTGTCAAAGCGGTTGTCCGGCTTACCCGCCCTGATGAAGCGATACAGCTTGAGCGCCTGACGAAGAAAGAGGGTGGCGGCTACCGCCACCATCAGGGTCGATATGAAGATTCGCATGCTTGAGATACTCCGCTAGCAGAGTGATGCAAAAGTCCTCGAAGAGGATGCGTCACTCCGCGCCCAACAGATTGTCTGGCCGGCTGATGCCCTCCACAAAATCTTGTGGTGGCGGGGCTATACTTCGACACCACAGCCTGGTTTTGCATCAGCCTGCCAGATGGCCCGAAAGATAGGTTCAAGTGAAGTGCTGAAGGTTTTGCAGTCATTTGCGCCGACCGACTTGAATGAAGGCGCCCCCCGGGGGACAGACAAACCTTCAGCACGTAACGCTCGTGGCGGGTTTGCTGTCGGTGCGCGTGAGTCCTTTTCCAACTTGAACTTGTCAGCGGACCCGTGCGGTCCCTATACTGAGGCAACTTGTTGCCCGAAAAAACCTTGTGGCGCAGCCCCAATGGCTCGCTCTACCTCGCCTCGCTCTTCTTCGCCTTGATGGGGGTCTGCATCAAGCTGCTGACAGGTTCTGACTCTTCCACAAACGGGTTGGGCTGGCGCCTGGCTGGAAGCCACAACATGGATGCGGTTCCCATCGCCTTCTACCGCTCTCTGTTTCCGGCCCTGGCGCTGCTGCCCTGGCTGTGGCACGATCTCTTCAAGAACGAGACCAGGCGCCACCTCCCCGTGCTCATCCTGCGCGGGCTGGCGGGCGGGGGAGCCATGGTGGCCTACTTTGTGGCCATCGACCGCACCGAGCTCTCGACCGCGGTGCTGCTCAACTACACCTCCCCGGTCTGGGCCGCCCTGCTGGCCGGCTACTTTCTCAAGGAGAGCGTGCCGCGCAACATCTACCTGGCCTTTCCGGTGGCCTTCAGCGGGGTTTACTTCCTGACCGGAGGGGCCGGGGAGGCGCCCGAGCCAGGGCGCATGGTGGGCTACCTGGCAGGACTGGGCTCGGCCGTGCTGGCCGGCATCGCCTACACCTCGGTACGCCAGCTCAGCTCCCACGTCTCGCCCCTCATGGTGGTCTTCTGGTTCTCGCTCGTGAGCTGCGTGATCGTCCTGCCCTGGCTACCCTCCCACCCTCTTCCCTCCCCCAGCGAGTGGGTGCTGTTGCTGCTGGCCGGGATCTTCGCGGGCGTGGCCCAGTGGACCATGACCATCGGCTATCAACTCAACAAGGCTGCCCGAGCCAGCACCATGAACATCGCCACGGTGGCCATCACATCCCTGCTGGCCATGACCCTGCTCGGTGAGCGCTTCACCTCCCGCGATGGGGTGGGGATGCTGCTCATCTTGCTCGGCCTGGTCATCGCCTCGCGGCGCTGACCCACTCGGGACGCTCGGTCGACAGAGGTTTGTCGGCCTCGAAGGGGTGTCCCAAAAGGGCGTAGACGACCACCACGCCCATTGCCAGAAGCCGCAGTCCCATGGGGAGAAGCCCCGGTTTGCACAGCTCGAGCGAGCCCCCCAGAATCGAGGCATAACAGATCGCCCGCCAGATCGCGCTCATCATGCGAGCAGGATAGCTGGCGGGCGGTCAAACCGGCGGCAAATCCGCCGAGGTCAGGGTCAAGAAGCCGTCAAGCCGCGGCCGGAGCAGCCTCGGGCTGAGCGGCAGGCGCCGGCTGAGGAGCGCCCTGCTGCTTGGCAGCCGCCTCTTCGGCTTGCTTTTTCATCTCCAGAGCCTTGCGCACGGCCGCGCCCGGATCGACCAGGCCCTTGCCCTGCAGAATCGGCATCATGTCGGGGCGCGGCTCGGCCGTATCCTTGAGCACCTGAATCACCTCGCGAGCGGACAGGTTGGGATTGGCCTGCGCCACCAGGGCCGCCACGCCGGCCGTCACCGGGGTGGCCATCGAGGTGCCCGAGAGCAGCACGTAGTAGTCGCCCAGCTTGGCCACGTTGGCGTGGTCGATCTCCGAGCCCGGCGAGCGGTGCGAGACCATGTTCACGCCCGGAGCGGCGATGTCTGGCTTGACGTTCTGATCGCGCGTGGTCGGCCCGCGGCTCGAGAAGAAGGCCATGGTGTCGTCGTCGTGGGTAGCCGTGTTCTTATCGTCGTAAGCGCCCACCGTGAGGACTTCGGCTCCAATGGCCGGGGTTCCGATGGTCTCGCGGCCCGGGCCGGAGTTGCCAGCTGCCACCACGGGGACGATGCCGGCGTCCAGAGCAGCCTTCACGGCCAGCACCACCACGTCGTCTTTCTCCTTGAGGTTGGATCCGGCTCCCAGGCTCAAGCTGATGACCTTGATGTTGTAGCGGTCCTTGTTCTCGATGGCCCACTGCACGCCCTTGATGACGTTGGCCAGCGAGCCTCCACCCTGCCCGTCGAGCACCTTGACCCCGATGATGTTGGCCTCGAAAGCCGGACCCTTGAACTTGCCGTTGGCCTTGGTGCCGTCGCCGGCCACCAGGCCTGCGCAGTGGCTGCCATGCCCGTTGTCGTCATAGGCATTCTCGACGCCGTCCCGGCCGTTGCAATAGTCTTTGAAGGCCACCAGGCGATCGCCCAGGTCGGGGTGGGGATACACGCCCGTGTCCACGACGGCCACCCCGATGCCCTTGCCGGTGAAGCCCATATCCCAGGCGTCCTGCACCGTGAGCACTTCCTTCACCGAGTCGATGCGGTCGACCGGGCGCGGCAGCTTGCTCGCCAGCGGCGTCAACTCCATCGGGGTGACGTAGCTGACGGTACTCTGGGTGACGATCTCCGGAGCCGAGCGGCTGAAGGACTCCTTCGGCTGCTCTTCGGGGCGGGCCGCTTCGGCGCGTTTGGGAGCCGTGAAGGCGACTCGAGAGATGTCATTGATCGATGTGCAAGTCATAGCCGGATGAAACCTCCTGAGGGTGGGTGGACCTCTGCGCAGAGAATCTAGCACGGGAGGGTAGTCCGGTTGGGTAACAGGTTGTTACCAAAATGCCAGAGAGCTCGCTTGACGCCCCGAGGCCCCCCATGCATAATGCAGGCGACTCTGATAGTGTAAGGGGGACAAGGTTATGACCTTGCTCTTGGAGAAGCCCACCGTGATGGGCGAGTTGGACAAGCACCTGTGGTGTCAGGGAAATCACTTCCGCGCTTACAACAACCTGGGAGCCCACTTTGTCACCCCTTCCGCCGTGCGCTTTGGGGTCTGGGCCCCCAACGCCCACTACGTCTCCGTGGTGGGCGACTTCAATGGCTGGAGCCCGGGAGCCCACCCGCTCCGGTTGGATCCAGACACGGGCATCTGGAGCGGAACGGCCGAGGGGCTGAGCCAGGGGCAGGCTTACAAGTACTGGGTGCAGGCGACCAACCGGCGCCACTCCGAGCGCTGTGACCCGTTCGGATTCTGGGCCGAGAACCGTCCCAGCACCGCCTCGCGCCTGTGGGACCTGAAGAGCTACACCTGGAGCGACCAGGAGTGGATGACGAAACGGGCGGCCACGCCCATCCTGGAGCAGCCCCTGAACCTGTATGAGGTCCACCTGGGCTCATGGATGAAGGACATCTTCGCCAACCGCTGGCTGACCTATCGCGAGATCGCCCCGAAGCTGGCCGAGTACTGCCGCTCGATGGGCTATACCCATGTGGAGCTCTTGCCCATCACCGAGCACCCCTATGACGGCTCCTGGGGCTACCAGTGCACTGGCTACTTCGCCCCCACCGCGCGCTTTGGCAATCCGGACGACTTCCGCTTCCTGGTGGACACGCTCCACCAGGCCGGCATCGGCGTGGTGCTCGACTGGGTTCCAGCTCACTTCCCCCGCGACGGCCACGCTCTGGCCTACTTCGATGGCACCCACCTCTACGAGCACTCCGACCCCCGCCAGGGCGCCCATCCCGACTGGGGCACGCTGATCTTCAACTACGGTCGCCACGAGGTGCGCAACTTCCTGATCTCCAGCGCCCTGTTCTGGCTCGACCAGTACCACGTCGACGGTCTGCGCGTGGACGCGGTGGCCTCCATGCTGTATCTCGACTACGGACGAGCTCACGGCGAGTGGGTTCCCAACCAGTGGGGCGGCCGCGAGAACCTGGAGGCAGTGGAGTTCCTCAAACGCTTCAACCAGGCCGTGGCCGAGCACCAGCCAGGTACCTTCACCCTGGCCGAAGAGTCCACGTCCTGGCCTGCGGTCACCCACCCGGTCGACCAGGGCGG
>QWHO01000164.1 GCA_021404945.1 bacterium CPR1
GAACGGAAACTCGCGGCAGCCGATGGGCTTGGAATCGTAGCCCAGCTCAGCGTGGACCGCGCACAGGTTATCCGGGCGCAAAAAGACGCAGGCTCCGTTGAGCCGTTTGAGCAACTTCGAGCCCCCGTCGGGGTTCTCGTCGAAAACCCCGTCCAGGCCGGTTTCCTGGATAACCCGCAAAGCCAGCGGGCTGTTGGCGATGGCCGCCTCGGTGTGGGGATCGGTGTGAATGCGCCAGGTATGGCGACATCCCTTGGCACACTGCACGCAATCGTAGTTCTGGTCGGGGGGAAAAATCAACTCCATTTGGAGAGCTTCCGCGCCTGCAGTACGGCGACCTTCCAAAAGGGAGTCCGCCGGGGGTCTGGAGAAGGCGGCAGATCGCAACTCACCGTGATCGTCTGTCTCAGCTGCGGGTATGCCAACGAAGCCAACACTGGGTTCTGCCTCCAGTGCAATGCCCGGCTGCCCAAAATCGACCCCACCTCCATCCCCAGCAACACCGGCCATGTGACCGACCGCTACAACAACATCAAGGAGGCTGCCGAGAAGGCCCGGGACGGCCGCTGGACAGCCGAAGAGCTGGGGCACTACCTCGAGACCGTCTTCGAGCTGCTCGAAAGCCACAAGCTGGGTATCCTGGGCTACGTCAAGGAGACCGCCTACGATGACGAAGGCGGTCAGGAGGTCGAAGTCGGCGTCAGCGGCATGACCAAATACGAGGAAGGACTGCAGACGATGTTCGGCTTCGTGGAAACCGGGGAGGAAAAATACCTCGAGTCGGGACTGAGGTTGATCTGGGAAGGCAACGAGCTGATCAACGAGGCCATGCGCGAGAACCGGGCCGCCCGCCAGCGTCTGCAGGATGAATGGGGCTACATGTACTGACGGGCGCGGACCTGAAATGACTTCGCAACAATGTTAACAACCCTGTAACATTATCGCGGTGGAATTCACTCTGGTGTATCCGGGGTATCCTACACTGAGTCCAACACAGATGACAGGAGACCCGCCGATGCGCCGCAGAACCGCCCGAGAAGTTCTCAAAGGAACCGGAACCGTGTCCGAAGCGTTGCGGAGTAGCCTCAAGACGGCAGGATTCTTGGAGGCCGTCGACAGCATCAACACCCCCCGCTTCTGGCGCTATGTCGAGCAGCCCGCGACGTTGATGCGCCACGGCTGGCGATTGTCGGTGGACAAGAGCGAGAATTCCGCCCTGGTCTATCGCATCGGCGAGGCGCCCCGAGTCGGCACGCGCATGTTTGTCTCCCCTGGCCAGACGTTGATCCTGGACCGCAAGAACGGCGTGGCCGTGCTCCTCAGCTTCGCCGGCGGCGAGGCCCAGGAGATCCGGATCGACCTGAAGACCAGGAAGGTTTTGCAGGACCGCTGGTTGGCGGGCTAAGCGGCCTGGCAGACTGCCCAGAGAACGAGCGAGCTGACCAGGCACGCTCTTTTTTTTTTGTACTTTCTTCAGCTCGCAGGGCTATGCTCCATGCATGGAGATCCGCAATTTTCCTCGCCAGGACCTGCTTGAGTTCACCCGGGCCCTGCGTGACGCCGACCCCACCCTGGCCGAACGCAGCCAGGAAGACGAGGTCCTCTTTGCCCGCACGCCCGGAGCCACCCTGGGCGAGATGCAGGAGAACGCCGCCCTGCAAGCCCACCATCTGGAAGCTCGCTCGCGCAAGCTGGCCTGGGCCAGCTCGGGGTTGCTGCTGGCGGCCGGTGTAAGCGTCTTCTCGCTGATCAGCGCCAGCCCGGGTCCGGCTCTGGGTCTGGGATTGGCCCTGGGGCTGGGCTCGGGTGCCTGCGTCCTGGCCGGCCGCCGGGCCAGCCGGGCAGCCAACGACATGGTGAAAAGCCGGGCCCGACTGGGCACCTACGGCTCGGTTCTGGCCACCCTGACCGAGCGCCGCGAGTCAGCCGAGCGCGAGGTCGGAAAGCTGGCCCAGGGCCTGACCCCCGAGCAATCGCTGACCATTCGCCAGGACAGGGACGCCCTCATCGTCGGGGGCGTGAGGGTGAAGCGTCACTCGGGCAGGAGCGAGAGCTGATCGAGGTAGGCTGAGGCAAAGCCTGCAAAGAGCGGATTCACCCCGGACACGTGAGTCAGCATGTGCAGCTCGGCGTGATCGTAGGCCATGTGCAGGTGCTCGTCGTGGCTGGCCTGCGGGCGCTTGAGTCCATCCACGAAGTGGTAGAAACGCAGCACGCTGGGAATCAAGGACAGAGCGGCCAGATTATCGATCAATGGCCGGTCCATGGTGAGGAACTTGCGAAAGAGCAGGGCCCGAAGGTAGCGCAGGATGCCCTGCTCGAGCTCGGAAGCCGAGCCCGACTCGGGACCATGCAAAAAGACGTAGAGCCCCGGCAGAGTGCCCCGCCAACCGCTGCGCGTCAGGTCCACCTCGCGGCCTTCCAGCAGCGCCTCGGTGATGGGGCGGGCCATTTCGGGATGAGGGGCCTCGATGGTCCCCACCATCGCGGCCAGGAAGAACTCGCGCAAGGTGCCCAGCACCTCGTCCTCCTCCAGCCGGTGGGTAGGGGGACGATCGAACAGCACGCCCAGGACATCCTCGCCCAGCACCCGGTCAGAGCGGCTCTGGTGCACCAGCATGGCCCTTCCGAGAGTGTCGATGGCGCGTGCCAGAGCCGCATCGGGCGCGCTCTCGGCCAGCCAGCGCGTCAGTCTCTGCTCGATCAACCGGTAGGCCGGCCAATCGACCGCCAGGCCCAGACCGGCCGCGATCGGCTCGAAACCCACCGAGCGATAGCCATACTCGCGGATCAGCTCCTCGAGCTCGCCGGCGTAATCGCTCAGAGGACGACCACTGTTTCTCTGCACCGAGGGGCAGTAGAAGGAGACCCCGATCATGACCCCGTCGGGAGTGGGGCGGATCATGAACGGATACTGCCGACAGCCGATGGGCTTGGATTTGCGGTCGATCTCGGCGTGGATGCGGCACAGCTCGTGCTCATCGAGAAAGATGCAAGAGCCTTCCCGGCGCACGGTGCGACAGGTGCCGTCCTCCATGTCCTCGAGCGGGGAGATTCCAGTCTGTTGCAGGATGCGCAGCTCGAGAGCGCTGCCGCGGATCTTGTCACGCGAGACCTCATCCACGTGAATCTGCCAGTTGCGACAGCAGCGCGAGCAATCGCGGCACTCAAAGCTCTGGTCGGCCAGGAAGTGCAGTTGCATCGCCCCCCCTTCGACTCGAGCCAGGAGTTTCCCGGTGCTTGGAGCGAAGCTCGGCCGGGTGAGTCGCAACTGCCTGGTGCTCATCGTGCTGCTCTCGCTGGTGCTTTCCCTGCCGGCCGGCTATGGCCAGGGCCCGCTCTACAGCGTGATCGAGCTGCGAGCGCTCGACCTGATGTTTGTCTTGAGGGGGAAGGAGCCGATCTCGACCGAGCCAGGCGTGGTGATGATCGGCATCGACACGAGGTCTTTCCGCGAGCAGGGCCGCAACACGGTGTTCTGGCTCGAGGACATCGGGCTCGTCTGCAAAGCCCTGACCGAGGCCGGCGCCCTCTGCGTGGGAATTGACCTTCTGGTGGGAGACAACGGTCTGGGGGGCGGGCTGGAAGTCCCGAAGTACCGAGCTGTCAGGGACGTGCTCGAGCAAGAAGAGGGGGTCCTGCTCGAGGCTCTCGCCAGTGAGCGAGTCGTGCTGGCCCAGTACTTCAATCCGCGAACCAATACCCTGGTGCCCAACCCCGAGCCCGGAGAGGGGTTCGCCGTCAACGCCCTGGCGTCCATGGCACAATCTCAGGGCAATCTGTGCCTGGTCAACACGGGAGAAGAGCAGGGCGTGGTGAGGATCGTGCCCTACCTGACGCGCCAGAGTGATCCCACCCCGGGCTCGCGAATGTTCGCATTCCGCCTGGTTGAGCTGGCACGGGGGAAACTGTTCGAGCTGAAAGGCGGCCGACTCTACCTGGGTGAGGACGAGATCCCGACCGAGCGCGACGGCGGCGTCCCCATGATCCGCATCAACTATCCCGGTCCGCCCGATCCCTGGGGCTCGGCCTTTTCTCGCCGGGCCAGCTTCGTGGATCTGCTCGGCGATGCGAAAGCAAAAAGGCCTCTGCAGGGCTACCAGGACACCATCTGCATCCTGTTCTTCCAGGACCCGGCTGAGCAGGACTACCGCACCACCCCCTACAACCTGGCGACCGGCCTTGACTCGGCTGGAGCGGAGATCCACGCCAGCCTGGTCAACTCTCTGCTGACCGGCCGACTGATCACCCGGGCCAGCCCGGGAGTGTGGGTGGGACTGACGCTGGCGCTGGCCCTGACCGTGGGGTGGGCTGCCTTCCGATTGCGCTGGTACTTCAGCCTGCCCTTCGCTCTCCTGGCGCTGGTGGGCTTCTTCTTCACTACCGTCAGCCTCTTCGCCCGGCAGGGTTATTGGGTCCCGCTCGTGACCCCCATTCTGGCCGGAATCGGAGCCTATCTTGTGGCTTACGTGGCTCGCTACGACCTGGTCAAGCGCCTCCTGGGCAGCATGGTGGGGAGCCAGGTCATGGACCGCATGCTGGAGGAGACCGAGGTGACGATGCTGGGGGGCGAGCGACGCCGGGTCACCGTGCTCTTTTCCGACATCAACGACTTCACGCCCGTCACCGAGCGCTCCAGTCCCGACCGGGTCATCACCATGCTCAACGAGTACTTCGCTGCCATGGCTGAGATCGTCGAGAAGCACGAGGGCAATCTCAAGCAGTTCGTGGGAGACGCGATCATGGTGATCTACAACGCCCCCCACGATCAGCCTGACCACGCCGCTCGAGCCGTCATGACCGGCCTGGAGATGATCGAGCGGCTGGAGGAGATGAAAGCCGAGGCGAACGGGAGGGAAGGCTTCTACGAGGTCAAAATCGGAATCAATACGGGGGATGTCGTGGTAGGTAACGTAGGTACGGCAAAACGCATGGAATACGCTGCCGTGGGAGACGACGTCAACCTGGGTGCCCGCATCGAGACCCTGACCAAGAAGCTGGGAGCCTTCCTGCTGGTGAGCGCAGCCACCAAGAAGGAGGCCGAAGGCCATCTACCGGAAATCGAGTGGGTCTCGCGCGGAGTGCAGCAATTCAAAGGAAAGACTGCCGAAATGGAAGTATTCGAGGTTCGTAGAAAGAAATGAAGACGTTTTCCCTCATCGCCCTGCTTTTGCTCGCACTCACGGGGCTGGCCCGGGCCCAGAACGAGGCTCTGATCACGAAGGTGCAGGGCAGGGTCACCCTCAATGGCAAGTCGGCCAGAGTAGCCCAGCGGTTGACCCGCGGAGACAAGCTCGAAGTCCCCACGGGGGGCCTGGTAACGCTGGTCTACCTCACCGACAGCCACAAGGAGACCCTGACCGGGCCCGGCTTTGTCAAGGTGGGAACGGGCGAGCACTCGGGTCAGCTCGAGCGTCAATCCGGTCCGGGAGCCATCAGCAAGGTTCCCAGCGGCAACATCGGCAAGGCCGGCGTGGCCAGCGTCCGGGCCGAATACAGCTATGCCGCTCTACGCCGCCGCGAGGACGGAAAGGTGGAAGTGGTCTTCTCAGCCCGGCCCGAGTTCACGGGCCCGCTGACACTCTCGGCCTTCCCCTATAATCCCGAGACGGCGGGCCCGTCCGAGTCGGCTATCGCCGACGAGGTGACCGCCAGCGGGCCGAACCAGCAAGACGAGCTGATCGTCCTCCTGCCCGAGTCAGTCGAGACCGGAATGCCCATCCGGCTGCTGGTCAGCGCCCCCGAAACCGCCACGCTGGGTCGCTGGGTGGTGCTGCTGAGCCCCGAGCGAGCCGACAGCCTTGAGTTCATGCGCCAGTGGGCCTTTGAAGAGCCATTGAAATTGGAGCGCTTGCTCAGCTACTGCCAGATCGCCTACGAGTGGAACGACTTCTCCGAGGCCCTGCGAGCCGCCAGCCAGGCTTACAGCATCAAGAAGAGCGAGAGCGTGCGCGAGCTCTACCGAAAGCTCCTGTTCCTCAACCAGCAAGAAGGTGAAGCCAGGAACCTTTAGGCAGGAAGTCCGGTCCCGGTGCTTTCGGAGGGACTACGCCCTCGGGGGCCCCGAGATGGCTGGACCCAGCGCTGGCCTGGTCGGTTTCGATGTGCTGACGGTCAATCAGGAGCCTTTCAGGGGAGACTGCTAAAGTCAAGCTATGCAAGCTGTGGCGGTCAGCTCCATGGTCCCTCTCAGCAATCCGCTGGCAAGGACGGCACCTGTCAGCTCGGTCTCGCGTGACGACGCGTATGTCGGCAGCACGCCCTCCGAGTTGCCCGGCGAGCAGCTGCGCAAGCAGCGCTACAATCCAATGCTCTACTCCAGCCACCAGGCCCTGCGTGCGGGGCAAAAGCTCACTGCCAACATGGTATCGGCCGGTCTCACGATGCAGATGCTGATGTGGGGCGCGCTGGCTCCCCGCCAGTTGTCCGCCACGCGCGATCTCTGCGATCGGGTGGCTCGTGACTACCCCAAACCCGCCTGGAAGATTCCTCAAACGAGCATTGCCGGAAAGATCGTCGGGGTCAGCGAGGAGGTGGTCCAGGACAAGGCTTTCGGGCAGCTTCTCCATTTCAAGCGGGACACCGACCGGCAAGACCCCAGGCTACTGATCGTGGCACCGATGTCCGGCCATCACGCCACCTTGCTGCGCGAAACCGTGGAGCAACTGCTGCCCAACCACGACGTCTACATCACCGACTGGAAGGACGCCCGCGAGGTTCCCCTGAGCCAGGGCGACTTCGGACTCGACGACTATATCGATTACGTCAAGGACTTTCTCAAGACCGTGGGTCCGGGCGCGCACGTGCTGGCCGTCTGCCAACCCACTGTGCCGACTCTGGCTGCAGTCTCCGAGCTCGAGGCAGAGGGAGCGGCCCACCAGCCTCGCTCGATGACCCTGATGGCGGGCCCGCTGGACACCCGCGCGGCCGCCACCGAGGTCACCCGACTGGCCGAGAGAAGGCCCATTTCCTGGTTCGAGAGCAACGTGATCGGCAAAGTGCCGGACGGCTACCCGGGGGCCGGGCGGCTGGTCTACCCGGGATTCGTGCAGTTGACCAGCTTCATGGCCATGAAACCAGGCAAACATGTCAAGTCCCACCTGGACATGCTCAACGCCCTGGTTGCCCAGGACCAGGACCGGGCGGACAAAATCAAGGGTTTCTACGACGAGTATCTTGCCGTTTGCGACCTGCCTGCCCGATTCTACCTGGAGACCGTGCAGCAGGTTTTCCAGGAGCACTCGCTTGCTGAGGGGAGGCTGGAGCATCGCGGCAAGAGAGTCGACCCCTCGTGCATCAAGCGCACCGCGCTCTTGACCGTGGAAGGCGACAAAGACGACATTTCGGCACCAGGACAGACCCTTGCGGCCCACCAGATGTGCTCGGGGCTGGCCCCCGAGCACCGCTATCACTACCTCCAGCCGGGCGCCGGGCACTATGGGATCTTCGCCGGGCGGAGCTGGCGCGAGGAGATTGCCCCGCGAGTCACGGGCTTCATCCGGGCGATCGACACTCAGGGGTATGCCCCGGCGACCGAAAGCAAGCTACCCGAGCGATACTGAAACGCTTTCGGAAGGCGCGGTCAGGTCCGACACCGTTTGCGGCCGGACTCAGTGTCCGGCGCCGGGGGCTCGAGCGCGGCCCGGCCGAGCAGCAGGACAATCAGCAGCGCGCGCTTCATCCGAGGCCCGATTCGGAATGCAGGAGAGGCTCTGTGTCGCAGGCGGTCGAAGTCCTCTCGATCATGGCCGACACCTTCGACCCCACGGCTCACGTCTCGGCGGGCGAGTGTGTTCGGGCTTTGAAAGAGCAGGGGATCTCGGTGAGCCACCGGCTGGGAGCGCGCATCTTCTCGCTGGGGGCCCGCCAGGTGCGCTTCTCGCTTGCTTTTCTGGAGGAAGCGGCCACCGAGCCCGAGCTCCTCATGGGAGATTTCTGGCGCGATCTTGCCCCGCCTCACCGGCCGGGACGCATCGAGCAGGTGCTGGAGGGCCGAGCCGGCGTGCAGTTGGAGGGGGAGATCGCCCACGTGCTCACCCCCGATGAGCTGGATGCGGGGGCACCCAGCTCCAGCTCGCTCCTTCCGGCCGTGCTCGGGCGAGCCGAGCCGGCCCGCATGAGCGGCGTTCTGTGGGATCGACGCCGTCTGGAGGAGGCCGCCCTCACCCTGCTCGACGCCGAGAGCCCCACCGAGCTGGTGGAGAACTTCCGCTACCTCTTCCGGGCCACCCTGTCCAGCGGCCAGGACCCTTCCGGGCTGCTGGTCACGGCTCTGCGCCGCAGCAAGCCCGACCTGTCGCGGGAGGTGGGCCACCTGGTGCGCGAGCACCTGCACCGCGACCTGGGCCGAGCCCTGGAGACCTTGCAGGAGGAAGACCCGCAGAGGGTGGCCGACGCCGTGCACTACCTGCTCAATGCTCGCGAGAGCGACGTGCTGCGCGACTCCATCCTGCTGCCGGCGCTGCTGCCCGTGCTGCGAAAGAGCGAGCAGCGCCAGACGCTGTTCGACTCTCTCGAGCGGCTGGGCCAGGTGCTGCAGAGCTCCACCCTCACCCAGCAGGGCCTGGACTCGGCCCTGGAGGCCTTCCTGGAGTATTTGCTCGACGACCTGCCCCAGCTCGACTCCGAGCCCCGGGCTTCTCTGACCACCTTCCTGGTGGCCCTGGCCAGCGGCTATCCCGAGCTGCCCGGCTATCTCCTGCGCCGCCTGGAATCTACCGTCGACCCGGGGCTGCACGTCTTCTACGCCCACGTGCTGACCCGGGTCGAGCTGAGCTCGCGCGAGCGCTCCCGCCTGCTCGAGCGCATGCAGGCCACCCTGCTCGAGCACGGCCGCGAGAGCGCAATGCTCGAGAACCTCAAGCTCATTTTCGCCCGCCTGGGAGAGGAAAGCCTGGAGGATCTCTCCTCCCCCGCCGTGGTGGCTCGCATGTCCCCTCCTCTGCGCATCTTCCTGGTGCAGCTGTGGCATCACTTCCAGCCCCCCGACGTATCCCCCCTGGCCGATCTGGCCGCCCTGCACCTGCGCGATCGCAGCCTGCTGCTGGCCCTGGTGCGCACCCGCCAGCTGCTCCTGCCTCAAGTGGTGGAGCGCATTCTGGCCATGCCCGACCGCAGCGCCATCGTCTTGTACCTCTTGCAGGAGGCCTTCCGCATGGAAGAGCCGGATGATGCGGTGGTGCTCGAGCTGCTGGCCCACTATGCCCTGGAGGCCCTGGAGCCCGCCTTCGCGCGCCTGGCCGAGGAAGCCGCCCTCAAGTCGGGAGCGGCGGCCACGCGCTTGCTGCTGTTCGGCTCGCTGGCCAGGCGCGTGCAGGGGGTCGAGAAGGCGCGCCTGCGAGAGATGGTGCGCCAGCTGTTGACATTTCCGATCTTCACGAGCGAGAGCCTGCCAGCCGTCTGGCTGGGCCTGGGCCAGGTGGGCGCCATCCGAGCCCTGGATGAGCGCCTGCGCAAGCAGATCATCGAGCGGCTGGGGGGGCAGCTGTCGCCCTATCCGGCGGTCCGGGTGCAGGCCCTGCTGGCCCTCTATCCGGCCGCTTCCGAGGCCAGCCAGCGCCTGGTGGAGGGAACTCTGCGCGCCCCGCTCGGGGGGTCAGAGCCAGCCCGCGAGATCTTGAGCGCCTGCCTGGCCGGCCTGGAAGAGCTGTCGGCCTCGGCTCACTTCCCCCACGAAGCCGAGGAGCTGGTGGGGATGCTCTGCCGCACGGTGCTCTGGAAGGGTCGCGAGCAGAGCCTCGAGAGCGTGATGCGCCAGGCATTGAGCTACGCCTCCAGCGGCGACGGCGTGCGAGTGCCCACCGCCTGGAGCCGGGAGGATCGGGAGGCCGCCCTGCGCATTCTGGGCGCGCTGGCCCGCCACCCGGCCGGCCCCGAGCGACTGCAGTCGCTGGTCGTGGTGCGGCTGTTCTCTTTTCTGCAAGACTGGCTGGACGCGGTGGAAAAGGGTAGCGACCTCTACGCCCATCGGGATACCCCCCTGTGGGAGATCCTGGCCCTGGTGCTGCGCCAGCGCCCCGACCCGCGCAGCCACGAGCTCTCACGCGAGGCCGCCCGGCAGCTTCTGGAAACCCACCGCAACGTGCCCGGCCAGGTGGCCCTGGATCGGCGCGAGAACGCCCAGCGATTCCTGATCGAGGTGATGCTGGCGGGGCAGGGAGAAGACCTGGCCGTGCGCGGGCGCTCGCTCAACCTGGCCCGCTCGATTCTGGACACTCTGGCCGACCTGGCTCTGCGCGACACCCCCGAGGCCGCCCTGTCGCTCTACCTTCTGCGTGACCTGGAGCGATCCGAGCGCCTGGAGCCTGGCCTGCAAGCCAGGCTGCGCGGCTTCCTGGCCAACCGGGCCTGAAAGACGAACGCCCCCCGACCGATGGCCGAGAGGCGCCTTCTGCGCGCAAGTTTGCGGTGCATTGTTTCGCGCTCTGCCACTGAGCTACAAGGGCATTTCGGTGCCCCTGACGGGATTCGAACCCGCGACCTCGTCCGCCTGAAGGATGTATGCCCCGTGGGTTGGGGCGCGCTGTAGCAAGAGCATAGCACTCTCCGAGCGGGGAGGAAAGGGAAAACTTCACAGACAGGAACTCGAGCCGTTCCAGAGGCGTCAACAAGAGCATGAACCAGGACCCGACCCCCCTGCCCGAATTCGACCCCCAGGAGCTCGAACGCTGGGAGCAAGAGCAGAAGCGACGCGAGCGAGCCCGCCAGAGCGACCTTTACCGATAGTTCGGCCAATGGCACGGAACTTACGGCTGTAGAAAGAGAGAAACCCTCTTGTTCAAAGGGTTCCTGTTGGTTGCGGGGACAGGATTTGAACCTGCGACCTCCGGGTTATGAGCCCGGTGGTCATCCATCCTGGAAGCTCGTCATGAAGCCGCTAGAACGACATATCAAAAACGCGGTCACGGTTTTGGTCACGGTTCGGAGTAAAGGTGGACTCGGACCCGACCCTCTTGAATGGACAGGATCGCCCCCTGCTCCAACGGCTCCTTGAAGTTGTTCAGGATGAAGTGGAGCCGGCGGTTGATCTCGTCCGATCTGGGATGGTGAAGACGGAAGCTGATCACGCTGGGACGTTGGCCCACGCTCAGGTGGGCCAACTCCCCGAAGCCCAGGTCCGTCGTGAGAAGGATTCGCTCCTCCTGAGTTGCCTTGGCCATGATGTCTTCATCGAGCATCCGGACCAGGCCCTCTTCCGCGAGATGGACGGCATCATGGCCCTGATCACGCAGCCACTTCACCGTGGTTTGAGAAATTCCCATGTCGGCCAGAAAGCGCACCTAATCGAGCGGGAAGGGATGAACCTCTTCATCGGCCAGCCAGGCTGCATAATCCAGACAGGAGCTAAGGTCGCCGGGCTCTAACGCAGGATACTCTCGAAGGATTTCTTCATGGGACATTCCTGCGGCCATGAGCCCCAGCACAAGCTTCACCGTGATCCTCATGCCCCGGATGCAGGCACGACCGCCCATGACCCCGGACTCGTGGGTGATGCGCTCGAAACCGCTCACGTCTTCTTCCCCCCCCTCGCTGGACTCGCGGTGACCAGGGTCTCAACAGCATCGCGCAGGTGGTCTGGCGCCAGGTGCGCGTAGCGCTCCGTGGTGGTAAAGCTCTTATGACCGGCCAGAAGCTGAACAGTGCGAAGCCCCGCACCCTTTTCGACGAGCCGGCTGCAGAACGTGTGCCGGAGGTCGTGAATGCGCAGGTTCTTAATCTTGGCCCGTTTCAGCGCTGGCCGCCAGACGCGATGAGAAAAGCGCCGTCGGCCCCGGCCGACGGGCCCGCCTGCTCCGTAACGGCCAGGAGTCTCTCTCATGCCGGTTTTTTCACCCTTTAGAGCGAGACTTCCTGGAAGTCCCGACGAGCTGATCGGGGTCACGGTTCTGGTCACGGTTCCAACCCCGAAAACTCCCGAAATACCCCTGCGAAAACCGGGTTGGCGAATCTCGCCCATAAAGCAAGAAACCCACGTTTCCGCGGGTTTCTGTTGGTTGCGGGGACAGGATTTGAACCTGCGACCTCCGGGTTATGAGCCCGACGAGCTACCGGACTGCTCCACCCCGCGATATTTATCTTCCAGGTCGTCATTATAGCCAGGGTCCCCATTGCTGTCAACCCCTCCGCAGCCTCGCTCAAGCAACCTGTGGGGCCAGGTTTGCTTGGCAACATCGGACCACCTCAGCCCCAAGAAGTTCCGGTGGGCGGAGCGATCCA
>QWHO01000687.1 GCA_021404945.1 bacterium CPR1
CCACCACGCGCGAGGTGTCGGTCGGCACCGGCACCGAGATCCCCAGCGAGGAGCGGATGGCCTTGTGCTTCTTGAGCAGCACCTCGAGCACGATGCCGTCCACCGGGTTGTCGCTTCCGAAATAGGTCAGCACCCGAACCCGCGGTTTGCCCTGGCCGTAGCGATCGACCCGGCCCTCGCGCTGCTCGTGGCGGGTGGGGTTCCAGGAGAGATCGTAGTGGATGACAGCGTCAAACCAGTGCTGCAGGTTGATGCCCTCGCTCAGGCAGTCGGTGCAGACCAGCACGGGCTTTGCGTGGGCCGCCAGCGCCTCCACCCGGGCCTCGCGCTCGGCCGGCGGCAAGAGGCCCGTGACAGCCTGGACCTCGGCCCCCTTGAGACGCGAGCGCAGCTCCTCGGCCACATACTCGGCCGTGGCGATGAAACGACAGAACAAGATGGGGCGGGAGCCGTCAGCCAGCATCTGCTGCACGAGCTTGACCATCTTCTCGAGCTTGGCGTCAGCCTTGCCCTTGAGCCCCTCGGCCCGCCCGGCCAGCTCTTGCAGGTGGTCGTAGTGCTTCCTGTCCTCGGCCGAGAGCTCGGAGATGTCGGCGCCGGGGTTGGCGTCCAGGCCGTCGGTGGGTTCGTCCTCGGTCTGGTCCAGCACGCTGCGCTGGCCCAGCTCGTCGGTCTCCTCGGAGGTCTCTTGCAGGGTGGCTGCCCGGGTCTTCAGGGTCGCGGCCGCAGCCGCGGGAGAAGAAGCCAGCGTGCGCAGCAGCGCCAGAGCCGACCACCACCGCACCCTCTGGTGGGGCGCTCCCCCGGTCTGATCGCGCACGATCTCGCGGGCGTAGGCCAGCACGTCGTCGAGCAGCTTGCGGCCCTCGGTTCCCAGCTTGTAGGTCTCGTCCTTCTCCTCGCGCTCCGGGAAGGGGGTCACGCTGTCGAGGTAGGAGGCGAGATCGCCCCGACGCCGCTGCACCAGGTGGGCCGCCACCTGGCGGCGCAGGGTCTCGTTGCCGGTGAGGTCCTCCGGCAGCGTGGCGAAGTCCTCGTGCAGCAGGCTCAAGAGCGAGCGGAAGGCGTCCTCGTTGCCGCTGTGCGGCGTGGCGGTGACCAGCAACATGTGCCGCTCCGGTTTGGCCGCAAGACCGCGCAACAGCAGGTGGCGCTGGTGGCGCGAGCGTCCCCCGGCCTGACCTGCTGAGGCGCAGGTATGGGCCTCGTCCACGATGACGAGGTCGGGGCACTCGCGCAGGAAGTCCTCGCGGCGCCGGTCGGACTTGATGTAGTCGGTGGATACCACCGTGATGGGGAAGCGGTCGAAGAGCGGCTGGTTCTGGGCGCACTGGCGCTCCAAGCGGCCCACCGTGCCGGGCAGAACCAGCTCAGCTTCGAGATGAAACTTGGCCTGCATCTCCTCTTGCCACTGCTCGGCCAGGTGCGGGGGGCAGAGCACCGCCAGCCCCTGCGCGTCCCCTCGCTCTAAGAGCTCGCGGGCCACCAGGAGCGCCTCGACGGTCTTGCCGATGCCCACGTCATCGGCGATCAGCAGGCGCACCGGATCGAGCTTCAGGGCCATGAGAAGCGGCACCAACTGGTAGGGACGTGGCTCCACCGCCAGGCTGGCGAACGATCGGAACGGGCCGGTGGTGGCCCGGAATCCCAGGCGCGCCGCCTCGCGCAGCAGGCGGCAGGAGCGATGGTCACCCGGGCGCGCGGGGTCGGGCCAGGCGAAGACGGCCGGCTCGACCTTCTCGACGGGCAGGTAGATGCCCGCGACCTCGTCGTCCGTGCCGCCCAGCGGGCGAAGGCGCAGGAAGTCGGGCTCGGAGTCGGGCAGCACGACCCACTCGCGGCCGCGGACTTTGACCAGGCTTCCGGTGGCGTAGGTGGTGGTCAACATGGCTCCTTCCTGATCATCCCTGACTTGACAAAACACAACATCTGGTCGAAAATGGATGCGGAGGCTTTGCGCGAGAAATCAAGCATTGCCTTTTCTTATTTTCAGATGCCTCTCTCAAGTTGAGTTCGCAGGTCGTCAATCAGCGTAAAACTCCAGATGACAAAATTCGGATTTCCCCCCACCTCGCGAACGGTTCGGTATCGGAGCCCCAGAACCAGTTGAGCGGACCCATCCAGCTCATCTCTAGCTGGTTCCGTCATGCCTTTGATGCGAACTCCCCAGCCGACAAGGTAGGCAACCAGGTCCGCCAACTGGACACCGGTTGTCAGGTGGCTGTGCACGAAGAACGGTTCGGGAATGATTCGGCCTGCCAGA
>QWHO01000688.1 GCA_021404945.1 bacterium CPR1
TCGAGTAAGGAAAACTCTTCTCCGCCACCAGCCCTTCCGAAGCGATCTCGGCCCGCACCTGCACCGTGTAGATCCCGTCCGGAACGGCCGCGCCACCGGCTCCCGCTGCCTCCCAGGAAGCCTCAACAAAGTCGAGATTGTTGGCTCCCTGGAAAATCTGGTCGCCCAGCCCCGGCACCTCGATTGTGATGCTCCAGCTCACCTCGGGCGGAGTCGGGAAGCCCTGGATGATGGCGTAGGGGATGAGGGTTACGGGCCCCACCTGCCCGCTCTCCAGGGAGGGGGGCTCGCTGAAGAGGTAATCCAGCTCCAGGGTTTTTGTGCCGGGGACGAAGTAGTCGATGGTCTCTTCGGCCAGCACCACAGGGTGACTACCGTTGGGGTTGGTGAGCGTCTTCTCCTGCACCCACACCCTGAGCGTGGCGCGGTGATTGCCGGTGGAGGGCTGGCCCTGGTCGTCAGTTCGATCCCAGGGCACCTGGAGCAGGAAGCTCTCGTCGAAGTCGAGCCAGTCGGCCTGCTCGAAGGTTCGCACTGTGGTACCCTGCTCATCGTTCTCGATCCGCAGGGTCCATTTGATCTGGGGGTCCTCGAAGAAGTAGGACTGCACCTCAGCGTGGAAGACCGAGGGCTGCTCCGGGTCGGGTGGGCTGGGCTCGAAACGGGCGTTCTCGATGAAGACCTGACGCATCCTGGCCGGCACCAGGCCCGCGGCGCTGACGGTCTGGCGGGCCACCGGGGTGAAGGAGTCGTAGGTCACGGCCTGACCCTCGACCGAATAGGAATAGGTGGTTTCCGGCGCTCGGGCCTGCACGCCCTCCTCGCCTGGCTCGAGTAAAGCTGACGGACGAGCCCGACTGGTAGGGTTGAGCCGAGCCTGAGGACGGGGGAAACAGCGCTCCGGGGAATCGAGCTCGCCAGCGCGGCTGGTCTTCGCCGGTGGGGAAGGTCTGGTCGTCCACCTTCCAGACCAGCGTATTCGAGAACGGGATGGGCGTCTCCACGTCGCCGGTCTCAATCGAGGGCCAGGGCTGCTCCCAGGCCAGCTCTCGCTGCAAGTAGGCCTCGTCCACCAGCAGCTCGCCGTTGTGGTGCACGGTCAGATGGTAGAGCCCGGATCGGGCTCGGCGGAAAAGAGGCATCACGTTCACAGCCGACGAGGCCACGTTCAGGTTGGTGAGGTGCTGGCCGTTCAAGAGCACCTCGCCCTGCACGCTGCCCTGCCCTTCGGTGGATACGGCCAGGTTGAAGTCGACCTGGATCTCGTTGGCACCCGTTGGCAGAATGGTCTGGTAAGCGATTTCGGGCTCGCGCAGGTCAGTAGGCTGCACGTCGACGAGCACGGGGTCGTTGGACGAGGGAATAGTCCAACGATAGGTGATGGTGTGAGAGCCAGAGTCCAAGTCGGGCAGAGGCACTGTCACGCCATTGTGCGGGCTGCGACCGAAGAGAGCCTCGGGAGTGTAGGCGACGTAAGGCTGGGCGGTGCCCTGGAGCTGGTTGAGCACGTAATAGAGGGTCGCCTGGTTCTCGACCTGGTGAACGGTGAATTGGCGCAGGTGCGGAGAGTTGTTGTGACGAGGTTGGATCCGCTCGGGGCTGAGCTTGCGCGCCAGGATGGCGTTTCTCTGGGCTTCGGAGACGGCTGTGACGTCGAGAAAACCGCTGCGCACGTCGGCCGGGGTGATGAGGCTGAGGGAGACCGGAGTGGCTTTGAAGTTACCGCTTAGCCCCCCCCCCCGAGGGTCGCATTGTCGGGACCGGCTCCGGAGCTCGAGGCGCCCGGCTCATTGCCTCCACACTGGAGAGCGAGCAGGCAGGCCACCAGGACCGCCAGAAGTCTTGCTCGGACCGGTTGATGCGCCCCACGGCTCTGCATTCGACCTCCCCTGCCCCGAACTCGAGTTCTCAGGTTCTTCGACAGTCTCTATTGAATCGCTTTCCAGGCGTTGGAGGGTCAGGTCGTTCAATTTGGCCCGGCCGAGCGACCAAACACTTTTCTGAAGCGCGACCCTGACTTGAGTCATTGAAGCCTCGGTCACGTCGGCCCCCGCAACGTGCTCATTGACCAGCGGCTCCACTTCGTGTATACATGGGCTATACGAAGGAGTATCCATGTTGGCGAAAATTCAAAAGTGGGGGAACAGCCAGGGACTTCGGCTCTCCAAAGACGTTCTGGCACTGGCCGGGATCGCCGTGGGTGAGGAGGTGGAGGTAACGGTCAGCCCTGGCGAGATCGTGCTCCACAGAAGACGTCCGAAGAGAAGCCTCGACGAACTCCTGGAAGCGATCCCGGAGGACTACAAACCTGGGGAGGTCGACTTCGGACCTCCTGCCGGTAAGGAGGCGTGGTAGTGAGCTACGTCCCCTCCGAAGGGGACTTCGTGATGCTGTCGTTCGATCCGCAGTCTGGCCATGAGCAAAAGGGATGTCGACCCGCGCTGGTCGTTAGCAATACGAAGTTCAACCGGCGGACGGGAATGGCCATCGTCTGCCCGATCACGAACACGGATCGAAGCTTCCCATTGCATCTGGCCGTGCCGTCCCAGAGCAAACTGACCGGCTTTGTGATGGCAGAGCAAGTCAAGTCGGTCGACTTCGCCAGCCGGAAGGCGACTTTCGTGGAAACGGCTCCAGCCGTGTTCTTGCAGGATGTGCGTGAAATCCTGGATGCTTGTCTTCATTGATGCGGGCGTTCGAGCGGGTTTTCCGTCAGCCCGAGCACCTGCATCTGTTCGAGGCCGCTCTGGCCTGGGACACCCCCGAGCCCCGTCACTTCAATATTCCGGAAACCAGGTGAAGGTCTTGATTGCCTCCTCCAGCTCCAGGTCGCTCAGGCTGCGCCCGTAACCTTCGTCCCGGGCGGTCTGGGCCACCTTGAAGGCGATCCGCTGACTGATCTCGCGCAGGTCGCGCA
>QWHO01000165.1 GCA_021404945.1 bacterium CPR1
CGCTTGCACACGGGTTTTAGTACCTCCCGGAACAGGCGTTCGAATATTTATCAAGATATCATGCTTGGGGTTGTGAAAAATTCAACGAGCGGGACTGTACAAAGGACTGGACCTGATTCTGGCCAACTTCGCTATCTCCAACCTGCCCGGCCTGGGCGCCCAGTGGGCCGTGGTAGCCTACCAGGGGATCAACTTCCACCATTACATCGTGGACGCCGTCATCTGGAACCTGGGCGACGCCGAGAACCGGCAGGCCCTGGGGGTCGACCCCCAGAGCCAGGAAGCCTTCGGCCCCCTTCAAATGGCGGTCGCCGGAGAAAGGTAGCTCTCCCTGCGAATGCCGCGCGCGGCCCGGCCGCTTGCTCGGCCTCGGGGCGGTCAAGGTCGACCTTGTTCACTACGACCATCGCCTTGGTGCGCTCGAACTCGGCCAGGGCAAGGATGCGGCATCACGGGCCACCTGGAGCAATCCGCCGGGCTCCTGCGTGTGCCGACTCATTGAATGAATTGCAATACCACGGGAACGTCAAGGGGATGGACCGCCCCGAGCATCAAGAGCCCGAGTTCGGCGGCCTGGCGCTTGCCCGGCTCTTGCCCGACCCGATCGGGCCAGAGGCAAGCGAGCCCTCGCATTCACAGCAGTTGACGCAGGCTTGATAGAGCGCGCCATTCAGATCGGCTAACTTGTCAGGCGTTACCAGAGCATCGACCACTGCCTGGCGGCTGCCAACCTTCTCAAGCTCTCTCAGGGCTTGGCGGGCCAGTTGGGCCCGCTCTTTGCTCGGGCGGATGGCTCTCCAGCTCTTGCAAGCGCACCTCGAGTGCCGCGGGCTCGATGGATAGGCCAGGATTCTGGAAAGGCCAGTGTCGCAAGAGAAGCTCTCGGGCTTGAGCCCGACACCAGTCCTGGCCAGAATCACGGATTTTCTTTTTCTGATCTTCCTCGAGGCGAACGGTTTCGCCCAGCTTGATGGACGCATCCTCGATGGCGTCCATCGTCACCCCGGCCCTGGGCCTGCTGCTCTGTCTCGACCGCCCCTGGGCGCCCTGGTGGAGCCTGGTCCACCTGTCCCCCATGTACAGCCTGGTCTCGGTCACCGCCGCCTCGCCCTTTGGCTACTGGAACGGCGAAACGGTGCTCCTGGGCGCGCTCTGTCCGGCCAGCTACCTGATCTCGACCCTGCTCATCTGTGGGACCGCCCTGCTCGTGAAGGCGCGGGCGCGTTGAGCACTTCGCACCTGCATCATGGATAACGCACTGTGCGCAGCTTCTGGGCATCCTGCTCGGGCCAGGAGGTGTTGATGTACATCCCCGTGCCCAGCTCGAATCCCGACATCTTGCTCAAGCGGGGCACGATGGCCAGATACCAGTGGCAATACTATACCAGGCCCGCACGACCTGCTCCACCTCGGCCGGCTGCATGCGGGCCAGAGTGGCGTTGTGCCGGCGCGACTCGCAGATTACCTCGTGGTGGCCGGCGGCCGGCATGCGCCGCTCCAGCAGGCTGCCACTGCGGTCGGCCAGCTCCCTGGGCTGGACGGCCGGGAATTTGTTGGGAAAGCTGCGCACGGTCCATTCGCCGGAGGAGTCCAGGTAGCGCAGTGTCTCGCCCGGCGTGCAGGCCTGCTCCTGGCCCGGGCAGAGCGGGCACTCGGGATCGTGGACCTCGCGGGACGGAGTGGCAGCCCGCCGCTGCTTTTTTGCGGGCCGGCGCGCCCGCTCGGGGGCGAACAGGATCCATTCCCGGGTGGCTGGATTCTGGCGAAACTCGGACACGAGCCAGGACTTCGCGAGACGGGGGCCGCGGGCCTCGCTGGAGGATTGCCCCGCTGGAAGCCTAATCAGGGCGAGTGAAAACCCGCACCGCCCTCATGTTCGGCTGGTTCTCGGCCTTTCTTTGGAGCCTGACCGAATGGCAGCATTACCAGTTGGTGCTGCAACTGGATCAGCGCCTCTCCAACCCCCCTGCCGATCTGCTGGGCCTGTTCGGGCTGCTCTTTCTGCGCAATCTCTGGTTGCTGGCCCTGCCCACCCTGCTCTCCTGTTGGCTCGCCCGGCGCGGCCAACCGCGCTGGGCGGCGGCCGTGGCCGTCTCGAGCTGGTTGGCCCTGCTCGGCTTCCTGGGGCTCGACCTGGCCTGCCAGAAGATGCTGGGCACTCACATCATGCCCTTCCTCTGGTTCGGAGTGGACGTGCTCAACTCGCCCCCTGGCGAGGGCATGAAGTTCGCCGGCGGAGGAGCGGCCATCGCCCTGCCGGTGGTCTTCACCGTGCTGGGCCTGCTGGTGCTGGTGCTCTCGGTGGCCCGGGTCAGCAGCCTGTTGGCCGAGAGCCTGCGCTATCGGCTGCTGGTGGCCCTCTACCCGGCCAGCCTGCTGCTGGCCGTGATGCTGCCGCTTCTGTTTAGCGACCCCTACCTGATCGCCCGGACCTACCTGCACCTGCCCACCCGCCACCCCGAGCTGCGCTGGCTGGCCCTGCAGAGCTGGTCGGCGGTCCACCCGCGCCCGGTGGCCCTGATTTCGGTATTGCCTCGCCCGGGCGCAGGGCAGCAAGCCGGAGTGGTGCTGAGCAACCTGGGCGGCGAGCTCGATCTGGCCGGCTGGTCCCTGGTGACCAGAGCGGGCAACACCCAGAATCTCCAGGGCCGCCTTCCAGCCGGCGAGAGCCTGAGCGTGCCGATGAAGCTGGCTGAGTCCGAGGATGTGGTCACCCTGCTCCAGGGGCAGCGCATGATCGACCAGGTGCAGTATCGCCCCGAGCAGGTCGAAACGGGCATCCCCATCGCTTTCCTCGACCCCCGCCTGGGAACGCCCTTCCTGCGCCGATTGCAGGACCGGGCCAAGCCCGAGCTCGAGCGGCTGGGCCCGGCTCTGCAGCGCCCTCCCGAGCTGCGCACCCGGATCACTCCTCAAGGCAAGCCGGTGCACGTGGTGTTGCTCTTGCTCGAAAGCTGGCGCTTCAACTCGGTCGGCCCCACCGAGACCCCCCGGCTCTGGAAGTGGATGCAGCGCGGGCTGGTGCTGGAGCAGCACTACTCCGGCTCCAACACCAGCCATCTGGGCATGTACTCCCTGCTCTACGCCCGAAACCCCATCTTCTACAAGCGCGATCTGGCCCACCATGCCCCACCGCTCTTCAACCAGATCCTGCGCAACGCCGGCTATGACTGCCGCCTGATGGCCGGCTCGGCCTTCCGGGGCTGGAAGTGGCTCGAGCGCTTCTTGAGCCAGCCCACCTTCGATGAGATGTGGGTCAACCCGCCCGATAAGACGGGCTGGGAGTACTGGATCCAGTCCGACCACGAGATGGTCAGCTCGTTGCCCGAGCGCCTGCGAACCGCCGAACGTCCCCAGTTCATCTTCTGCTTCCCGCAGTCCACCCACTTCCCGTACGCCTATCCGCCTGACTTCGCGCTGCGCGAGCCCAGCCTGACCACGGTCGGTCTGCAAGACTTCACCCTGGCCGACCCGGTGCTGGTCAAGAATCGCTACGCCAACAGCGTGGCCTACCTCGAGGCCGAGATCGACTCCATGCTGAGCCGGCTCGACCTGGAGAACACGGTCATCATCGTGACCGGCGACCACGGGGAGAGCTTCTGGGAGGACACCACCCTGGCTCACGGCACACGCGCCTCCGAGATCCAGTGCCGGGTGCCCTGCTTCATCCTCGGCCGGGGCGTGCAGCCCGGCCGGATCAGCACAGCCACATGCCACATGGATCTCTTGCCCACAGCGCTCCACCTGGTCACCGGCCAGGACGTCAGCGTGCCCGAGAGCCAGGGGCGGGATCTCCTGGCCGGCAAGCTGGAGGACGAGGTGCTGATCGCTCCCCTGCGCTCGGTGCCGCCCTACCAGCTGGTGCTGATCCACGAGGGACTCAAGCTGCAGCTCAACGTGGTGCAGGAGCGCTTCCCGCGTATGCGCCCCGATCTGGGCCCCGACCCGGGCGGCGCCCACGTCGAGGCGGTCGGCTTTCTCAACAGCCTGGGCGAGATCCAGTGGGGCTGGGCCCCGCCCGAGGATCGTCTGGATGGCTGGCTCGGAGCCCTGGAGCGCGAGTTCAAGAGGCTGCAGGGCAAATAAAAGAGCCCCGCTGCAGGCGGGGCCGGAAAGGCTCGCTCTTTCTCGGGTCGACTCAGACCTTGTTCTTGATGGCCATCACCTGGATGACCTTGTGGGCCAGCTCCTCGCTCACGCCCAGGGCCTTGTACATCTGGTCGAGCAGCCTCTCCTCGGCCGGGTCCACCTCGCCGTCGCCCATCACCAGGTCGGCGCAGAGCGCGAACGCGGTCTCGCGATAGTCGGGGGGAACCGAGCTCACGGCCGCGCTCACCAGCCCATCCGGCCCGTCCTTCCTCAGCATGCCCAGCAGTTTCTGCAGCATCTTGCTGAAGCCAGCCTGGCCCATGGCCCGGAACATGCTCATGCGGTTGACCGCGTTGGTAAAGCCGGTCAGCTCGTCCTCGGTGATCACCCCGTCGGCTGCCACCGTGGCCAGCATCAGCGCGGCCACCGACTCCTTGCCGTCGAGGGCCGCGGTGGCCGCTCCGGCGCGATTGACTCCGAATACTTTGTCGAAAAGACCCATGCTCTGGATCCCCCTTCCGATTGTTCGCCGGAGCGGGGATTCTCGCTGGCTTAGCTGCGGGCCTTCTTGCGCAGGTTGATGCCGCCCAACAGCACCGAGCTCTGGGTTTCGCGCACTCCCGAGGCGGTCTCCACCTCGCCGCCGGGGTTGAGGAAGCCAGCCAGCGCCATCCGCAGGGCCTCGTCATGAGCTACTCCCTCGCCCTCGAGTTGCTTGAGCTGGACGAACACCGACAGGGCATCGTTCGAGCTCTCGGGCCCGAGCCGGCCCAGGAGGTAGCCGAAGTCGTCGAGGTGGGTCTTCAGCTCGCCAGGCAGGTCGCTCGACAGGCGCACGGCTTCGGCCAGGTGGGGATAGCCCTCGGAAGACAGGCGCGCCAGGAGAGGCGCCACCACCTGCTTCCAGTTCTGCTCCCGGTCGCCCCGGGTGCTCACCACGGCGGCATAGGTGGAGACGGCTTCGGAGAAGTGCTCCCCGTGAGCGGCGATCAAGCCCTTTTCCCACTCGGTGGCCCGGGCCTCGAAAGCGCCCTTCAGCTTCTCGGACCTGTCCCTGGTCAGTTTGCCGAGGTCGCGGGCCAGGCTCAGCCTGGCCGACCGCTCCTCCAGGCTCAGGCCCGGTTGCTGCAGGGCCTTCAGCGCGTCCTTGTGGAGATTGGGGTAGAGATACCGGGAGGCGAAGCTCGAGCCTTCCGGCCAGACTTTGCTCTCAGAGCGCTGCAGGCTCTCTTTGACCCACTCGGCCTGCAGCTCGGGCCGGGTGCGGCAGGCAAAGCCCCGCTCCAGCCAGCCCAGATTGCCCGGGCTCTCGGCGGGCGGTTGCCACACAAAGCTCCAGGATTCCAGAACCGTGTGCAGAGCCCTGGGCCAGGGGAGGGCCTCTTGCACCAACCCACGCTGCTCGTCGGGCGAAGCGGCCTTTTCGATCTGCTCGGCCAGAGCGTTGCAGATCACATGCGGGATCGCCTCGTGGACGGCTCGCAGGCTCGAGTTCCAGCCCCCGTCGGCCAGTCGGTCCAGCTCGGGTGCCAGCGGCTCCAGCATCTTGCGCACGCCCGCATCCTGTCCGGCCAGAGCCCCCAGCACAGCCACCTCGCTGAGCTGCTGCAGGCTCAGCTCATCGGGGTTCTTGCATTCGCTCAGTTGGGGCGCAAGTCGCTCCACCAGGTTCCGGCCCTGCTCTTGCAGGGCGACCGCAGAGCAACCCGAGGCGGCTTGCTGAACCGGATCGAGGGCCCCCGTGACCGTGCTCCAGGAAGGACTGGAATTCTGTCTCAGAGCCAGGAGCACGCTCCGGGTGCCCTGCGCGACGACCTGGGCGGCCGTCACGTCTTCCTGGGCCAGAGATTCCGCCAGGCGGGCACGCTCTGGAATCCGCACGACCCGGTTGACCAGCTCGTGGAACACCCCGTTCGACCGGGTGTCTTCCTGGCTCAGCAGGGTCCCCAGGCGCTCCTGGTCGGAGGGCTGCTGGGCCAGCTCGCTCAAAAGCTGCAGACTGCGGGCCGAGCTGCCCTCGAGCCGGACCAGCGACCCGGCCGCCCGGTAATCCTCTTCCGCCTTCTGAAAGACGCGCTCCTTGAGCCCGGGGTCGCTCTCCAGAATCCGGTAGAGCTCGCTGTTGCGTTGACGACGGTAGGAGTCGGAGTTGGAGGAATCCTCCTGCGCCAGCCGGTCAAACAGGGCTTCTGCCACCGAGACCATCTGGCCCCTGGTGTTCGGAAGCTCGTGCCCCTCCAGGGCGAGCGGGTCTTTCTCCAGCAGAGCTGAAGTGGCCCGCACCACGGCCTGGAAGCCGTCGTTGCCCCAGAGCGGAGAGGGACCGTCCTTTTTCTTCTCGGGCTCATAGGGCACGTGCAGCCAGCTCACCAGCCAGTCCTTCTGCAAAGCGGTCGGTTGCCAGCCGTTCTTCACCGCCGCCCCGAGGGCGCTTCGACAGCAGTGCTCGAGGTAGAAGTCGTTGGGATACTCGGTGACCGCCTGCATGGTCAGGTCACGCAGATCGGGACGGCCCTGGAACAGATCCTGCACAAAGGCGGCAGCGTCGTTGCTGGTGTTGATCTCGTCGGCCAGAACCAGGGGCAGGACTTCGCCACGGTACCACTCCTCGGTCACCGCCTCGGGGAAGGCGGCGGCCAGATTGCTCACGAATGCGACCCGGGCGGCGCCCACCAGGTTGTTGCTGGCCAGCTCGTCGCGGGCCTGGGCCCGGCGCACGTGGCCGGTCAAGGTGCCCAGGTGGGGAGCGAAGGCGGCTTTCAGCTCGGGATGGCGGGCCACACCGCCCAGAGCGACGTTCATCCGGCGCGAGCCTTCGCGGCCTGGCAGGTCGTTCTCGATGAGAAGCTGGTCGATGAGTCGCTCGGCCTCGGGGCGGTCCTTGCGCCATAGCTCGGCGAGCTGGTCTTGAGCAGCGGCACGCTCATCTTCCTTCCAGGCCCGGTCGAGCTCTTTGTGCAGCCCGGTGCTCTCGGGCCGCTTCGTCTCCTTCTCCTGGGGCAGGATCTTGAGCACCGGTCCTGGCCAGACCTCGACGCGCCCGCGCTCCAGGCTGGTCTCCCCTTCCCAGGTGAAGTAGCCTTCCTTATGCCACTTCTGAAGCAGGTGGTCGGCTCGCTGAGCGAAGGTCCGATCGAGCTCAGGGCTTTCGTGCTCGCGGATCTCCGGCTTGAGCTCGGCCTTGCTCCGCTGGTAGAAGCCTCGCCCCACGCGAGCCACCACCCGGATGGTCTCCTGGTCGGGAGCAGCGTCCTCCAGGCCGCTGAGCAGCAGCCCGACGCCTTCCTCCGAGTGGTAGGTTCGGTCGGCGCTGTGCCCATCGATGGCGTAGAGCATGCTTTGCAGTCGCTGGGTGCAGCCCTGAGGATGGCCGACCTTGACCTTCAAGTCGTCCAGCCCGGGCCACCGGAAGCGATCATAGAGAATGCGCCGGGCGATGCGGGAGGTGAGCTGATCTTCCGAGTGGTGGGTCAGGTCGACCATCACCTGGGCGGCTCGCTGGAACTGCTTGCCCTCGAGCTTGCCTTCCAGTAGCTGAGAGCGGAGATTGAGCAGGGCCGGGATCTCCTCGCGCCGGTAGGACCTTCGAAGCTGCAGGGTCCAGGCTTCCTGTGGGTCGGAGCGGGGGACCTGGCTGATTTCGTCGGCTTGCGTCAGCCGGATGGGGACCGAGGGCCTGCTCTGGGCTGGCTTGCCCGACTCGGCCTGCTCGGGCTTCTCGCTCTTCTTCCTGGGCCCGGCTGAAGCGACAGGCAGGCCGGCCAGATCGACCAGATCGACCGGACCGGCCCCCGGCAGGCCACTGGCCTGAGGGAGGATGGGTTGAGCTGGCGGGAGTGACCAGGCGATCCCCTGCACATTCACGACAAAGCTACTTCGCCGGAGGAGGGGCCAGACCCTGGCTGGATGGCTTGCCCAGGCGTCAGGCGAACGTCTTCCAGCGCTTCTTGAGCTTCAGGGCGGGCCGCTCCACGATAAAGTAGGACAGGGTTGCCGTCAGGATGCTGCCGACCACGATGACAACCGGGCCAGTCCAGCCCTGGATCCGCTCGTTCTCCACCCAGACGTAGAAGGCGTAGTGCCACAAATAGAGCGCGTAGGAGATCTTGCCGAGCCAGACCATCGGGGCCAGCCGCAGCAGGCTCAGCGACCAGTCGCCCGGCCAGCGGACCAGGTTGAACACGCACAGGGCAAAGCCCAGATTGATCAGGGTCAGATTGACCGTGAACAGCCGCAGGTCGCGAGCGTTCACCTGCATCAGGCAGGCCACCAGGCCGAGCAGGACCGCGAAGCCAACTGCCCGGAAAAGCCACCGCAAGCGATCATCCACCAGTCTCCAGGCCACCAGCAGCCCGAAAATGCATCCCAACAACAGCCCGTCGGCCCTGGTATGGCTGGAGTAGTAGAGCTTGAAGAACAGCGAGCGGGGAAAGACATCCTGAGGAGTCAATCCCTGCAGGTACAGGTTGGCCGGGAAGCCCTTCAGCCAGTCGACCAGGGTCCACTCCCGCCAGCATGCCACTCCCAGGACCAGCAAGACGAGCACCGCCACGATCGAGCTGCGGGCCCTGGCCCTTCGCAGGGCGCTGCGAAAGAGCGGTGGCCACAGGATGTAGAACTGCTCCTCGATGGAGAGCGACCAGGCGATGACCAGGGGGGAGCGGTAGCTCGTCCATCCGTAGGCGATGGCCCAGTTGAGGCAATAGCCCAGCGTGAACCAGAGCTCGTTGCCCAGCCTCAGGCAAGCCGGACCTCCGCACCAACCCAGCACCAGCAGCACCAGGATGAAGGCCAGCAGCGCCGGCACCAGTCGCAGCACGCGACGCATGTAGAAGGCCTTGAGGCTGATCGTGCCCGTCTCCTCCCACTCCTGGGCCAGCAGCAGGGTGATGAGAAATCCGCTCAGCACGAAGAACAGATCCACCCCCAGGAAGCCCCCGACGGGAGCGGTGCCGGCGTGGTGGAGCAGGACCAGGAGGATGGCGATACCACGGACGCCGTCGAGCTCGGGGCGATACCCGAGCCGGAAGGCGGGAGCCCCGGTCTCTGCCTGCGTGCTCAAGTGTTTGCGGTTCGGCGATGCGAAGTGGGCTCCCTTTCTGCTGAGGCATCGCTACTCTCGCTCCGGGCGATCAGGGCGAGAAAGGGCTTTCTGTCGAGCCCGGCAAAGCTGGCGCGCATGACTGAAGAGCTCGAGCAACTTCTGGTCCGCTCCTGGGCCATCGACACCAGCGACTCCGCCACCCGGTCGAGGTAACACGGACCGAGTCGAGCACCGCCCCAGATCCAGGCAGCTACCATCGCGAGCGAGAGCGCCCGACTCGAGAGAGCCACACCAGCTTCAAAGCCAACCGCGAAGGGCTGCGCAACCAGATCACCACCGAGACCCCGCTCGTCAGGTTCTACCGCGATTTGCTGCGCTGGCTGTTCCGGCGCCCGGATGAGCCGGCGCCGTCCTTCCCGGGCGCGGAGATCTCTTCATCGAGCCGAGCGCCGAGAACATCGCGAGGCTCCGAGCAGCCCTGCAGAGCCTCTATGAGGATCCGCACATCGACGAGATCACGGCGGAGGACCTGCTCGGTGAGTATCCTGCGGTGCAAACCGTGCCGCCCGAAGGCAAGTTCCACCTCGACATCCTGACCCGGCTCGCGAGGCGTCCGTCGCCTCGTGAAAGAACTTTGCCGCATCGACGGGGACGACCACGACTCGGGCCGGGTCCACCTCCTCGGTAAGGGCCCGGACCCGGGCTTGCTGGCGGGTTCCGATGTGACACTTGGGCTGCCTCTTCCTTTTACGCGACCGCTTGACTTGCATGGTCCCTCGATTCCTCGCGATTTCCTGCAGAGGCCCATGGACAAATCCTCAACAGGAAATAGAAAAATTCTCCTCAAGCTACAGGCTACGCTCTCCCCTGGATGGGGGAAGGTGGGGAGCGGGTCTTTCTTTCTCTTGAACCCGTTAACCTACGGGTCCCTTTCGGGCCGGGCGATTTCAAGGACACTTTATCAGACCTGGAGAAAGGCATCGAGATTTCCGATGAGCAAATGGAGGGACTCAGCCTGGAACGTCCGGACCGTCTGCCAAAGTGGAACCACACTCTAAAACCTCGCGACTGGAAACCTGAAGTTATTTTTCCGTCGGCCCTAAGGGGGCCTCGCGTACCTTCACCCGCGTTCCCCCCACCACCAGCAGGCCCTCCCGCTGCTCGATGACCCGGGTCTGCTCCTGGCCCGCGACGGCCCTGGCCAGGTCTTCTACCTGCTGCTGGATGGATAAGCGGTTCTTGATCTGCTGTAGCGCCTCGAGCACGTCGTTGGTGGAGCTGGCCGAGTTCAACAGGCCTTGGGACCCGGGGTCGGTGTAGATGGTGCTCAGATGGCGCGCGCAGATCAGGGCGGCATTTCTCTGAGCGGTAATGTAGTCGCTCGGCATCCCCGAGATCAGTTGAGCGGCGGCCCCGACGAGGCTGGCAGGCTCGCCATCTTGGAGTTGCGTCAGAGAGGACTGGTAGAGGCTCCATTTAGGCTCGTCGTCTGTGCAAGCATTGGCCATGATTGAGGTCAGGCTGGCCAGGGGCGAGTCGAATTGGACGAAAGCAGCGGCACAAGCCCTGGCGCGGGTGGTTGGGTATTCGCTGGGGATGGCCTGGAGGGCTTTCAGAACGATGACTGCCGGGGGAGAGCATTTCTCGGCCTCGCGCAGCCAGGTCAGGCCCAGGTCATAGAGGACTGTGCTCTCGCTCACGGCTCCCAGAGCGGCTCTCAGGTGGGGATCGCCGAGGTTGTCGGCGGCCGCCTTCATCAAGTTGGAGCGAGTTGTGGTGAGGTCGGAGTAGAAGTCTCGATGAGCACGGGTGACGGCCTCCAGGGCGGATAGTACTTGCTGGCGGGGGGACTGCTGGCGCAGAACGCCCTCGAGACAGGTCTGGGCGGTCAACCGTCGACCATTGTCGTCGCCCAAGACGGCGATCAGAGCGACCGCGGTGGCCGTGTTTGGTAGCCTGGGAATGAGGTTCGCGGCAATGTTGGCCGCCGAAGTGGAGTGGTCCGAGGGGACGGCTTTGAGCATGGAGAGGGCGATCTGGGTGGGGGAGGCGCCGGCCAGCTGTTGCTCAATTCCGGCCATGACGGCCGCGTTCCAGGCGTCGACCTCGCCGCAACCTTTGACTCCGCTGCGAATCTGCTCCATCTCCGGCAGCCGATCCAGCACCACCTGGCAGACGTTCTTGCGGCAGTTGGCGGGAAAACGGCGCAGCAGCGCCAGCGCTGCCTGAGGGGGGCTCTGTCCAGCCAGCGCGCTGCTCAGCATATGCTCGGCGATCAGGCCGCGCACCGAGGATTCCGTGCTCGCTCCCAGCATGGCCGTGCTGAGGCGGGAAACCTCGGGGAGGTCACGTTCGGCGGTCTCCAGACAGGCCTCGGCCACCCCACCCCGCTGGTTGGAAGGGTAAGCTCTGAGTAGCTCTAGCGCCTCCGAGGCGCTCAGGTGGCCCTTCAGCTCCTTCAGTAAAGCATTGCCGACGTTCTCGCGGGTGGTGGGATAATCACCGGGCACCGCGCTCAGCAAGCTCAAGGCGGTCTGGGCAGGTGTGCTGGGCGACAGGCTCCGCTTCAGACCTGCCAGGCTGAGAGCATTCTTGACGGTGCTCTCGGTGCAGGTGCCCACGGCCAGGCGGGTCAACTCCAGCCCGAGGGAGGGGTCGAGAGTGAGATCGGGGATGGGAGCCTGGGCTACCTTCACGGCCGCGGCGGGCACTCCGTCCTGCTCGACAGCTTGCTCCTGCGTGGCGCCTAGAGCCCAGGCCGATAGCTTGCCCCAAAAGCCGCGAGGCCGCTCGGGTTGTCCCGAGAGGGTCAAGCGATCAAGTGAAGGCGTGGCGGCAGCAAGGCGGGGCCGGACCACGTTTCCCGAAGGACCGAAGCTGAGAGGACGGATCATGGGTGGAGTTTAGCCGCACATCCTGAAAGAAAGCTGTTCCAATCGTCGCTTCCGGGCAGCGGGGCGGAGGGGCGAACGACGGGAGTTCCCTGACCATGAAGTAGACTTCCTGGCCGAGGTCTCGGGCCAGTGGGGCCCTGGGCCCTGGAGCCAGGCTATTGCTTCATTGCAGGAAACGCCTGCGCTGGCGACTCTGGTCAGCGAGCCCCCGCTGGTCGACCCCGAGCCCCTGGATACCTGGCCCTTACTGCGCCTACCCCTCCCCAGTGGGAAGCGGCTCGAGCCCTGGAGGGGCTCTCCCTGACGGTGATTTTCGGGGCCGCCGGCACCGGCAAGACCCTGGTCTCGCCGCCAGGAACTTCCAGGGAGCGACCCTCCAGCGCCAGCAGCCGGACGATCGGGCCGTGAGAGCCTGGCGGCTGGCTGCTGGCATCCTGGCGGCCCACCACGTAGTGGCTCACGAATTGCCAGGTGGCCCATACGCCGGAGGCGTCGCCGCCCTCCACGGCGGCCACCTCCTGGCACAGCCGGGCCAGGATCAAGTTGCAGTCCCGGGCGTGCGGCAAGCTGCGTACCTCGACGACGGGCATCAGCGCTCGATCCGGCAGATTGGCCGGTTCATCCCTTTACAGCGGGGAGGATGGCGCAGCGCCCGGGCCACCCTGGCCGTCCGGGCGGCGGGCGTCTCGACCCGGAGAGGACCCCAGCAAATGCTCATGCGCTGGTGGTTTTGCCCCGGATCGAGTCGACGAATCCCCCTCAAGGTCTTGGAACGCATGCAATGCTCCTGGTCGAGTCCTCAGGGTCTTGCCCAGAGTTCGCCTGACCCCGGGCAGGCCCTTCTGGAAGAACCGCCAAAGCTGCTCGAGCATGACTGAGCTTCGCCTGCTGGACGAGCTGGGCAGGGGTGCCCGCGGGGTCGTCTTCCGCGCCCACGCCAACGGCCTGGCGGTGGCCGTGAAGCGCCCCCTGGAGGACAGCCCCGAGGCCTGGCGGCGTTTCCGGCGCGAGGGGGCGTTGCTGGCCAGCGTGAATCATCCGGCCATCCCTCGCGTGCTCGAGCTGGGTCTATCCGAGGACGGTCGTCCCTACCTGATCACCGAGCTGCTCGATGGCACCACCCTGGCCGAGGAGCTGCGCCGCGGGCCGCTGAGTGAGCTGCCCTGGTTGCCCTCGCTGGTGGGCGCGCTCGAGGCCATGCACCGGCGCGGGCTGGTCCACCGCGATCTCAAGCCGGCCAACATCCTGCTGACCGGCAACCTGGCCCGGTTGATCGACTTCGGCCTGGCTACCCGCGTCGAGAGCGCTGAGGCGGCCGCCGGCACGCTGCTCTACGCGGCGCCCGAGCAGTCGGGTACGCTCAAGCGTCCGGTCGACCCGCGCTCTGACCTTTACTCGCTCGGCGTGGTGCTGTTCGAGTGCTTGTCCGGGCGACCGCCATTTCTCTCGGCCGATCCTGGCGAGCTGATGCGCCAGCACCTGGTGCTGGTGCCCCCCGATCTCAAGGCTCCCCCGGCCCTGGCCGCCATCGTCGCCCGCCTGCTCCGCAAGGACCCGGACGAGCGCTATCCTTCGGCCAGCTCCTTGCTGCGCGACCTTCATCGGCTTGCTCAGCTCGAGGCCGACCTGGCCAACGGTCAGCCGATCGAGCTGGCCACCCCCGTGCCCCTGCCCCCGGATCCCCTGGTGGGCCGCCAGGAGCCTCTGCGCAGGCTGCGCGAGCGCTGGCGGGCGGTCCGTCAGGGCGCGGGCGGAGCCCTGCTCTTGCTGGGCCCCAGCGGATCGGGCAAGAGCCGGCTGGTGAGCGAGCTGTTGAGCACGGTGCCCGGATTTCTGGGCTCCTGTCCGCACGAGCAATCCCCGTTCCAGCCCCTGCGCCAGGCTCTGGAGCAGGGGCCGCTCGATCCTCGCCGGGCCTTGCGAGCGGCCGGCACCGGGGCGGTCACGCTGGCCGGCTTCACTCCCGCGCTGGATTCTTGCCTGAACGTGCCTTCCACCGAGAGCTCTCCAGAGCTGAGTGATGCTCTGGCCGGCTGGTGGATCCGCCTGGCCGAGCAAGAGCCGGTGTTGCTGGTGCTCGAGGATCTCCACTGGGTCGATCCGGCCACCCTGGAGGTGCTGCTGCGCCTTGCTCAGGAGCTGCACCGCGCCCCTCTTTTCCTGCTGGCCACCAGCCGCCTGCCGATCCATCCAGCTCTCGAGCGTCTGGGGGCCGAGCTGCCGGGCGGCGAGTGGGAGGCCATGAGACTCGAGGAGCTCGAGCGCTCCGAGCTGGCTGAGCTGGCTGCCGGGGTTCTGGGTGCGGGGGAGCTAGACGCGGCCGTGCTCGATCAGCTCGAGCAGCGCACCGATCGCACCCCGCTGGGGGCGCGAGAGTTTCTGCGCGCGGCTCTCGACCAGGGGGCCCTGGTGCCCCGCTGGGGTCGCTGGGAGTGCGATCGCGATGCTCTGGCCCGCCTCGAGCTGCCTTCCAACCTGGTCGAGCTGATGCTTGTGCGCCTGGGACAACTTGAGCCAGACCACCAGAAGGTGCTGGCCCACGCTGCCCTGCTGGGCTTGAGTTTCGACCCTCGGCCTCTGGAGGCTCTCTTCCAGGAGAAGGCCCGCGAAGCTCTGGCCGCTGCTCGCATGCTTCAACTGGTGGAGGAGCACCGGTTCGTGCACGACCGGATCCGCGAGGCAGCCTGCTCGCTTGTGACTGACCGGGTCTGGGCCTGCCTTTCCCTGGCCCAGACCCTCGAGCCCACAGCCAGCAGCCTGGAGGACTGGTACCGGGTGGCCCGACTGTATGCCGAGGGCAACGCCCCCCCGGCGTTCATCGACCGCAGCCACCGCGGGGCCGGCCTGCTGGCCCTGCGCAGTCACGCCTACGAGGCTGCCTACCAGCTGCTCGAGCGGGTCTCTGAGCCCGATGTGGAGCTGCTGGAGGCTCTGGGTGAGGCGGCCCACCTCACCCGCCGACGGAGCCGGGCGCTGGAGGTTTTCGCCAGAGCCCTGGTGCGGGTGGGGGACCCGCTGCGCCGGGCCCACCTGCATCTCCTGCGCTGCGAGGTGGCTCTGACTACCCACGATTGGAGCGCCATGCTCCCCGAGGCTACCCAGGCCCTGCGCGAGGCAGGGGCCCCCGCCCCTGGCGGGCCGCTGGGACTGGCCCGAGCCCTGGCAGGGCTGGCTGGCTGGGCGCTGAGCGAGCGGATTCCCCTGCCCCAGGCAACCGGTGCCGAGCGCGAGCGCCACCGCCTGCTGGCTCAGCTCTACGAATGCACGGCCCGGGCCAGCTTTTTCACCCGCGACATCCCGGTGGTGCTCGACAGCTGCTTCACCGGGGCCATGCACGCCCTGCGCCTGGGTCCGAGTCGGGAGTGCGTCTCGGTCTACTGCATGTTTGTCGCCATTACGGCCTTCCTGTCCCAGCACCGGCTCGCCCTGCGCTACGCGACCAGGGCCGAGAAGGCGGCCCGTGAGTCGGGCGATCCGGTAGCCGTGGCTCGGGCCGGAGCCTTCAGCGGCCTGGCTCACTTCTTCGGGGGCCGGGTTCAGGAGGGCGAGCGCGTCCTGACGCGCCTTCTCAGCGAGCAGGAGAGCTGGCTGACCCCCGCCGACCACTCCATCGCCATCATGGTGCTGTTGGTCGCGCTCATGACGCGGGGTCGCTACCTGGAGGCCACCGGCTGGATCGACCGTTTCGAGCAGCGCCGCCGGCTGGTGGACCCCGACCAGCTCCGCTCTCTGCCGCTTCTGTGCGTGCGGGTCGTGGCCGAGAGCTCGCTGGGCCGACCGGCCGAGGCCCTGGAGGAGCTCTTGCGCCGTCAGTCTGAAGCCACCCCCAACCTGCAGGCCCTGGTGCTGGGCTCGCACCTTCTGGCCCTGGCCCAGATGGGTGACCTGGCCACCATCAAACAGTTGCTGGAGGCACAGGACGCTCTGCCGCGGGCCCAGGGCTGGCACTTGCGGGCCGCCTACCTGGGCCTGGCCTGGGGTCGCCGTAGCCTGCTCCTGGCCAGCGAGAAACCCGCCGAGCAGGAGTTGCGAGCCTTTGAGCGCTCGGTGGACGATCTTCGCCGCATCACCCACCATCCGGTGATGGAGTCCCACCGCCACCATATGCTGGCCACGGCCGCCCGCCTGCGCGGCCGGCTCGACCAGGCCGAACGTTGCCTGGACCGGGCCGAGCGCTTCTCGGTGCAGATCGAGAATGACCTGGCCCAGTATGAGGTCTGGCTCGAGCGCGCCCGGCTGGCGCGCCAGCGCGGTCTGCCGGTGGCCACCCGCCGCTTCGCCCACGCCGCCCGTCGAGCGCCTGCGCCTGGAGCGCCAGCTGGCTGCGCTGCTGGAGCTGAGCCTGGCCTCCTCGCGGGTGCTCGACAGGGGCCTTTTGATCCAGAACGTGCTCGAGCACCTGTTGAGCCTGCTTGGAGCCGAGCGTGCCTGTCTGTTCTACCTGCAGGACGGTCAGCTGCAGGAGGTAGCCGGACGCAGCCACGACGGCAAGGTGCTCGGGCAACTCACGGGTTACTCGCGAAGCCTGGTGGAGGAGGTTGCCCGCTCGGGCCGCCCGGCCGTGGTCAACGCCGGCCAGGAGGGCCCCGTGGATAGCTCGGCCAGCATTGAGCTGCACGGCCTCAAGAGCATGCTGGCGGCTCCGCTCTTCCTGCGAGGGGAGCCGGTTGGCGTTCTCTATCTGGACACGCGCCTGACCCGCGGCTTGTTCACCGCCGAAGATGCTGCCCTGCTCTCGGCCCTGGGCAGCCAGATAGCCATTTCGCTCGAGACCGCTCGCAGCGCCGAGGTGGAGCTGCTCTATCAGACCGAATCGCGCCGCCGCGAGCTGGCCGAGATGGTGCGCGACCTGGGCACCGCCCTGGCCACCACGCTGCAGGAACCTCAGGTGTGGCAAGTGCTGCAGGATTTTCTGAGCGAGCGATTGGGAGCCCTGTCGGAGGTTGGGGGCGAGGGAGCTCTGGTGGTTCCGGTAGGGGAGGCGCACCTTGCGGTCTGGCGTGACCCGCCCCTGGACGAGACGGAGGTGGATCTGGTGCGTACTTTCGCCGGTCAGGGAAACCTGGCCCTGGAGCGAGCCCGCCTCTTCGCCGAGGTGACCCGGCTGGCCACCACCGACGGATTGACCGGCATCGCCAACCGGCGTCACTTCTTCGTCCAGGCCGAGCGCGAGCTGAGCCTGGCCCAGCGCCACGGCGAGGCCCTCTCGGCCATTATGCTGGATGTGGACCACTTCAAGCGCTTCAACGACGAACATGGCCATGAGGCGGGCGACGAGGTGCTGCAGGCCGTGGCGAAGGCCCTGGCTGACTCCACCCGCCGCGAGGACCTGCTTGCCCGCTACGGGGGCGAGGAGTTCGTCATGCTCTTGCCCCGCACGGCCGGCCCCGAAGCTCTGGAGGTCACCGCCGAGCGCCTGCGCAGGGCGGTGGAAGCGGTGCGTGTGCGCGGACTTCAGGTGACCGTCAGCCTGGGTGTGGCCGGGCTGAAACCCGGGGAGGACCTGCAGCAGTTGCTGTCGCGAGCTGACGGAGCTCTTTACGCTTCCAAGCGGGGAGGCCGCAACCGCTCTACTCTGGCTGCTTGACGTCATTGGCAGTGCTTTGCTGGGCGAAGAATCTTCGGTGCCCACCTGGCTTGCGCACTGAACGATGCCAGGAATGTGTGGATTTGAGGGAGTTACGCCCTCGACTTGAAAAGACCGCTCGGTCAGGCGACGTTCAGCCGCGCGTAATGCTCGGCGGGCATTCCCAGGCCCACGGCGCACGGCACACAGATGCCATGCGACTCCGGGGGGTCTTCCAGGCCTTTGCGCCCCGGTCGCAGCTCGGTCTTACACCATGCGCACGAAAGTCGGAAGTCTTCCGGCCCGAAGCTCAGGGGCGGGGGTAATGCTTTCAGCATATTTTCAGTGTGCCCTATTAAGGTTAAAAACTCACACGCATTTTTTGTCCAGGATGTTGCGAGATCGCCTGGAACGAGTCGACGCGTGCTCCCTGTTGACCTTCTCAAGAGCGATCTGCTCACTGCCCTGCACGAGAGCCCCATTGTGGTGGTGCAGGCTCCGCCCGGCAGCGGCAAGACGACCCGCGTCCCGCTCTGGCTCGAGGGTCCCGTGATCGTGCTCGAGCCTCGTCGCCTGGCGGCTCGCTGGGCGGCCCGCTACGTGGCCGGGCAGCTGGGTCAGGCGGTGGGGGAGGAGGTGGGCTACCAGGTTCGCTTCGACAATCAGGCCGGCCGGCGCATTACCTACGCCACCGAGGGCATTTTGACGCGCCGGCTGCTGGACGATCCGGGCTTGACCGGAATTCAAGCCGTGCTGCTGGACGAGTTCCACGAGCGTCACCTGCACGCCGAGGTCGCCCTGGCCCTGATTCGGCGCCACCCTGACCTCAAGCTGGTCTTGATGTCGGCCACCCTGGATGCGGAAGACCTGGCGTCCAGTCTGGGTGGGGCCCCGGTGCTTCGTTGCGAGGGACGACTTCATCCCGTCGAAACGGTCTACCTCGAGTCGTCCGGGCCGCTCGAGGAGCAGGTCACCCGCGCGCTCGAGCGAGCCATCCGCGAGCAAGACCAGGGGCACGTCCTGGTCTTCCTGCCCGGGGCGGCCGAGATCCGCCGCTGCCGCGAGCTGGCCGAGCACCGCTTCCCCTCCTTCCGAGTGCTGCCGCTGCACGGCGACCTCTCGCCGGAGGAGCAGGATGAGGCGGTGCAGCCGGGAGAGCAGCGCAAGATCATCCTCTCTACCAACGTGGCCGAGACCTCGGTCACCATCGAGGGCGTCAGCGCCGTGATCGACAGCGGCCTGGCCCGGGTAGCCGTGGGTCGCTCGCTGCGGCTCGAGCGCATCGCCCGCTCTTCGGCCGACCAGAGGGCCGGTCGGGCCGGCCGCACGGGACCCGGTCGTTGTTATCGGCTCTATTCTCAGCGCGACTATGCCGGACGTCCCGCCCAGCTCGAGCCCGAGATTCGCCGCCTGGAGCTGTCCCAGGTGGTGCTCGAGCTCGAGCGCATGGGGGTCGTTCCGGAAGAGCTACCCTGGCTCGAGCCGCCCCCGCCCGAGTCGCTCAAGACGGCCCGCGAGCTGCTGACCCGCCTGGGAGCCCTCCATGAGGAGCGCATCACCGAGCTGGGCAAGCGCATCGCCAGCTATCCCGTGCATCCGCGCCTGGGACGGTTGATCGAGGCCTGTGGCGACTACCGATTGGCAGCCATGCTGAGCGAGCGCCAGGATCGCACCGACGAGCCGGCCCGCCTGCGCGGTCCCTCCGACCCCCTGCACCACCTGCCCAGGGCTCAGGTCCAGAAGGCGGCCCGCCAGCTCGAGCAGATTGGGGGCAGGCGCCCCCAGCCCTCCGAGAAGGAGCAGTTGCGCTCCCTGTTGCTGGCTTTCCCCGATCGGGTCGGCCGGCTGCGTGGGGGCGAGGTGGTGCTCGCTTTCGGCCAGTCGGCCCGGGTGGCCGAGTCCAGCGTGGTGGGCGGGGTGGACCTGGTGGTGGTGGTGGAGCTGGACGAGCGTTTCGAGCCTGGAGGCAAGAAGCTGTTGGCGCGCTCGCTCTCGGCCATCCAGAGCGACTGGCTCTATGAGCACTTTTTCGATGAGTTGCAGGAGGTCAGCGAGTGCTCGCTGGTGGACGGCCGGGTCGAGGAGCGCCGGCTGGTGCGCTACGGCCAGCTGGTGCTGGAAGAGAGCCGGCGGGCCGCCCCGCCCTCGGCTGAGGCCAGCGAGGTGCTCTACCGGGCCCTGCGCCGCCGCGAGCTACCGCAAGAGGTGCACAATCAGCTTGCCCGGCTGGCCACGGTGGCCCGGGCCCTGCCCGAAGAGGGGCTCGAGCTGCCCTCGCAGGAAGCCATCGATCGGGCCTTGCGCCGTCTGTGCGAGGGGAGAACGCGGCTGGAGGACGTGCCCCTTTTTGCTCTGGTGGGTGAGCTGGGGCTGCCCCAGAATCGCCTGGATCAACTGGCACCCAACTCGGTCTCTCTGCCAGGCCGGGGGCGGGTCAAGATTCACTACGAGAGCGACCGGGCCCCCTGGTTGGCCTCACGACTTCAGGACTTTTGCGGGCTGAAGCAGGGCTTCACGGTGGCCAGGGGGAGAGTGGCGGTGGTCTTGCACCTGCTCGCCCCCAACCAGCGTCCGGTGCAGCTGACCACCGACCTGGCGGGCTTCTGGGAACGCACCTATCCGAGTGTGCGCCGCGAGCTTTCCCGGCGCTACCCGCGTCACCCCTGGCCGGAGGATCCGACCGCGCCGCTGCCTCCCAGGGAGGCGCGCGGCCGACGTTGAACCGAGCCGGCATGAAAGTGCGTGACCTGATGAAAAGCCCTGTCCTGTCAGTGGGGCAGGAGACCTCCCTGCAGGAGCTGGTCGAGCTATTGGACCAGAAAATGATCACGGGTGTTCCTGTGGTGGACGGCGACGGGAAGGTGATCGGCGTGGTTTCTCGCTCGGACGTGGCCGTACACTGGTCGCGCAGCGAGGACGGCGAGGACCTGCGGGTCCAGAGCGTCTCTGAAATCATGACCCCCTTTGCGTTCCAGGTCCGGGCCGAAGACGAGGTGGTGGGGTTGGTGGATACGATGCTGGCCGGAGGCATCCACCGGGTGGTGGTCTCCGACGACGAGGGCCGGCCGGTGGGCATCGTCACCAGCATGGACATCGTGCGCGATTATCGGCGACTGCTTGGCTGAGCAGCAGCACATCAAGCTGGACTCGTTCCTCAAGTGGCAGGGCCTGGTGGAGACCGGCGGGCATGCCAAGCAGCTCATTCAGGGCGGCGAGGTGCGCGTCAACGGCGAGGTGGAGACCCGGCGCGGCCGCAAGCTGCGCGCGGGCGACCGGGTGGAGCTTGGTGGGCAGACCGTGACCGTTCCGGACTTGTCGTCATGAAGGTTTGCTCCGCCGACGGCTCCGCGCTCGACGAAGGTCTTCCCCGGTAGGTTCGCAGTCGAAAACCCTCCTGACACGGTTTTCGTCTGTGCATATTGGGCTGGAGGTCCGGCCGCCTACTCCGACACCACAAGGGGGCTTAGCGGCTCGACCTCTGGCGCTGACGCCGGCCTTCGCCAGGAGGATTCCGCCGCCCATTCGCGCGACCGAGAAAAAAGAAGAACCCGGGTCCTACGTGAAGACCCGGGCGAAGACAAACGCCTGGTGGGCCAGGTTCAGGAACTTGAATCCTTGCCCTTGAGGAATCGCGACGGAAGTCGCCGGGCTGCCAGCTTGCGCAGGCTGGCTTGTCCGGCATCTCCGGGCTAGGTCAGCGAGCGATGGCGCTCGGACACGGCCGCGGCCCCCTCGCCGCTGAAGCGCACGGCAGCCACGGTGCTGATGGTGAAATTGCTCACCTTGGCTCCATCCGCGGTCATCGGGTTGTCGAACCTGGCGTAAAGCGTGCTCAGCAGGGCGTCCTGCTCGTCGCGATTGAGCCGTACCGTCTCGCTGTGAGAGTTCTGGGGATCGCTCAGCAGCGAGATATGGCCACCGATGTCGGTCACTCCCGGGGTTACGGGATGAAGGTGTCCGACCTGGCTCTCGGTCTGCACGAGGAAGGCGCGCTTCTCGCCCGAGGCAGTATCAAAGTCGACCTGGAAGCGGCCCGCGGCGAACGGCTGGGGGGCTTCGGGGCGATAGATCTTGGTTTGCGGGAGGCCGCGCGTGGTATGTTTCACGCCCTTGATCTCGCCGTCCTTGAGCTCGTCGAGGAAGGCCTTGACTTCCGAGCGCACCTGGGGCTCGGCGGCCGGCTCATCGAGCTGGGCGATCGGCTTGTGGGGGTCGGCTCCGGCCGTCTTGGAAGGGCTGACGGTGACCTTGATCCCCCCCACTTCCAGAGTCACCTGAGCCCCGGTGGCGTTCGCCATTTGGGCAGCCTGCTTGGTGACGGCTTCGACCTGCTTGCCGATGTCCACGCTTTCGGACGGGTCAGGGGTCTCTTCGGGCTCGACCCGGCGGCGGCGGTTCCCGCCCTGCAGGCAGCTGCCTCCGGTGATGGCTGAGTTGGGCTGGGTGTAAATGTTCATTCTGGTCTGTCCCCTCGAATCGTAATCTTCTTCGTGGGCAGTTTAGGAAGGGGGGCTAAAATTTTTCTGAACGCACTGACCAGGATTCCCAGATCCTGCCAGGCTGCCGGCCGATTCCGGGCTCCTGTTCGGGGACGGATCATGATCCGATTCCGAGCCCGATCACAACGAACGCGTGTTCCGGGCTCCTGTCCGGGGACGGATCATGATCCGGTTCCGAGCCCGATCACAACGAACGCGCGTTCCGGGCACGGATCCGGTTGTGGACTCAGCCTTGAGCCAGCAACATGCGCAGCTCGCGTGGCAGGAGCCCGCCCCGGTCCACGCGCTCGGAGACCTCGTCGAGCAAAGCGTCGGGATTGAACTCCAGAGATGACTCAGCACTCGAGACCGAGGTGGATTTGAGCTGCTTATAGGGTGCGGGGAGCTCCTTCATGCTGGCTTTCAGCTCCATCAGCTCTTGCACCGAGTGCGGGGCTTCGGGAATGGGTCTGCTCAGCGCGCTGGTGAGACCATTGAGCACCGCGGGAGCGCCCTCTTGCTCGGATTCGAGGGAGGTCTCCACCCGGTCGTCATCCTCGCGCTTGCCTTCGGAGGTGGAAGGCGAGGAAGATCCGGTGGCCCGCTTGCTGGCCGACTGCTGGCTCAACCTGCTGGTCTCGGGCGACTGGCTGGTCTCGGGAGCGGGCTTGCTGGTGGAGGTCTTCTTGACGGGAGCTTCTTGCATAACCTCATGATGGCGCGTCGCAGAGCGCGTGGGACCGCAGTGGCGGTTATCCTTGTGTAAAAATCGTTACCGTTTTGTTGCGGCTCCAGTTGCGCACGCTGATAGCGGTGGTAGAATCCGCTTTAAAGTTACGCGCACGGTCCCGTGGGCTCTGATTTCGCGCACGACTGTAGCTGAGCCAGAGCCAGGTGGCGCGTGGGCTCGAAGCCAGCCGCTAGCTCAAGCAGGGGGATGGCCTGCTGACGCTGCCCGAGGGCTAACCGGGCGCTGGCCAGACGCAGAGCGTAGAAGCCGTTCTCGGGCTCGATCTCGAGGGCTCGGGCCAGCTGGGCGGCCGCCTGGTTCCATTCCTCCAGCAGCAGGTGGCCGTAACCGAGCATGCCAGGGGCGGTGGTGAGCATCAGGCTGGTTCCCAACTGGGCCAGGCAATCGGCCTGATCGGGCATGAGCGTCACGGCTCGCCCAAAGGCTTCCACCGCCAGGGCGGGACGGTCGAGCAGGCCGTAGACCAGGCCCAGCGTGTGCCACACGAAACCCGAGCCCTCGGGCTGCCTTTCGAGCTGAGCCAGCAGCTCGCTCAGGGCCTGATCGTAGTGGCCGCCGGCCAGGTGGCCCAGGGCCCGGTCCACCGGATCGTCCTGATCAAGCCAGTCGAGTGACGCCTCCTGGCCTGGCCCGGCGGCCTGAGCGTGCCGCGGGCGGGCCAGCAGACTGAACTCGCGCAGCAGCGGACGCAGGGCCCGCGCCCCGGGCACCACCTGGTAGTAGTCCTGGCGTGCGAACTCGGTTTCCCGACCCTGGAAGCTGCAGCCCCCGGGCAGCTCGGTGCCCCGCTCGCGGAAGTGTCCAAAGACTCGACACGAGAAGGGCCGGTGGTCATAGATGCCGCAGCCGTTCTGATAGTGGGGGCAGTGCTCAAAGACCAGCCGCCCCTCTTCGTTGCGCTCGCGGGCAGCGTAGCTCGCGAGACTCTCAGCCGCCCAGGGACCGACCTTCCAGCCCACGTAAGCCAGCTCGAGCGCGGAGATTCGATGGGTGAGATGGCCCGTGGCAGTACAGCAAGCAAAGCAGCTCTGGCAGGGGTTCCCCTCAACAGCGGGGAGCTGTTGCTCGGCGTAGAGGCGCTCGAGCTGGAGCAGCAGGTCCTGGCTCACGAGATCCGGATGCCCTTGCCGCCGCCCGGGGGCAAGAAGGGGGCTCGGGCGAGGGCGACGAGCCATTGCGGGTGGGAAGCAGCTCTACCCTGGCCGTCAGCTCGGGAGCGCGGGTTGCCCCGGCCTTTCCAGCCTGTGTCCCACAACCAGACCTGCCAGGGGAGCAAAGCGAGCTCCGCCCCGCAGCCCAGCCTGCTGCCTCCAGGTTCGGACGGGCGCCATTTCCCCAGGATGAGCGGCAGGGCCATGGGCGGGGGATTTCCCCCTCTCTTTACCGAATGCCTTCAGCGCGTTAGCATGCTACCAATGAGGATCGATCAGCCCCGGGCGGCCGCCTGGGCCGGAAATGCAGCCGCAGGCTCGGCCCTGCCGGCCCTGCCGGCTGGCGCTGGACCCTTCCCGCACGCGCCTGCTCGGCCCGAATGGGGAGGCTCTCTCGTTTCCCACCGATGGCAGCGTCTTCACCATCGGCCGCGAGCCCCACAACGCACTGCAGATTGACCATGCCTATGTGAGCCGACAACACGCCCACGGCACCTGGCGCAACGGTAAGCTCTGGATCTGCGATACCTCGAGCAACGGCACCTTCGTCAACGGCCAGCGCGCGCCCGCCAACGTCTGGCAGGCGGTGCCCCCGGGAGGCATACTGGACCTTGCTGGCTGCCGGCTGACCATGGCTCTGGGTGGCTCCCAAACCATCATGGCCCGGCTCGACCATTTGAAGGCCACGCCCGATCAGCACCAGTTGCGCCTCGGCGATGGCAGCACGGTCTCCGTGCCCGAGCCGGGAACGACCATCCGGGTGGGTCGCCAGCCGACCAGCGAGGTGCACCTGACCGAGGGATCGGTCAGCCGTTCTCACGCCGATCTGCGCTACGACCTGGGTCGTCTCTACGTGCGGGATGCGGGCTCGACTTATGGCACCTACCTCAACGGCCAGAAGGTCGAAAGCGACCGCTGGACCGAGGTGCCCGAGGGAATGAGCCTGCAGTTCGGGCGCAACCCCAACAACACCCTGACGATGGAGCCCAGGGGGCCTCTGCTGGTCACCTTCTTCGGCGATAGCTCAACCCCCGACATCGGCGGTCAGGTCGAGGCTCAGGGGGGCCGCTTCGAGCGGGCCATCTCCAACCACAGCGCCCCCGCCTTGGTGCGGGGCACGGTGGCCCGCGGCTCGGCCCTCAAGGAGCTGGGCCTGACCGCCCTGCCGGCCCTCTGCGTGGCCGAGGCCGGGGCCGGCGGAGCGCTGGCCATCGCCGGCGCGACCCTGGCCGCAGGTGGAGCGGTAGCCAGCGGATTGGCTCTGGCCGGCGTGGGGATCGGGGTGGCCGCCTTTGGCGTCTGGGCCGCCCGCAGCACGCGCAGCATGTGGAAAGGCGGCATTGAGGCCCTCAAGAAACGCCTCAAGGGACTGTCGGTGCAGCCGAGCTCGTGGAAGCACGTGCAGCAGGCGTTCGTCTCGAAGGGGCCGAGCATCAAGCAGTTCAGCCAGCTCTGGGCCGAGAACCAGGCCCGCTACCCCACCTCCCGGCACGTGGTCTTCCTGTCCGGGCACGGCGACCAGAAGGGCGCGGCCGGCTTGAAATACTCCGAGGTGGGCCAGGTGGTGAAAGGGGCCGACGCCATCTTTCTGGATGCCTGCAACGGGGCCCAGATCGAGTCTTTGAGCCAGCTGACCGGCTCGGCCCGGGTGGCGGTGGCCTCCGAGCACACCGTCCGGGGTTACGGCTTCCCTCTGGACGCTATGTTCGGGCGCAGCAACTTCCCCGACCAGCCCCGCGACCTGGGCGCCGCCCTGGTGCAGGCGGCCAGCCAGAGCATGCCGGCCCAGTCGCTGGTGGCGGTGGACCTGAAGGTGATGAAGCAAGAGCTCTATCCGGCTCTGGAGCAACTCGGCCGCTCGCTGCGCCAGGCCAGCCAGAACGGATTGTCGGGGCCCATCAAGCAGGCGCTTGACTCCAGCCTGACGCCTTCCAACGGTCCGGGTGGGTTTGGCAAGAAGATCGACCTGGGCAGTTTCCTGGCCAGGCTGGGAGAGAATCCTCAGCTGCGCTCGCCGGAGCTTTCCGGGGCGCAAGCCGCCTTGAACAAGACCATCCTGTCCATGGTGGGTAACGGCACGGTTTCCTTTGATCGTGGCGGCAACAAAGCGCTGCCGGCCGGGTTCAGCGAGTTCCTCTCTCGCATCTGAGAGGGAATCGGTCCGGAGCTGAGAACGGCCGGCCCATGAAACGAGTGCTCCTCCTGATGCTTCTCCTGGCGGCGATGGCCCCGGCCGAGAATCTCTCCAGCCTGCCCCGGACCATCGCCTGGAGTCCTGACGACCAGCTCGTCGCGGTTGCCCACGAGGACAAGGTATCGGTCTACGACCTCTCCTCGAAGAGCAAGCTGTACTCGCTGGATTCTCCTCGCACGACCAGCCTGGCATTCAGCCCGGACGGCAAGACGCTGGCCCTGAGCCGGGCAGGGGAATGGCTCTTCCTGCACCGAGCTCGCAACGGCGAGAGGCTCTGGAAGTCGGGCTCGGGTCGCAAGCCGGAGGACGCCCGGTACACCGGGCTGTCCGTGTTCTTCCTGCCAGATGGTCAGTTGATCACGGTGGGAGCGGAATATGTAGGCCGCAGCGCTCCTGACCCATTCCTTCGCTGGTACAACCCCGGAACCGGTCAACAGGTGCGTAAGCTCGCCTTCATCGGGGCTTTCGCCACCCTGGATCGAAAGCTCGCTGCAGTGACTGACCGCGACAGGCTCGACCTGATCGATCTGGCGACCGGGAAGGTCCTGCGCACCCTCAGGCGGTCGGACAGCCTGGTTTCCATCGGTCTCCTGGAGCCGGGAGAGAAGTTCATCGAGGAAGAGCAGGGGCCCCAGGAGGGCTCCAAGCGTGGGCCCGGCACCCTCCTGCTGATAGACGTGAGCTCTGGCAAGGAGGAGAAGCTCTCGAAGATTCCTCCGGTCGTCGGCTCGATGCCCGACGGGCGATTGATTCGGGCCTACGGGGATGGGATCTACGACCCTGCAACCAGGAAAACGGTCATCACCAAAGGCTGGCCTCAGGACGCTGCTGGCTCGCTGGTGGTGGTTGATGATCTGAGCGGCCCTCTTCGGGTGCTCGACAGTCGTACCGGCCAGCTCAAGCTCACCCTGCCCGAAGGCTCGTCCATGCCGTTCTTCAGCCATGACGGAAAGTCTCTCGCGTCCCGGTCCGCCACAGCGACAGTGATTTACGATACCTCGACCTGGAAACCCGTTCTTCAGTTGCCTTAGCCTAACCGGCGAGGACTTGCTTTGGCGTGAGAGTCGAGGCGAATGCAGCTTTCGCCCCATGTCCGGGCCGCAAACACAGTTCTAACATACCGCTTATCCAGCGCCAACATCTGCCGGTGCATCCTAAGCTCGACCATTTGGTTCCCGGAGGTTCCTACCCTTGGCTGCCACCATCGAACGACACGAATTCCAGGCCGAGGTCCGTCAGCTGCTCGAGCTGATGGTGCACTCGATCTACTCCAACAAGGACATCTTCCTGCGCGAGCTGATCTCCAACGCGTCCGACGCACTCGACAAGCTGCGCCTGGAGAGCCTGACCAACTCCGAGCTCGAGGTCCAGCAAGATCAGCTGGTGATCCAGCTCGAGACAGACCAGGCCGAGCGCACCCTGACCATCTCCGACAACGGCATCGGGATGAGCCGGGAGGAAGTGGTTGCCCACATCGGCACCATCGCCAAGTCGGGCACGGCCGAGTTCCTCAAGAAGCTCAAAGAAAGCCAGAGCTCGGCCGACCTGATCGGCCAGTTCGGGGTGGGCTTCTACTCCAGCTTCATGGTGGCCGACCGGGTCGAGCTCATCACCCGCCGCGCCAGCGAGGACGGGGCCACGCGCTGGAACTCGACCGGCGATGGTACTTACGCCCTGGAGGAGGCCGAGCGCTCCGAGCACGGCACCACCATCATTTTGCACCTCAAGCCCGAGGACCGGGAGAACTCGCTCTTCGACTATACCTCCGAGTGGAAGCTGCGCGAGATCGTCAAGCGCTATTCCGACTTCATCAACTATCCCATCAAGCTGCGCACTGAGCGCAAGGAAGTGGACAAGGACGAGCACGGCAAGCCGGTCGAGGGCGCCATCCCGCGCACCATCGTCGAGAACGAGCAACTCAACTCCCAGAAGGCTCTCTGGGCGCGTCCCAAGGAAGTGGTCAGTGCCGACGAGTACAACCAGTTCTACCGCCACCTGAGCCACGACTGGGAAGAGCCGCTGCGCACCATGACCTTGAAGGCCGAGGGCACCTTCGAGTATCAGGCTCTGCTGTTCTTGCCCAGGCACGCCCCCCCGGATCTCTATATGCGCGAGGCCAAGCGCGGGCTGCAGCTCTACGTCAAGCGCGTCTTCATCATGGACGACTGCGAGGAGCTGCTGCCCGAGTACCTCCGCTTCGTCAAAGGCGTGGTGGACGCCCAGGACCTGTCCCTCAACATCTCCCGCGAGATCCTGCAGAAGGATCGCCACATCCAGTTCATGCGCAAGCGCCTGGTGAAGAAGGTGCTGGAGACCCTGGAGGAGATGAAGAGCGACGCTGACGAGGACTACCAGGTCTTCTGGCGCGAGTTCGGGCGGGCCCTCAAGGAGGGCATCTACTCGGACCACGAGTCGCGCGAGAAGTTGCTGGATCTGGCCCTGTTCCGCTCCACCCATGATCCCGAGAAGCTGACCACCCTGGCCGACTACGTGGCCCGCATGCCCGAAGGACAGGACAAGATCTACTTCCTGACCGGCGAGAACCTGGCCGCGCTGGAGCGCTCGCCCCACCTGGAGGGCTTCAAGGCCAAAGGCTACGAGGTCTTGCTGATGACCGACGCGGTGGACGAGATCTGGATCGGCACCATGCCCACCTTCCAGGAGAAGACCTTCCAGTCGGTGGCGGCGGGCGACGTGGAGCTGGCTGAGGAGAACAAGGAGAAGCGCGAGGAGTTCGCCACGCTGCTGGCCTGGATGGGCGGCAAGCTGGAGGCTCACATCAAGGAGGTGCGCGTCTCGAGCCGCCTGACCAGCTCGCCGGCCTGCCTGGTAAGCGATCCCAACGAGATCCCGCCCAACCTGGAGCGGCTGATGCGGGCCATGGGCCAGGAGGTTCCGGCCATCAAGCGCATTCTGGAGGTCAATCCCGACCATCCCCTGCTGGTGCGCATGAAAGCTGTCTATCAAGCCAAGCCGGACGACCCCGCCCTGGCCGAGCAGAGCGAGCTGCTCTACGGTCTGGCCGTGCTGGCTGAGGGCGGCGATCTGCCCGACGCGTCCCGCTTCACCCGCTTGCTGGGTGAGCTGATGGTCAAGGCTCTGGAGGAGCCTGCTCCCACGAAGGCCGCATCCAAGAAGAAGAAGTCGGCCGAGTAGCGGTCCAGGGCAGCCAGAAGCGGGCACCATCTGGTGGTGCCCGCCTCACTCATTCAGGACCGTCCACGGACACGCCCGAATGGGGCGCCCTTTTCAGGTCAGTCGCCGGGTCAGTCTGCGGCTGTGCCCCAGCGCCGGAACAGTCGATGCTCCAGGCCGAGCTGGTCGAGCACTTTCCCCACCGTGTGGTCCACGATGTCCAGTACGGTCTCGGGATGGTGGTAGAAGGCCACCATCGGCGGCAGGATGGTGGCCCCCATCTCGGTGGCGGCCACCATGTTGCGCAGGTGGCCCAGGTGGAGTGGGGTCTCGCGGGGCACGAGCACCAGGGGGCGGCGCTCCTTGAGGTGCACGTCGGCGGCGCGCAGTAGAAGGCTTTCCCCGAGGGAGTGGGCTACCGCGGCCAGGGTCTTCATGCTGCAGGGCGCGACCACCATGGCCTTCGTGAGAAACGACCCCGAGGCGATGGGCGCGGCCAGGTCGCGGTCATCGTAGACCACGTCGGCCAGGGCCCGGACCTTCTCAAGCGGCCAGTCGGGTGCTTCGTGCTGCAAGGTCAGGCCGACCGAGCTCGAAAGCACGAGGTGCGCCTCGATCTCGGGCTGCTCGCGCAGGACCTGCAACAGCCGCACGCCGTAGATCGGGGCGCTGGAGCCTGAGATTCCCACCACGATCCTTTGCATCCGGGACTGGTTGTAGATTCTCTGGCCAGAACCTGCTACACTGAAGTTCGACTGAAGGCGAGGAGGGCTCTCTTGAAACTGACGAAAATCCTGTCGTTCTTACTGTTGCTGGTGCTGGCGCTGATCGCCATCAAGCTGGTGGTCGGCGTGGTTTCCACGGCGGTCAAGTTGAC
>QWHO01000166.1 GCA_021404945.1 bacterium CPR1
CCAGGGCCTCCAGCGCGGCCCGTCCGTCGACGCTCGCGATCCGCCGCAGCAGAAACTCGCGCAGCAGCGGAATCGTGCGACCTGCCGTGAGTGCCAGGTCCATCGCCCGCTTGGATTTCAGGAAGAGCTTGTGCCTGGACATCCCGCGTTGACCACCCACCTCCGACAGCCCGGACAGACAATACCTGCGAGGAGTCAGGTTCAGGTCGCCGGATGTTGGATCGGCCGTGAGGATCTGGTGAGAATATTTTTTTCTGGTTTCGAGCTTGAGGCCCGGCCTGGCCGTTACGCACCAGCGAGCGCTGCAATCGGCTTCGACCTCCGTGCTGGTCCACAGCACGCACTCTCGAATCTCTGAGCCTTCTCGAAGGACGCAGTCGTCCCCGATGACCGCCGGTCCGATCACCACCGCGCGGTCCTCTATGAGGCAGTTGTCACCCATCAAGACAGGGCCGCTGATCACTGCCGTGGGAGAAATCCGGGAATCCTTTCCCACGGTTATCTGGTCCTGCCCCTGCAAAGCCTCGAGGTTCGCGTTGAAATAGTCGTCGACGTCGCGAAGCAACCGGGCCGCACCTGGTGTGACATGGCCGTGTACGGTGTGGCCGGCCGCTGTAACCTTAGCCACGAGTTGCTCACGCAGGTCGAAGTAGCCGTCCGGGTTGATGAAATCAAAGCAGACCCTGTTGACCAGATAGATGCCCTGATCCTGATAAGAGGCGCGGCGCTCGGCGGAGAGGTGCAGGGAGACAAAACCCTCGACGCGGCGCTGGGCGTCTAGAGAAAACCCTTCCAGAGAGGAGGTCGGGCCGGGCTCCAGGCAGAGGGTCAGGGTTGCCGAGCTCTGACAATGCTCTGCGACCATGCGAGTTACCTCGAGGTTGCCGGGCAGGCTGTTGCAGCTCAGGACGAGGAACGGTCCCTCGCCCAACTCCTCTCTCAAGCTGAGCAGCCAGCCCCCGCCTCCCAGAGGAAGCTCGCTCGAGCGGAATTCCACCCGAAGATTAGGAAAAACCTTTTGTAGTTTCTTGGATGGGAGCTCTTGTTCGCAATCCATCGCAATGAACACTTGCTCGACGCCCTGTCGCTCCAGAAATCGGACCAGGTGCTCGAGCAGGGGTCGGTTCAGGATGGGCAGCATGCAAGCCGGGCCCTGTAGGGGCGCTAAGATTACGCCGTCTCTTCCGCAGAGGACGACTGCTTGTCGGACTTTAACCATCGTCGAGTTGTGAAGATAAGCCAGGTATTCCAGGGTTACCGTGAAAGAGTGCAGCGTGACAGGGGCCGGATTTTCGGCTAGTAGCTCTGGAATCCTGCTAGGGACAGAATTGCCTCTGCCGTGGTTTCACAAAAAAGGACAGTGAATGAAGAATCGTCGTGATGACAGCACAAAGTAAGGCTCTGGCGGCAATCGCTTTGAGTCTCACGGTCTTGCTGGCGTGTTTTCTGAGGTTAGGCTCGTTTCTCGAGGGGCAGATCCAGCCAGAGCAGAACTGGCTGCCGCAGGGCTCCTTTCTGTCTGAGTCGGACGCTCTTCCGCCCGAATGGACAGGAGACCTCGACCGGGCTAAGATTCGGTTCGAGCGCAGCAAGGGGCACGTTCCGCTGGCTTACCTGCACCTGGAGGACGGAGGGCGGCCGATTTTCGTCAGGACGAGCCTTCCACTTTATCCCGGGTGGAAGAGGTTGGGCCTGTCTCTATGGTACCGAACGGGCGGGGCGGGAGCCGTCGGCGGACAACTTGAAGGAATTTTCTCTCGCGGCTCGTCTCGCTTGAGCAGCCAGGTGCTTGCTCTGGAACGGCCTTCCGCCTCTTGGAGAAGCGTTCGAGTTGCGTGGAACAAGCCTTCGCAGGCAAATCGTCTGGAAGTGCGATTACAGCTCCGGTCAGGCGCCCTGGATGTGACCGCCCTGCGCGCGGTCCCCTTTGATCGTTGAAAGGGCGCTATTTCTGAAAGGACATTCGCATCTGGAGTAGTAAAAGCCACCGACCATGTCGAATATGCCTACCGATCGCCTCACCGTCGCAACGATTATCGAGGTGACCAAGAGGAACTTCTGGCTCGTAACGCTCACGAACACTGCGATTATCACCGCCGTGATCGTATTGACGCTTCTGGCCGGCTCAACCTACGAATGCAAGGCCACCCTCTGGATCCAGCGCAGCCGGGCGCTGTTGTTGACCAATCCACTGGATGCTCCGGAGCCGTCACAGCAGTTGACCGTTCAAATCTTGTCCAGCCGCTCGCTCCGGCTGCAGATTGCCAAAGAACTCGACTTGATGAAGAACGAGGTCATCTGGGGCGATGCTGTCAACGAAGAGCACACCGACAGCGACCTCCTTGACAAGCTGGACTCCATGATCGAGGTTTACGAAGTCCGCACCAGCCCGGTGGTGCAGTTGAGCGTCAAGTCAAGCTCCCCGGAGCTCTGTTTCAAGATCGCCGACAAACTGGTCCAGGGGCTTCACCGGCGCATGGAGGCGCTCCAGCAGAGCGAGTCCAAGTTCTTGGAAGGCCAGGTCGCAGCGCGTAGGAAGAGGTTCAACACGGCCGTGCAGAAGTTGACTGCATTTCAGCAGGAGCACGGTATTGTCACCGATCCGAGCCTGCAAGGACGAGTATACTTCGAGTCCGCCATGGAGCTCCGAGCAGGACTGGTCAAGGCGGAGTCGGAGCTGGCCGGAGTGGACCGGATGCTGGACGCGCCCAGCGACGTTGCCGGCCAACTCGAGTTACTGGCCCGCAAGGATGGTCTGGACGGCGCGGTCGGCTTTCTCAAAGACCAAAACGACCAGGTGGACAACTTGATGGAAAGGATGCCCCAGGTGGGAGGCGAGTACACCCTGCTGCAGTCCGAGGTGCTGGTGGAGCAGGAGCTCCTTAAGCAGACAACGATCACGGCCGAGACGGCTCGGCTGCAAGCGGAGAAAGAGAATCCGAAGCTGGTCATCGTCGATCCCCCCCGCCTGCCGGACAAGCCGGAGAGCGACATCGTCGTTCGCGTCTTGCTGGCATCGGCTTTCGGATTCGTCATCGGGCTGATCTTCGCCGCCATCCGGGAAACCGTCCGAGCCCTGCCGAAAACCTGACAAGCCCTTCCTTACTGCTGCTCGTCGAGAGGGAGAGCCAACGTCGACATCCTGGGCAGCCCGACCGAGCCGTCAAACGGTTCTGTTCCGTCGGGGCGCGAGCCGAGCGTGATTTTGCTGTTGTTAGGGGCAATCGCCCAAAGCGCAGTGGCGGCAGGGAACTGATCGGGCAGCAACCTCTGCGCCAAGGTTCCGTTGACGTATAGGGAAGGGATCTTGTTTCCATTCGGCAAGTGGCCCACGACAGTGAACGTCACTTTGTGGGAAACCCCGGCCGCGAGGGCGGGGCTCGCGAGCCTCGTTTCCCGCTGTGCGATCGGAACGCCAGGTCGATCGTCGTAGAGCTTCAGATCGATGTGGTCCGTGACCCACAAGAGCTCCCAACTCCCCTCCTTCATTGCGATCACGCCGTTTTGGCCAAGCGTGTTCGCCCGCACATCGACCGAGAAGGTGAAGTCACCATCGAAGGTATCAAAGCGGGGGTCGAAAGGAATCGACAAGATACCTCCGCTCACGATTGCATTGAATGGTATCGTCCCGATAATTCTGTGCCAGGCTTTGTAGCGCCCGATCAGGTCGTTGACTATGGTGGGATTTGCATCGGCGATGTTCGTGAATTCCGCTGCCGGGCCAGCCGCCAGGTCGAATAGTTCCGGGTTGGCGTTGTTGGCCGGACCCCGGACCAACTTGTATCTTCCGCTACGAACAGCAAATTGATCCAGTTGCTCCGCTGTGGCTCCGGCTGCCACCGCAGCTGCGTAATTTTCAAAACGATTGGCGACCCAGAAGAGATCCGGCCCTTGATTCTTGAGTCCGGTCGTCAAGTTGTCATACAGGCTACGACCTTCGACTCCTGCTGGGATCGGAATACTGGCAGCATCGACGCAGGTGGGCAAGAGATCAATCGTGGAAGCTATCGAATGATTGATTGTGTTGGACGGTATCTTGCCGGTCCAGCGTGCAATGAACGGGACCCTGATTCCACCCTCGTAGAGCGATCCCTTTCCCCCTCGAATGAGCGTCCGGGGATTGGCCTGGGCCCAGCGCCCTTCTGACACTCCACCGTTGTCGCTGACGAACAAGATCAAGGTGTTATGGCCAAGACCGGCCTGGTCGATGTAGTCGAGCAGCCGGCCAATCTCTCGATCGACGTCGGTAAGCATGGCGCTGAGCTTCCCCGCGCTCGTGGCGAGGTCGAATCCGCGAACGTTATTATAGCCGGCTGGCACATGGAATGGCTGATGCGCGGTAAAATGCCAGAGGTTGATGAAGAAAGGCTCTGCTTGGTGTCGACCAATGAAGGCAATCGCCTCGTCGGTCAAACGTTTGTTCAGGTAGTTTGCATCCGCCCCTGGCTGGCCGAACGCCGGCATCGGCGTTACGTTAGGAGTAAAGGCAGCGCCGTTAATGAATAGATTGTAACCCCAATAGAACCCGTTGCCCGGCCAGTTGTCCTGGTTCTGCTGGTAGACACCCCAACGAGCTGACTCCGCGAATCCTTGTTGCAGGGGCATAGATGAGGGGCGATAGGTTCCCAGGTGCCATTTGCCGATGTGAGTGGTGGCATAGCCGTTGGCTTGGAGCGCCTCGGCCACTGTGACTGGGTGCCAGGGCAGGGTCCTGGACACAACGCCCGAGCGGGTTCCGTCTGATCTCGTTATGCCATCGATGACGTTGCGCCAGCCGAAGAATCCAGGAGTATGTGAGGTCAGGATGCTGGCGCGCGTCGGCGAGCACTTGCAACCGTTGGAGTAGAACTGCGTAAAGCGCATTCCCTGGCTGGCCAGTTGGTCGAGACGAGGCGTCCGGCTGTCGGAAGAATTTGTATACGAGCCGAGGTCTGTGAAGTCGACGTCATCCAGGACGATCAAGACGATGTTCGGCTTCTCGCCTCCGCGAGGCTGAATCAGCTCTTCTTCCGTCTGGGCCGGCTGGCTGGTCGGAGCCTCGCTTACCGGAATCGAAACCGTGGTGCGGTCGGCATCGAGCTCGATCTTACGACGGGTAACCCCCAGGGGCTCACCCCTCTCATTCATCGGGTGCACTGTCAGGTCGTAGGTCCCGGGGGCGGCGCTGACTGACCCCGATCTGTCGGGCCCTACCGCCAGCATCTCACTATGGATCCCGCCGGATTCGTCCTGGAGCACGACTTCGAGTTGCCTCGCCGAATCGGTGTTGCCCTCGACCCGCAACGAGATTTCTGGAAGGGAAGGGATCCCGGCGGGATTGTCGGGCCCCGCGCAACCTACCAGAATGGCCAGAAGTAGGCCGGAAAGCCAAGGTGAGAACCTAATCATAAATCCCCCAAAGGACGAACCACACCCGATGCGGGTCTTATTCTTCTCGAAGTAACCAGGGTCCTTTCGTTTACCCTCGCTTGAGTCAACATAGGCCTTCAGTTCGCCCATTCCAGGTCGTCGCGGAGGATGAGCTTCAGTGGTTCGTAGGGTTCGCTGGAGGCCCTGGAGGCTGAACTCCCTCCTCCGAAGCCCAGATCAGTAGTCGTCTTGAGGTGAATGGTCGCATGTAAAAGTGGACGATGTACCGATGCCGGTTTGATGCCAGCCGCATGGAGACCGCCTTGATCTCTGCGAGGTACTCCAGTTCTCGATCGCGCCATCGGCGAGGAAATTCAGGTTCAAACCGCTCAGCAAGTCACCCCACCCAGGGATAGGAGCTGGTCCCGAAGTTGCTCGTGCTGGTATCATGCTTGCAGGCAGCCAGCGATGGCCTCCTGCCAGGGAAACGTCAAGGCACTGACCTTCGCGGTCGCCTCGTGCTTGAATCCTTGGCTCGGAACCTGGGAACCTCATTTGACAGAGACTCAAGTTTTCCTTGAATTGTACTCAGAGAGGAGAATTTCAACTCAAAAAGCCGGTTGCCGTCGTCCTTCAGGGTAAATGTAAGTAGGTATCACGGTGATCTCGGCAACGTCGATGGGAAACTCGCATTCGATCGACACCCGTAGCTCCTCGGCACCAGGCGGTACTTCCCAGACCGCTTCACTCAGGCTCCATTCCATATCCCTGAGATCGGCTGCCAGCTGGCAGCTGGAGACCGGCAGCGGGGAGCCCGCTTTTACATAGCTGCCGGACAGGCGGGCGGTCCCTGTAGAGTTGACGACGTTGCGGCGAAACGAGGCGGACAGGTGCATGAGCCGCCAGCCGGGCCTGACTTTCATACGCGTCCAGGCCCATGGAGCCGAGTTGCCCGGAACGCTTACATAATGGAAGTCGGAGAGTCGAGAATTCTTCCCGAGATGAACTGTCAGTCGTTGTGCATTCATCCAACCGAGAGGCCGGCCCTGGTCGTCTGGTCGAAAGGAACCTTGAGGCAGCCAGCTCTCGAAGGGCCTGTCGTAGGTGTGGACGTAGAGCAGCAAGCCAAGCAAGACGGTCGCGAGCAGGGCCAGCGCCAACCCACCTGCTCGGACCAAGTCATACATCCATGCCACGGCTATGCGGGTTCCACAACAGATTCCGGTCACCTGTCGAGCAAGAGGGAGCCCGGATGGCAGCCCGAAGAAAATTCTATGCGCTGGGTCTGTTTGCCATTGGGGCTCTTCCTGCTGGCCGGAGGGATGATAACCCTGGTGCCCTCACGCCACAACACTCCGCCGGCCTCGGCCACGCCTGTCCCGGCAGCAGCGCCTTCGGATCGGGGTGACCGCCACCCGAACATAACCGTCGCCTACCCCGACGAGGCATTCTCGAGCTCGGGCGGTCGAGTCATGGATGTTACGCGGCCCCCCTACAACGCCGCGGGCGACGGCGTGACGGACGATACACGAGCGTTCGTGGGGGCCTACGACGACCTGATCGCGGGGTTGCGCCGGGCCGCCGAGGGCTCCCCCAGAACCATGGGGCCCAAACTGGATGCAATGTGGTTTCAGAAAGAGTACTCTCCCATTTTGTATGTCCCGAATGGGGTCTATAAGGTCTCCGATTCCATCATTTACTCGGGCCCAATCCAGAAGACCCCAAATGGCATCAGCGAATACTTGTGGCGGGTGCGAATCGTAGGCCAGAATCGGGACAAGACCATCATCCGTCTCACAGACAGCAACCCCAGGTTCCAGGGCAGAACGGCTCGACCCGTCCTGTCCTTTGGCCGCCACACGTTCAACAATTCGCCGGCTCAAAACGTCTGTCGGAACCTCACAATTGATACGGGGAGGGGGAATGCGGGCGCGGTGGGGTTGCTTTTTGCCGGCGCCAACATCAGCGAGATCTCCAACGTGACCGTCCGGTCTAGGGACGGACGCGGGTTCGCCGGTATCTGGTTCAACGTGGACGCAAGCCAGGGCTGGCATCACGACATCACGGTTGAGGGATTCGATCATGGGATTTTAATGCGTCCTTACCACGCCACGCAGATTACTCTCGAGCACATCACCCTGCTGCGTCAGAGGCTCGCGGGCCTCACATCTCGCCAGAGCCCAACGACCGTCCGCGACCTCGTAAGCCAGAATTCTTGTCCGGCTCTGGTCGTCGAGGGTGCGGGCTCGGACGCAGTAGTGGTGGACAGCTTCTTTTCCGGGGCTCCGGGCCGGTCGGCTGTGGAGGTAGGGAACGGCCAGTTGTTCGCCCGCGACCTCACCTCGGTCGGATATGACTCCGCGCTGCGGGTCAAGCAAGCTGTCCTGCCTGGTAGCAGCGTGAAGGAATATGTGTCCTCTGGGCCAGTTTCGTTGTGGCCCGGAACTTCCACGCTCTCGTTGCGCTTGCCCGTGCAAGAGTCCCCCCTGCCCCCGAACTTCCCGACGGACCAGTGGTCCAGCGTAGACTCGTACGGGGCGGTGGGCGACGGCGTCGCCGATGACACTGCCGCGGTGCAGGCTGCTTTGAATTCCGGGAAACCGGTCGTGTGCTTTCCGAGGATCGAGTACCGCCTGGCTGAGCCAGTGCACGTTCCGGCTACGGTCAAGCGGATCGATTGCATGTTTTCCACGCTCAACCACGCCAAGTTCATCGTGTCCAGGGAATCAAAGGAGCCTCTGGTCATTCGAGACGGGGCTCAGCTAACCGTTCTCCACGAGGTCGAGCGACCGCTGGTGCTCGAGAACCTGTTCTTTGTCTTTTACAACCGACACAAGACCGGCACTCGCTCCAGGCTGTTCGTGAACAACTGCTCCGGGCTGGCTACCGTCGAGGCTGGCTTCCGGAACCAGAAGGTCTGGTTCAGGCAGGTCAACAGCGAGTCGCGCGATCGACCCTACAATTTTAGTGCCGAGGGGTCCGATCTCTGGGTGCTCGGCTTCAAGTGCGAGGGTGGGACGCCGAGTTTTCGAGTGGCCCGCGGCTCTCGTCTGGAGGTGCTGGGAGGCCTGGTCAACCAGACCCAGGAGAAGGGTCTATTCCAGAGCGCCTTTATCTGCGAGGACTCGGACATGTCGGTTTCGGCCCATACGAACCTCTCGGCCAACACCTTCGAAAATCTGTTCCTGGTCTTGCGGAACGGTCAGGCAAGGACCGCCGGCTATGCTCGATTCGTGGAGCGTGGCAAGGGTCCCCTCGAGGTAATCGTCCCCCTGTTCACCGAATATGGCCGACAGCCGACCGGAGCTTCTCGGTAAGGTTCTGGACGAACCGCCGGCCGGCAAGACGGACATCGTAGTGCTCCCGGACCAGCGCCCGCGCCTGGGCGCCCCACCGGCTCCGCTCCTCATCGGATATGGCCATGCTCTGTTCGACGGCACGAGCCAGAGCGGTAGGATTTTCGCTGGGCACGATGTACCCGTGCCGGCCGTCGATGAACCCCTCGGGACGCCCCACGCAGTCCGTGGCCACGATCGGCAGGCTGCAAGCCATGGCTTCCATCACCGCAAGCGGCCAGCCCTCGAAGCGGGAGGAGTGAATGTAGAGGTCGGCTGCCCCCAAGAGCTGAGCCGTATCGTTCCTCCAGCCCAGGAATTGGATCTTCTTCTCCAGCCCGAGTTGACGGATCCGTGCCTCCAGCTGGCTGCGATAGCTCTCGCTGCGCTTGCGTCCGGCGCCCTCGGTATAGCCTCCTACGCAGAACAGCTTCCAGCGCGCATTTCCGCGGAGCTCCGCCATAGACTCGATCAGGATGTCAAGCCCTTTTTGCGCGTCCATGCGGCCCACGTTCAGCAGCAGCAACTCTCCTGACTCCATCTGCAGCTCTTCTCGAACCCGCTCTCTCAGTTCGGGGCTCGCTCGGCTGAAATCGTCGGTATCGATGCCGTTCGTCACCATGCAGAGGCGGTCGGGCTTGATGGCTAGCTCGCGGACCAACTGGAGCCTGACGGCCTCGGAGGAGCACACACCCAGAGCCATCCAGCGTCGGAGCGTGCGGGTGTAGTAGAGGCGCTTGATGGCGGCGATTGGCCACCGCCCCCAGAACTTGACCAGGTTCTGCATCAGCAGAACTCCGGGCCGCGCAATCTCCCGAGCGGCCTCCAGCGCCACGCAGTGGTCGCGCTGGCAAACGCCGATCACTGCTTCGGATTGAAACCGGCGGGCATGCGCTGCGATCCGCTTTGACACCCCGCCTATAGGAAAGCTCAGACCGGATTCCAGCTCCGAGACGACTCCGACCGAGTGCATGTCGTCGAGGATGCTGCTCGACGAGGGGACGGGACCGTGGATGAGCTGTACCGCGTGGCCGGTGTCCTGCAGCGCTCGGCAGAAGAAGAAAGCCATGCGCGCAGCTCCGGTCTTGTCCGGCAGCGCCAGAGTCATCGTGTAGCGGCTCATTCTCAGTTGAAAACTCGGAAGAGGACAGCTCCGTTGACAACGGCCTGCAGAACCTGCAGGAAAGACTCGAAAGCATCCGGTTTGGCGACGATGGCCTTGTTCGGGACCGCGACCACGTCGCCGGGACCGATCTGGCCGGCGCGATCCGCTCGGACCAACTCTCCGTTGGCCCGCATGACCATGACCTCGCCTTCCTCGGCGTCGTGGAGGAAGCCTCCGGCTCGGTTGATGTAATCGAAAGCGCTGAAGCCTGGCCGCCAGATGATGCCGGACGGCAGCGAAACGGCCCCCACCACACTCACGGTGCGGGGCTTGAGCGGAACGTATAGAACGTCACCGTCGACCACGCCGGGATCGCCATTGCCGTTAACGAGAATCTGGTCGAGCTCGATCGGCACTCGTCCTGTCTTGAGGATGGCTCCCAACAGGCGAGGATCTACCGAGGTGCCTGAGTCGGAAATCGAGGTCAGGTCCAACCGGCCGGCAGCTCTCGGATCCGACTGTCGCATGGCCTCGGCGGCGGCATACTGACGGGCCACCTCCTGAATAACGTCCAGAAAGTCCCTGATCACTTTCTGGCGGTCACTGGAGACGATTTCCGGAAGCTCCCGGGTCAAAACCGCTGCCGGAAAGTATGCTGCCGGCGTGAGCCCCCCCGCCCTTTGAATCACGGCCCGGAGATCTTCGCCCGGGTTGACGAAATAAACGCCCGGATTCACGAACTCGCCCACCAGGGCGACAGATGCCGGGAAAGGCCGGGCATGCAGCCGGGGTCGGATCACCACGGCGTCGCCCGACATCAGTTCGACATTATCGGCCGCCTGAGGGGAAAGCATAACGCGCTCGACATTGAAAGCGATGATCTGGACGTCACCGGACGGGGTTGAGCGAGCGATCTCCGCCATGGGAGCCGCTTCCTGACTGGTTCCTCCAGCCAGGAGCACCAGATCCCGGACCCTCATGCTTTGATGGAATGGGTACTCGCCAGGGCTCTGCACCTGGCCCTGGACACGGACCCGTTGTTGAAACTGCGCTTCGTCCTCGGAAAAGATGAGCACGATGTCGCCGCGGGCAAGAGTCAGATTGTTGGCCGGATCGCCCAGCAGCGCCCTGTCCAGCGAAAAGCCAATCATCTGCAGGGGTTGCTCTGGCGCCGCGCGCCGGAAGATCTCTGCATGCGGCCCGTAGGCCCCTTCTTTGAGACCCTCCGCCTGACTCAGCAGGTCCTGAATCCGCATGCCGGGCCGCAGCTGGTACCAACCCGGGCGATTGGTCGCGCCTTCCAGATACACGCCGTTGGTGAGGTCTTGGAGCACGGTTCGCACCAGGACCGTGTCTCCGCCTCTAACAGGGACTCGGCTCCCCTTGAGGGGAACATCCAGGACAATCCGGTCCTGGTTGCCGGTGACTCGACGAATCTGGACGAAGGGAGAATAAGCTTCCGGAAGCGCGCCTCCGGCCAGGCGGATCACCTGATCGAGAGTTCGCTCCCCCAGCAACTCGTAAATGGCGGGTCGCTTGACTTCGCCCAGGACGGTAATCTGGTCGCCGGCCAGGGGGATGAAGACACGATCCCCCATCAGGAGACGAGGGCTGTCCAGCTTCCCATTGATGAGAAGGGGATAAAGGTCGAGAGTCGCGATAGTTCGTCCGTTGCGCTGCAGGGTGATCTTCCGAAAGGACCCCGTCTCGGACGGCCCCCCGGCGCGGAGCAGAGCGTCGAGCAAGGTCGAGCCGCTGTTCATGAGATAGCCGCCGGGGCGGGCTGCTTCGCCCAGGACGAAGACCCTTATCTTTTGGGCCTGCAGAATGCGAACCCGAGCGGTCATGTTGCGCAAACGCGTACGCGACAGGGAACTGTTGACCGTGCTCTCCACTTGAGCCCGGGTCAACCCCTCGACCGAGATAGGTCCCAGCCCCGTGAAACTGGCGCGACCGGTCTCGTCCACGACCACGGCCTCCATGCTCGAGCCTCCGTTCAAGTTGGTCACGGTGGCCTCGAGCTCATCACCCGGGAGAAGCCTGTAATCCTCGGGAATGATTCCCTCCATCGAGCCGGAAAGGTCTTCGATCGAGCGGCTGAAGAACGGCATTCCGAAGCGCTGTAGCGTGGCTTGCTGTGCCAGGATTCTTTCTTGCTGAAGCCGGGCGGTCTCTTCTTTCTGAAGGCGAATTTTCTCCAGCACACTCAGAATGCGGAGATCATTCCACTGTGAAGTCGATCCGCGCACGCCAGGCGGTGGCCCCATCGGAGGGGACTCGACCTCGGGAACGAGGGGCGAAGGGGAGACAACGGGCGATGCAGA
>QWHO01000689.1 GCA_021404945.1 bacterium CPR1
CCGGGCGAGACGCCCACCGAGATCTTGACCTCGTCCACGGTCCCTTCCACGCTGTAGTGCCCCTGACGGGAGTGCTCGTCGGTGGTATCGAGCAAACCGCTGGCCCGCAGGTCCTCGAAAAGCTTGCGCGTGGCCTCCGGGCTCATTTTGCCGGCGCTCTCGCTCTTGCGACCTCCGGGACCGCCAGCCCGGCCGCTGGCCTGCTTGACTGTGCCGTCCCCAGAGATGCGCACCGTGGTGAAGTCGGTTCCGGCCACTCCCCCCTGGCTCTCGGTGAACTCGAGCACGTCCTCGGAGTCGAGATCGAACGCTCCCTCGGGCCAGGCAATGGGCCGGGATGTGGACCGGGGCGCTTCCCCGGCAGGGAGGAGCGGCTTGTTCAGGTTCTCCAGGTCGACATTGTCCGGCTCGATGTCGTCCGGGAGGGCAGCGTCCGGACTGGCAGAGCTCTCGGGACTCGCCGTCGGGGTGATCGTGCGGGGATCGATCGTGGTGGCCGTCACGTAGGGCTGAGAGGAAGGCTGGCTGCAGCCGCAGGCGACCCCGACCAGGAGACAGAGCAGGAAACTTCGCATGGTCGGGGGGGTTCGCTCCAACCGGGAGATCCCCTCGGAGGATCGACCCCGCCTGGACCAGAACTCGGCTTGTCGTGCGCCAGCGCCCCTATAGCGAGTATCGCGAGTATCCCGAGGAGGAGATGATCCGGCGGGCCCTGGAGATCCACCAGGAGCTGAGCCGCCGTCGCACCGTGCGCCACTTCAGCGACCGCCCGGTGCCTCGCGAGATCATCGAGCAATGCCTGCTGGCCGCCAGCAGCGCTCCCAGCGGGGCCAATCGACAGCCCTGGCACTTTGTCGTGGTGACCGACCCGGCCACCCGCAAGGAGCTGCGCGCCGCGGCCGAGACCGGGGAGCGCGAGTTCTACGGGGGGCGCGCTCCCAGGGAGTGGCTCGAGGCGCTCGAGCCGCTCGGCACCGACGCCCACAAGCCCTTTCTGGAGGATGCCTCCTGCCTGATCGCGATCTTCGCTCAGACCTACAGCCTGGCCGGCGAGCAGAACAGGGCCAAGAACTACTACGTCACCGAGTCGGTTGGCATCGCCACCGGCATGCTGATCGCGGCGCTGCATCACTGCGGGCTGGCCACCTTGACCCACACCCCCAGCCCGATGAGCTTCCTCAAGACGATGCTGGGACGCCCGCCCAACGAGCGCCCCTTCCTGCTCCTGGTGGTGGGCTATCCGGCCGAGGGATGCCAGGTTCCCGACATCGACCGCAAGCCGCTCGAGCAGATCGCGACTTTTGTGGAAGATGAAAGCGCGCATCGGCACGTCGATGCGCGCAGCTCCAGCGGAGAAAAGCGAGCCTAAACGGGCGGTGGCTCGATCCCCAGGTCGGCCAGGTAGTCGACGTTGGTGGGAACCATCGGCGCCCCGAGGTTGACCCCTAGCTGGGGCGCGTCGATGGAGAGGCCCATGCGCTGGGCGAAAGCCCGCATGGCGTTGGGGTCGAAGGCCTGCTCGCGGGTGGGCAGGCTGGCCGTGAAGGCTCTGGACTCAGCCAGGAAGCGGCGGATCTCTCGGCCGGCCTCGCTGTTCTCGAGCTCGGCCCGGTTGCTCGAGCGCAGCTGGTCGAACTGGCTGAAATCGTCCTGGACCTGGGCATAGAGCTGCCCGAGCGGGCTGTCAGCCGGGGCCTGGGCGGCACCGGGAGGCAGCTTCGACAGGATCACGGCCTTCTCGATGCGGGTGTTGAGATCGGCCTCCTCCTGTTGCAGCTGCTCCATCAACTGGGGATCCTGACGTCCGGTGGCCTGGACCTGGGCCAGCATCTCCTGCTGGCGCGCTTGAAGCGCCTGGCGCTGGGGCTCGAAAGAGGCGCGCGTGGCTTCCTCCTGGCGTCCCTGCCATTCGAGACGCTGCTGGCGCTGCTCGAAGGTCTCCTGGGCGGAAATCTGGTTGTTCAGGTTCTGGATCTCGGCCGTATTAGCCTCGATCTGGGCTTGCTGCTGGGCGGCGGTCACGGCCGCATTGGCTGCACTGACGCGATTTTCAGCGCTGACGGCAGCGGTCCGCGCAGCCGCGGCCGCGCTGGCGGCCGCGGTGCTGGCCGCCGAAGCCTGAGCGGCGGATGCCTGAGCAGCGGCCAGCTCGGCAGCAGCCGCTGCCGTCGCTGCATCGGCAGCCGTCAGATCCGCCTGGGCATCGGCCACTGCCTGGTCGGCGGCGACGACGTCCGCGGCGGCCTGAGCGGC
>QWHO01000690.1 GCA_021404945.1 bacterium CPR1
CCGCCTCCGAGCCCGATCACGACGAACGCGCATTCGTGCCCGGCCCGCGAGCCCAACTCGGTTAGGAGAATGTAACAACTTCGTTTCTAATCTGTTACAATGATGGAATTACAAGTTCATAAAATCGTGGTAAGCTGTTACCATGGCTACCAATCCTGCTGATGCCAGTTTGCTGGCTCTTACCGCTGCCTCACGGCCTCCTGTCACAGTCGGGTCCATGCTCGGCTCTCCCTTCCCCGGCGTGGGGGCTGGCTTCGTCCCGGGTCCCGCCCTTGGTACTCCGCAAGGGAATGTCGAGGGGATGATGCTGGGAATGCTGGGCGAGTCCTCGTTCAGCCAGGGAATGATGATGAACTATGTGGCCGACATGTTCATGTCCTATGAGCAACTGCGCACGCAGTGGGCTGCGATGCTCGGACAGTTGACCAAAGGAGCCCTCGCAGCCACGAAGGCCTGAAGCTCCTCTGAATTTTGCAGGACCGGCCCTCTTCGCCGGATGTTGTCGGCAAGGTCTCGGGGGCTGATCATTGCGAGATGCTCACGAGTCTGACGCTCCTGTGAGCCTGGCGGCGCACCGGGTGGCGTTCTGGTAACATCCGTTTAACAGGTTTACTTTCGGGCAAACTCTCGGCAAAGGCCCGGACAAACCTCAGGCTTAGTATCAAGGGAGCAAAACCAAGGAGGCACTCCCCGTGATGATGATGCGCTGGCTCGTTCTGCTCACTCTGTTGGTGATTGCCGGTTGGTGGTTGACGCTTCCCTCGCCGGGCGGAGTGCGCCAGGAAGTGGAGCGAGCGCTGGACGCGCACCTGGGCAGCCGGGGCTATTCCCTGTCATTGGCCGTGACCGTGGACTGCTCCGCGCTGGAGCGCACGACCACCGACGTGGGCGGAGCCGAGCCTTCCGTGGTGGTGGGCTCTCAGGTTGCCAGTGAGCAGCGCCAGCCGGGCAACTACGACAACCAGAAACAGTCCCTCAAGTATGAGCACGATCAGCTTTTTGAGCGCCAGGTCTGGAAGGAGCCCCGGGTCACTCGGATCGATTGTGCCGTGGTGGTCTACAGCCCGCTCGACCCGCAGGCCAGAGTCGAGGTGGAAGAGCTGGTCACGGCGGCCGCCGGCCTGCAGATCGAGCGCGGGGATCGGGTGGTGGTGGTCAGCAGCCGGCAGCGTCCGGGCTTCGACTGGGCCGGGCCGGCCTGGATGGCTGTGGTGGGGGTTCTGGTGACGGCTCTCAGCGGTAGAGCCGGGTCTCTCGCTCGTCGCTGAGTCGCAAACGGGCGGGCAGGTCGGATGGTTGCAGCGGAAAGTAGATCACCATGCGTGCCTGGCGCCCGGCAGGGAGGTCGAAACTTCCAAAGGTGCGCACCAGCCCCAGACCCTGGTCCACCCCGGCGTCGGTGGGCGGGCGCACCAGCTCGCCTCCGGCGCTGACCAGCGTCAGGAAGTCCTGCCAGTAGACTCGCTGGCTCTCATGGGCGGGATTGCGCACCGTGAGGTGGGCCAGCAGGTTCTTGCGATCCGGGGTGACCTCGACGCTCTCGAGCCGGACGACCAGCACCGGGTCGGGGAGCATGACCGGAGTCTTGACCGGCTCCTGCGCTTGAAGGCCCCCCAGGAGGAGGAGCAGCAGCAGCCACCTCAGTGGCTGTGACCGTGGCCCTTCTTCTCGGGATGGCGTTTCTGCTCGGCGTAGAGAGCAATCAACTCGGCCGACTCGACCAGTCCGCCCACGAGCATGGCCGAGACGTTCATGTCGGAGTTGATGAAGCCGCGCAGCCCCTCCTTGAGGAACTGACCAGGGAAGGCCCCGATGTTGTTGGCCAGCTCGTCGTTGAGCTTCTCCTCGGGCACGCCCATTTTGCGCAGGCCCTCGTTGGCCAGTCGGCCGCTGTCGTGACCCAGGTTGCGGAAGCCCTGCGAAAAGCGCGGTCCGAACACGGGGCCCAGACCGCCCGCCAGCGCGCTCAGGCCGACCGTCAGGGCCATTCCGGCGGGGGCCTGGCCCAGCGCCGCCAGGGCCCCGCCCAGGGCCGCTCCCGTAGCCGCTCCCGCGGCCACCTTCTTCCAGGTGGGCTCGTCTTGCAGGCAGGCTCCCACGCCCGAGCCGATGGCTCCGGCCAGCTTGGAGGTGCCCGGTAGGAACAGGCCGTTGATCAAAGTGGCGTTTCCGGAGGCGTCGCGCACGCTGGCAGCTTTGTCGCCCCGGAAGGAGTGCAGCCCGCCCAGCAGGCAGCCGCCCACGACCTGAGCC
>QWHO01000167.1 GCA_021404945.1 bacterium CPR1
CGGCCGGACTTCGACCGCGTTCTTGGGGGCGGCTCTGGGAGCAGCTCTCAGGGGGCGGGCTCTTGCACATCAGCCCTCTCTCTCTCTCGTTCGGGCGTTCGGCAGGAGTTTCGCCTCCTGTGAATTCGGTCACCCATCGACTTGGCACCGTTCCCAACGCCTGTTCGGCAGGTTTTCGTTTCCCCCGGGAAACGAATCCCTGTTCACCCGGGGACTCAGCGCCGTCCCCTGATTGCCCGCACGGAGTGGTCGACGCGTTCTCCGTCTCCCGGATTCCTGGGGAGATCCCAAGACTTTTCCGGCTCTGTGGGCGGTCTCCCCGACCTGTTCCCCAGGTCCTGTCAGCGTCGGATCCTGGCCACCCGTCCCCGGTTAGCCCGCAGCAGCTCGTCTGAGGCCACCCGCACCAGCGATCGCGCCGACCCTCCGCCGCCATAGACCACCGGCGTCTCGAGCACCCGCTCGTCCACCAGAAAGCGAGCTTCAAAGCCAAAAGGCGGGGTGCCGCCGCAGGGGTAGCCGGTGCGCTCGAGCATCTCCTCCAGGCTGGCCGGGCGGGGGCGGCCAAGCTCGAGCAGCTTGCCCAGCCGCGATGTGCTGGCCTGATCTTCGCCTTTCACCACGGCGACTACGAGCTCGCCCAGCGGGGTCATCATGCAGATGCTCTTGATGAAATCCTCGCGTTTCACCCCGGCCGCCTCCGCCGCCTCGGCCACCGAGTGGCACGACTGCTCGAAGACCAGGTGATCGGCCTGAAATCCGCCCTCGCCCAAGAAGCGGCGCAGCTTCTCCTCGTAGTGGGCGTCATTCATCCGGTAATCCATAGCTCTGGTTGCGATACGGGTTGAGGGGGCTCTTGCGGCGGATGCGCTCGCCGATCAAGGAGCGCAGGAACTCGAAGGCTCCCAGGGTGCGCTCTTTCCAGCCACCTCCGTGGGCAGCCCTCAGGTAGCCGCGCAACAGCTTGTAGTCGGCGGGGGTGGGCTCCTCGAGGTGGTAGAGCGGCCCCGGGCCTCGGGTGAGGATGGCTTTGGGCACGGTCATCTCCAGGAATCCCTCCGGCCCGCGGGTCAGGCCGTAGCCGCTCCAGCCGCGGCCCCCGAAGGCCAGGCGAGGATCGGCCGTGGGCACGATGACATCGTTCAAAGTGACCACTCCCACCGGCAGCTCCTCGGCCACGCGGCGGGCCCACTCCTGGGGGCCGAAGACGGCCGCGCCCAGCCCGTAATGGCTTTCGCGCACCAGGCGCACGGCCTCGGCCTCGTCTTGCACCGGGATGATCCACAAGATGGGGGCGAAAACCGCTTCCGGGGTGCTGGCCAGCTCGGTCGGGCAAGAGCTGAGCACCAGCGGGCCCATCACCTGCTCGCCCAGGGAGCCGGTGATGAGGCGAGCCCCCCGGCTGTGGGCCGTGTCGAGCAGCTCGCGCAGGTCGTTTCCGAGCGGCACCGGACGATCGTCGGCCAGGGCCCGGGTCAACAGGCTCTCCAGCGCTTCCAGCCGGGTGCGGGGCACGAAGACCCGGCGGGGGGCCACGCAGGTGCGCCCCTGGTTGAGCCGGATGCCAAAGGCCAGGGCCCGGGCCACCCGGCGCAGATCGGCCGTGGGAGCGACCAGCACCGCGTCCTGACCGGAGAGCTCCAGGCTGACCGGGGTCAGCGAATCGGCCGCCTGCCCGAGCACCGCCCGCCCGGTGGCCACGCTGCCGGTCAGCACCACCTTGTCCACCCCCAGCCGCATGGCCTGGCGGGCGTTTTCGGGGTCTTCGTCCAGCACGTTGAAGAGGTGCTCGTCCAGTCCGGCCGCCTTGAGTGCCCGGGCCAGGAAGCGGGCCGAGCGGGTGCCCCCGATGCCTGGCTTGAGGAGCACCGCGTTGCCGGCCATGAGGGCCTGGATGGCCTGAATGCCGGGCAGAAAGAAGGGATAGTTGGAGGGGCCGATCACCAGCACCACCCCGTGGGGCTCGCGCAGAACCTCCAGCTCGATAGTACCCATCCAGGGGGGGCGGCCAGCTGGACTGACCTTGCGCGGGGCCAGCAGCTGCTCGGCGTTCTGCTCCAGGAACCAGACCCCGTCCAGCCAGGGTAAGAGCTCCGAGCTGAGGATCTCAGCCGGGCGGCCCTCCCGGGCGGCTCGGATGGCCTCCACCACCTCCTCGGTGCGGGCCGCCACGAAGGTGCGCAGGGCCCGGGCTACCTCCAGCCGCTGGCGCACCAGGCGGCGGGCCCAGGCGGTCTGGGCCTCGCGGGCAGCAGAGAGCAGGCTTTCTACGCTCATTGCTCCTCCAGGCAGGCTCTGGCTCGCTCGAGCTGGCGGGCCACGGCTTGCGGCCCGGCTGCGCCCGGATGGGCCCGGCTCTCGAGGGCCCGCTCCACGGTCACCTCGGCCAGCAAGGGAGCAACCTGCTGCTCTTGCTCGGCGCTCAGCTCGCCCACCTGAGCCTTGCCAGCCAGCTCGTGGGCGACGGCGAAGCTGTGCCCCGCGCGCACCAGGGCGTCGGCCAGGTCGGTGGCCAGCAGGGCCGGATCGGCGGCGGCCTCGGCCATGCGCTCGAGGCGGAAGCTGCAGGCGCTGACCATGCCGGCCAGCACGTCCAGGCAGGCTTCCAGGGTATCACAGGCATCGAAGGCGGCCGGCTTGTCCTCTTGCAGGTCACGGTTGTAGGCCAGGGGCAGGGCCTTGAGCTGGGTGAGCAGGTTGACCAGATCGCCCACCACCCGGCCCACCCGTCCCCGGGTCAGCTCGGCGGCGTCCGGGTTGCGCTTCTGGGGCATCAGGCTGGAGCCGGTGCTCCAGGAGTCGTGCAGCTCCAGGAAGCCGAACTCGCTACCCGACCAGAGCACCAGCTCTTCGGACAGCCGCGACAGGTGGATCATCTCGAGGCTGGCGGCGCTCAGGAATTCGACCGCAAAATCGCGATCGGCCACGGCGTCGAGCGAGTTCTCGAAGCTGCGCGAGAAGCCGAGCAGCTCGGCGGTGCGGGCCGTGTTCATCGGCCAGGAGCTGCCGGCCAGGGCGCCAGCTCCCAGCGGACAGCAGTCGGCCTCGTCTCGCACCGCGTCCCAGCGCTTTGCGTCCCGCTCCAGAGCCCAGAAGTGAGCCAGCAGATGGTGCGAGAGCAGCACCGGCTGGGCCCGTTGCAGGTGGGTGTAGCCCGGCAGATAAGCCTCAGGGTGCCGCTCGGCCTGCCCGAGCAGGGCTCGCTGCGTGGCTCGTGTGCGCCGCTTGAGCAGCTGGCACGATTGCATGGTCCAGAGCCGGAAGTCGGTCACCACCAGGTCGTTGCGGCTGCGTCCGATGCGCAGGTTCGAGCTGTCCGGGCCGACCCGGCGCGAGAGCTCGGCTTCCACCCAGGAGTGCACGTCCTCGTGCTCGCCCTGGACCGTCAGCGTGCCGGCCGCCAGCTCTTGCCCCATCTGCTCCAGGGCAGCGATGAGCTGACTGCCCTCGGTGATACCCGATTCCGTGAGCATGGTGACGTGAGCTCGGCAGACCTTGAGGTCGAAAGGCGCAAGGCGGCCATCCCAAGGCAACGAGCGACCGAAGGCGTCCATGCGGGGATCGGTGGGCTGGCGAAAGCGTCCGCCCCAGAGTCGCCCCTGGCTCACTTGCTCCGGCTCTGGATTTTCTCCACGATGACCCGGTGGGCTTTCAGGCGGATGGCATTGATCCGGATGAAGCCTTCCGAGTCGCGCGGATTGAAGCCTCCCTCGATCTCCATCGAGGAGAGATCGCGGTCATAGAGCGAGGTCGGGCTCTCGCGGCCGAGCACGGTGACGTGGCCACGATAGAGCGAAAGCCAGACCTTGCCGTCGATGTACTCCTGGCTCTTGTCCACGGCTGCCATCAAAAAGTCCATCTCGGGCGAGAACCAGAAGCCGTTGTAAACCAGCTCGGCGAACTTGGGGCTGAGCATGTCGCGCAAGCGCATCACCTCGCGGTCCATGGCCAGGCACTCGATGTCGCGGTGAGCCTCACGCAAGATGGTGCCGCCCGGAGTCTCGTAGACGCCGCGCGATTTGATGCCCACGAAGCGGTTCTCCACGATGTCGATGCGCCCCACCCCGTGCTTTTTGCCCAGCTCATTCAGGAAAAGCATCATCTCCAGGGGTTTGGTGGCCACCCGCCCGGAATCCAGGCTCTCCACCTTGATGGGGATGCCGTCCTTGAACTCGAGCAGCACCTTCTCGGGCTCGGCCGCCGCCTTCTGCGCGTCCAGGGTCATCTGGAACATCTCTTCCGGAGGCGACGAAGCCGGATCTTCCAGCACTCCCGACTCGTAGCTGATGTGGAACAGGTTCTCGTCGGTGGAGTAGGGCCGCTGGGGAGTGGCCGTGACCGGGATGCCGTGCTCCTGGGCGTAGGCCATCAGGTCGGAGCGCCCCTGGAAGCGGTTGAAGAACTCGGGCATGCGCCAGGGGGCGATGATCTGGAGATCGGGAGAGAGAGCGTAGCAGGCCAGCTCGAAGCGGACCTGATCGTTGCCCTTGCCGGTGGCGCCGTGGGAGACGAACTGGCAGCCCTCGCGTCTGGCCACCTCGACCTGGCGGCGGGCAAGGCACGGGCGGGCCAGCGAGGTGCCCAGCAGGTAGCGCCCTTCGTAGACAGCGTTGGCCTTGATGGCCGGGAAGATGAAGTCGGTCACGAACTCTTCGCGCAGATCTTCCACGAACACCTTGCTGGCCCCGATCTTGAGGGCCTTCTCGCGGGCGGCTTCAAAGTCTTCGTCCTGGCCCACGTTGCCCATGAAGCAGATCACCTCATAGTCCTGGTCGATCAACCAGCGCAGGATACAGGATGTGTCGAGCCCCCCGCTATAGGCCAGAGCGACTTTCTTGCTCATGTTTCGGCTCCTTGTAGTCAGCTGAAAAGCCGCCGTTCGCGCCGACCGCGCTCGCTCCTGTCAAATGCCAGCGACGATAGGAGTGGCCAGAAGAATTGTGTGCCAGGTTACAGCGCCGGGCGCTCTTGTTGAGCTAATCTAGAGGCGAGCGGGAAAGTCGAATCAAGGAGCCCCCCACGATGCAACTCCTTCAGAGCGAGTACAGCTTCTTTCCCGAGCCCGACAAGTACAAGACTCGATTCCCCGACCTCACCAGCCAGACCATCCAGGCTGTAGCTTTGATCTATCGCAACCTGGCGCGCTTTGCGGCCGAAGGCCTGCTGGGGGAGAGCTCGCCCGGAGTGCGCCTCGATGACATCCTGGTCCAGGTCTGGCGCCGCTCGTGCTCGGGGGAGCACTGCCAGGAGGCGGTGGTGTGGCAGGTGTTCCGCTGCCTGCTGGGCAGGCGCCTGGTGAGCTCGCTGGCCCAGTTGGAGATCTTCGAGTGCGTTTTGGGCGAGTCTCTCAATCAGGCCAGCGCCCCACCGCGCCTGGGCGATTACGATTACGGCTCGCGCCCTGGACTGGCTCGCCGCCGCCGCCTGCAGGCCCGCGTTCCGGGGGCCTCCGAGGTTCTGGCCGAGCGAGCCCTGTCGCTCAACGACTACCTGGGCACCCTGGCCGAGCAGCACAAGCTGCCACTGGCCGTTACCGCCGAGCAGGACGCCGAGGAGCTCTGCCGCCGGGCGCTGGAGCTGGCTCAGGCCCAGGATGATCGACCCGAGAGTTGCCTTCGTCTGGCCGCCTGTCTGTATTACCAGATGCACGACCGCAAGTTCCAGCTCATCCTCGACCTGTTCTGCTAAGGCGCCGCGCGTTGAGCACTTCAGGAATTGGCGCGGCGCCGTTCAACAGATTCCCGCGCCTTCCAATTCTGAGCGAGTCAAGGCGGGGGAGTGGAGCAGGAGCACAGCCGGAAACCCCTTGACACAGTTTTCCGGCTGCGCGACGCCCAACAAGGCGAGCGAGGACCGGTCCCGAGATCCGCCGTGGACAGACTCGGATCGATGGGCGACACAGATGGAGACGGGCTTGTTAAACGATTGTCCGGAGCCGTTCGCCGTCGGTGGTCGCCACGATGCCAGCCGGGAAGGTCTGCCTCCCGCTTCCTCTACCGGGGGAGGAATCCACCTGAAGATGGCGAATGCGTTGAGTTGCTGCCGTAGAAAGTCCCGGTCCCAGGTGACTTCTTCCTTCACGACCGTTGGCCCCCATTTCCGCCTCGGCACATTCTTTGCGTTCGTCGCCCCCACGATCTTCACCGACGAGGCCTATGCCTGGCTGCGCCACTGTCCCGAGCTGAGACTGCCCGCCAGCGGCTGCGTGCTGCCCATCTACGGACCAGAGCGCCTGCGACTGCCTCAGGTCGACCTGACGCCGAGGCTGGCCGAGCTGCAACTGGGCACGGTCACCTGCGACCGCGATCTGTATCGCCAGAACCGCGACGTGGTCCGCTTGCTGGTGGTGGATCCCCTCCGCCCCGAGCGGGACGTCGAGGTGGAGCTGTGCCTGCACGGCTCGGTCCTTCAGAGGATCACCACGCGTCTGGATGGCAACGGGGCCGGATGCCTGGAAGTGCATGACCTGACCTCGGGCGAGTACCAGGTGCGCTTGAAGGACCAGCCGCAGGCCACCAGCTTTACCGTAGCCGAGTACCGGCTGGCTCCCCTGGTGGGTTTCCTGGTCGCGCATCAGCGGCACCAGGGGACCCTGCAGGTGACCCTGCGAGTGGAGAGCTTCGGTCGTCCCGTCGAAGGCCCGCTGCGAGTGGAGCTGATGGACGCAGGCCGGCGCGTCTCGAGCCACCAGGGCCAGGCGGTGGAAGGCATGCTGCGCACGGAGCTGGTTCTGACAGGTGAGGGTCCCTTCAGCCTGAACCTGCAGCGTCAGAGCCACAGCGCCACCGTGGCCCTGCTCGGAACCCGCCGCGCCGAGCGCGAGTTGACCCTGTTCTCCACCCTGGGTAACGAGGTTCAGGGAAGCCTGGTGCCCGAATCCGGCTCGCTGGAAGTGCGCGGTCTGCACCTGGTGGAGGGGGCCGCCCGCAACGCACCCGTCCGGCTCGAGCGCATCGACGCCCGCCGGGCGCGCGTGACCGCCACGGCCCGATGCGAGGGTCTGCGGGCCATGGTGGTGGATCCGGCCGAGAAGCGCCCCCAGGGCCGACCCACTCCCCCCAGCCTGGACGACTCGCCTGACTACTGGCTGGGACTGAGCCAGTTCCAGCAGGGCGCGTTCGAGCGCGCCGCTCTCCTCTTCGCGCAGGCTTTCGCTCGTCAACCCGATAGCTGGGTGGCGCATTATATGGCCCGAGCGCTGGCCGGGGCGGGCCATTTCGACGCTTCCCACACCTGGCTGGCGCGGGCCCGCGAGATGGGCTGGAGGCTGTCGGAGGAAGAGCTGGCTCAGGTGGCCGACCTGAGGGGACAGCGCGAAATCTATCGGGACGTGCTCGAGCCGGGCCAGAGCTTCGAGCTGGACGTACCCGCCCCGCTGGGTTTGCTGGCCGTGGGTTGCTACGTGCAGGGGCGAGCTTTCGAGGGGTGGGCAGCGGTCGTGCCTGCCTGCGAGCTGTCGGCCAACCTGGCCACTCCGGAGGCTGCCCGTCCCGAGGAAGAGGTCGAGCTGACCGTGGAGGCCCCGGCCGGCGCCTCGGTCTACATGCTGGTGCGAGACGCCCGCCTGAGCCGCCAGGACACGCCCGAGACAAGCCTGGCCAACCGCCTGAAGACCTGCGTGGCCAGTCTGCCCCCCCGGCTGGAGACCGTCCGACCGAACCGGGTCTCCGAGTCAGCCCGCGCCGGCCTGTTGAGCCGTGCCACGGCGGCTCTCGCCGGTCGGCCCATGGTCAGAGGAGCCTCGCGTGCGGGTCTGGTCCGCCCGGAGTTCCGAGGCAGCGGTGGGATGCTCGGCGAACGACCCGTGCTGGGCCCCTCATCCTCGTTCCCGCCGGCGATGGATTTCGCAGCTGCGAGCCCGTCCATGCCCGCAAGCATGGACTTTGGAGATCCGACCTTCGGCTCTCTGCCTCCGGCCCGTGGCTTCGGATTCTCGGGCCCGGTGGAGGAGCGATCCGCCTCTTTCGGGGGTAGCCATTTCGGGGCCCCCGAGCCCTTTGCTGCCGACCTTTTGGGCGAGGCTCCCTCTGCCGTCGAGGAAACGGAGCCCCTGTCAGCCCCGCCGCCCGAAGCGACCAGCCACGAGGCCGAGGTGTTGCTGGCCGAGCTGGGTCGGGGTAGCCTGAGCAAGCGCCTCAAGCTACCCAACACCATGGGTGAGCTCGTGGTGGAGGCCTTCGTGATCCACGGCAAGGACTGGCGCTGGCTGCGTCGCCGTCTGCGGGTGGTGGCCGACGAGCACCTGGAGATCGAGGCTCCGCCTTGCGTTTTCCCCGGTGACCAGGTGACGGGGAAGCTGCTCCTGGTGGGCCACGCCCGGGTGACGCTGACGCGGGATGGGGAGCCGGTGGAGCTTGGCCCGGATCTCACCTTCCCGGTCCAGCCTGGCCTCTACCGCGCTCAAGCCGGGCAGCTGACCGCCGAGTGCCGGGTCGACCCGCCCGGCAAGCTGCGCCGAAGGATGCGCAGCCTGCGCTTGCTGCGGGCCGGCGAGTCGGTCTCGCTCAGCCCCGAGGTGCTCTCCTGGCGGCTGCTCCCCAACTGTGACCAGCCGCTCGAGACCCTGGCCGAAGCCACCACCGACTACAGCTACTGTTGCTGCGAGCAGACCTCGGCCCGCATGGTGGCAGCCGCCACCATGCTTGAGCTGGCCCGCACCCCCGAGCGTCGGCTGAAGGCTGAAGCCGCTCTGCGCGCAGGCCTCCAACGGTTGGAGTCGATGTGGATGGATCGGCGGGGCTTTCGCATCTACCCCGAGCAATCCACGGTGCATGCTTACTGGAGCGAGATGGCGGCCATGAACCTGCGGGCCCTGCGCCACCTCTACCCCGACTCGCGGGTCGAGGCGCTGGATAACCGGGTTCGGCAGGTTTACCCCGGGCTGGAGAAGACCGGCCTGGCAGGCGTCTACTGGAGCCTGCCTCAGCACCAGGAGGAGGCGGCCCGCCAGGCGCGCGCCTTCCTGGCCGAGGATCGAGGGTCGGACCGGGTAGCCTGGCGCACCCAGGCGGCCTTCGCGGTAGCCATCCTGGTTCGCTGCCGCGAGCTGGAATCGGTGCTCAGCACGGTCAACTCCATCACCGCCGATCTCAACGAGCAGGGCCGGCTCTACTCTACCTGCGACTCGCTGGCCGCCCTGGCCATGTTTCGCGAGCTCACGGCCAGCGGATTGCTCAACGGCCAGGCGCGTACCGAGGCGACCGAGGAAACACTGCGGGTCGTGGAGGGCCTGGCCACGGTGGAGGTGGATCGGCTGGTCACCGAGGACTGGAGCGAGCTTTCTTTCGCCGTTCCCCTGCGTATCTGGTGGACTCCCCGCCAGCTGAGGGTGGGCGAGGCGGTGGATCTGCACGTGCAGCTCCAGGAGGGATACGAGATGGGCGACCTGGTCTACCTCAACCTGCCCGCCTGCCTGACCCGCGTCGTGGGGGGCGGCCAGGTCAAGGAGCTCGCGGTCGATTTCGCGGGCGCCTCACAGGTTACCATCCCCCTGGTGGCCACAGCCGCGGGGACCCAGCACTTCACTCTGTGCGTGCGCAACATGTACCGTGAGGATCGAGCTGGCAGCCCCGGGCTGCTGCGGGTCGAGGTGGCTCCGGCCTGAGAACCGGCTCGGAGAAGGCACCTGATGGGTAGCCTGAGCAGGCTACCCATCAGGTGCTGCAAGCTCTCGGGCTCGCTTTCTGAGGCGCACCCCGACCAGGAAGGCGAGCGGTTCGTGCTGGATGCCGGTGGCCTGTGCGCGGGCTCAGTTCTCGAGTCACCCGGGGGCTCGGCACCTCTAAAGTCCGCTCTTCAGGACGGCCCTGCTTGCCAATGCTGTTGGTCGCGCGCTGTCACCGCGCAGCGCTTTCTCAAGCTGACGCCGCCAAACTGAATTTGGGATGAGGTTTCGAGAATCTGGCTGGTCTGGCGCAGGCCCTGAGCCAGGCGCTGCACTTCCTCGGCCGGCAACCGGTCGAAGTCCGCGAGCTTCTTCCGAGCTTCGGAAAGCTGTTCCCGGGCCGTCCTGAGATATGGCTCAGGTTGCCTCGGTTCACTTGTCCTTGTTTGAGTCATTGAATTTCACGACTGGCGCTCTTGACGAAGAGGCCCGCATAGATGACCACCACCAGGCCGAAGGGAGCTGCCACTGCAGCAGCCGGCACAGCCAGCCCCACAGCCATTCCTGCAAGCCCTGGCCCGGTGGCCACCTGAGCGGCTGTTTTCTTGCGCACAGCCGATTTGATCGCGGGCTCATAGAAATCTTTCGTGCCAGAGCCGTCAAACACCGAGCTCCAAACGCTCAAGATCCTCCTGACAGCGCTTGACCTGGCTCTCCAGATCGATTCGATCTAATTAGCGGTAAAGGTCTGATCTGCATGAGCTCAGGCTATCCCGTCGGGATGAACCAATCTTGAAATCGTCGTGCGCGAGCCTCAGTTGTGCTGTGCTTTCCTGAGGCGTCTGGCGCCCCTGGAAGTCTTCGAAGGAGTGCCCGGGGCGGCGAGCACGGCCTTATCCGTGGGGCTCAACTCTCGAGCTCCAGCGTCGGGGTTCGCGCCATGCAGGCTCTGCAGCTGCGAGCGGGTCGCTGATCGCCCGGCATGGCTTGAATATCCTACTTGACTCGGGCTGGTTTGCCTGGTATGGTTGAGACTCCAAGGGTTTGAGCTTCTCGCAGTCGCGGCCACGACTGCGAAACGGGCAACGGGTGGCCGACCTGGAGCCCGCATGCCGCGATGATCGCGGTGGGAAAGGAGGTGGGTTTGATTTACGCAAGTAGTCGCCCCACCCGCGGAGGGGTGGCCGCGTAGCGATACGCGGGAAGACTCCGAACGGTAGGCAGCGTCTTGTAGGCGCTGCCTACTATGCTTTCATGGCCCTGGCCCTTCCAAGTCCGTATGCCTGAGCAGGGGAAGGATGCCGGGCCTCTGGACTGCCGATGACTTGCTGTCCCCCGCCGCCGGCGGAGCTCAGCCGTAGTGACTAGCGCCGGGGCCCCAGCAGGTCGGCCGGGATCGAGCCCAACCGCTCGGGCGAGGCCACCACCAGGGTGTTGCCCACCAGCTTATAATCGAAGCGCTTCGGCTGGAGATCCAGCACCAGCTTCAGCACCCCCTCGGCGGGTGTGTCCTTGACGCTCAGCGTGACCTGACCGGCCACCTCGGGACCGACGTAGACGTTGCACCCCATGCGCTTGCCCAGTTGCTTGACGACGGAAGGCAGGTCGGCCCGATGGTAGTTGAGCGTCACGCGAGGGCCCCGGTTCGACTCGGCCAGCGCTGGCAAGACAGCCGTCAGAACGAGCAGGAGGAGAAGGAAGCGCTTCATTGTTCAGGATTTCTCGCGCCTTGACCGGCTCCCTGCTTGCTTGTCGGAGCAACTCGCCAGCGAAATGGTGGCGCATTCTCCTCCTGGCGACGACCGCCTGCCGCCGTGGTCGTGGAGATCGGCTTTCCCAGGGCGCCCGGTGTCCTGAGCCGAGTCCTCAGGCAGCCGATTCGGGGATAGCCGCCAGCACAGCGGCCAGCTTTTCCCGGGCCTCCTCAAAGTCGAAGTTTCGGACGGCCTCGTTCAGTTCGTCGAACTGGCTCTGAGCAACGACCCCGCCCAGGGCCTGGGCCAGACGATGGCACTCCTCTTCGACGCCAGGGTCGCTTTCCAAGAGCAGGGTCTCGAGGGCTGCGGCCGCATCTTTTGCCGCTTCCGGGTCAAAAGCCGCAGGGGCGCTCTTTGGGGAGCCCGTGGCTTTGAGCACATCAGCAATCTGCCGGGTCTGTTCCTCGAGCAGACGGTCGAGTTGATCGAGCAGATCACCCACCGAGTCGTCCTTCTGGCGTACAGCCTGCTCGACCTGAGCGGCCAGGCTGGAAACAGACTGGATACCGATGTTCCCCGCCACCCCTTTGAGGGTGTGGGCCGTGCGCTCGGCCAGGGACAGATCTGAGCCTTCCAGGGCCGCTAGCCGAACTCTTGGGCTTGATGGCGGAAGAACTTCAGGTCCGGCGGGCCGAGCAGGAACTGGCCCACAAAGGCGTTGGCCAGATGCTGGCCCTCGATCACAACCGGTGCGGCGGCGTCAGTCATACCGTTCTTGCAGCGATAGAGCGCAAAACGCTTGCCCTG
>QWHO01000691.1 GCA_021404945.1 bacterium CPR1
TCCGGGGCGCACGTCCATCTCGTGAGTGGTGGTGCGAAATCCGCGCGGCCCCCACCAGTTGCTCACGTGGCGTGGGCCGATGAACGTGCGAAAGACCCGCTCGCGGGGGGCGTTGAAGTCGCGCTGGATGAGGATCTCTTGCTCCCCGGCGCGAACCCAGCAACCCAGTCGTACCAGCGACTCGCTCCAGCCCTGCTCCATCCCGGACAGGTACTGGTCGGCCAGGGGGCTCTGGCGGGATACCACGCGGGCCGTCAGAGTCTGCAGCGTCTGGCCGTTCTTCTCTTCCAACGTGACCGTGTTGAGAACCTCGAAGAGCGGCTTGCCGTCCGGATCCAGGGCGGCGCTCAGGAAGACGATCCGCTCTGGCTCCACCAACTCCTGGTAAGTGCCCTTCATCGGGTAGATGGTGCCGTCGAAGGCCTGCATGTCGATGCGGATCTGCCCACCCGGACGGGGGTCGGCCTCGCAGCGAGCGGTGATGAAGCCGTCCGGCCCCCACCAGCGGGAGAGGTGCTCGGCCCGGGTCCAGGCTTGATAGACCAGGGTGCGGGGGGCCTGGAAGGTGCGCTGGATCACCAGCTCCTGAGCGGTTTTGGTCATGGTTGGTTCTCCTGTTCTTGCAACTCGCGTAGATAGTCGTCGAGGCGGTCAAAGCTCTGCTCCCAGTGGCTGCGGTACTGATCCAGCCACTCGGACACGTCCTTGAGTGGGCTTGCCTCCAGCCGACAGGGACGCCACTGGGCCTCGCGTCCCCGGGCGATCAGTCCCGCCCCCTCCAGCACTTTGAGGTGCTTGGAGACGGCTGGAAGGCTCATCTTGAAAGGAGCCGCCAGCTCGGTGACGGTGGCCTCTCCTACCCGCAAACGTGACAGAATGGCCCGGCGAGTGGGGTCGGCCAGCGCGGCCAGAGTCTTGCTGAGGGGATCAAAAAGCAATTTAACCTCTTGGTTAATTAATCTGTAAGTAAAATACATTGAGCGGGACCCCTCTGTCAAGGGTCGAAGAGCCAGCCGTTTTGGAATCCGAAGAAGACCTGCTCCAGCGCGTCCGCTCTGCATGCGAGCTGCTGGAGGCGTGCCCGAGGAAGACTGGCAGCGCCTCAAGCAGGCCATCGCCCGCCTGCACTGCCCCGATCGCGAGACCCGACGCGAGCGCCGCAAAGCCGCTCGCCGCCAGCGGCTGGCCGAAAAGCGGCAGGCCCAGGACGAGCTGCTCGACTCCACTGGCATCCGCACGTTGCGACGCCGCCCGGTGTTCACCACTCCCAACGTCTTCCCGCCCCCCGAAGAGGGGCCCATCGCTCAGGCTCGCGAGGGTCGCAACTGCTATGTCTGTAAGAAGGACTACGACCTGCTGCACCACTTCTACGATCAGCTCTGCCCCGAGTGCGCCGAGCTGAACTATCGCAAGCGCGGTGAGCTGGCCGACCTGCGGGGCCGGGTGGCGCTCTTGACCGGTGGGCGGGTGAAGATCGGCTACCAGGCGGGCATCAAGCTGTTGCGCTCGGGCGCGCGGTTGATCGTCACCACCCGCTTTCCGCGCGACTGCGCCGCGCGCTACGCCGAAGAGCCGGATTTCGACGAGTGGGAAGATCGGCTCGAGGTCCACGGCCTGGACCTGCGCCACACGCCCAGCGTGGAAGCTCTCTGTCGCCACCTGCTCGAGACGCTCCCCCGGCTGGACTTCATCATTAACAATGCCTGCCAGACCGTGCGCCGCCCGCCGGAGTTCTACGCCCACATGCTCGAGGCCGAGCGGGCTGCCCCCGAAAAGCTGCGCCGCCTGGTGGGGGAGACGCCCCACAGCGCGCCCGAGCTGACCCAGCTGCAGCTCTTGCCCGAGGATCTGCAGGGCCAGAGGCACCTCTTCCCGGAGGGTCTGCTCGACCAGGACCGCCAGCAGGTGGACCTGCGCGGCCGCAATTCCTGGAGGCTCCTACTGGCCGAGGTGCCCACCGTGGAGCTGCTGGAGGTGCAGCTGGTCAACGCCGTGGCCCCCTTCGTCTTCAACGCCCGCCTCAAGCCGCTGATGCTGCGCACTCCGGAGAAAGACAAGCACATCGTCAACGTGTCCGCGGTGGAGGGGCAGTTTTACAAGACCTTCAAGACCACCCGCCACCCCCACACCAACATGGCCAAGGCGGCTCTGAACATGATGACCCGCACCGCCGCCGCCGACTACGTGCAGGATGGCATTCACATGAACAGCGTGGACACAGGCTGGGTAACCGACGAGGACCCGCATGAGATCACCGAGCGCAAGCGCTCAGAGCATCGCTTCCATCCTCCGCTCGACATCGTGGACGGCGCCGCGCGCATCGTGGATCCCATCATCGTGGGCTTCAACACCGGAGAGCACGTGTGGGGCAAGTTCCTGAAGGATTACATGCCCACCGACTGGTGAGGGATTGGGCGCCAGCCCATCGCAGGTGATCACTCCCTGCGGGTAGTGGTCGAGCCTACCTTGAAGGTCGCGTCGTCGATCCAGGGATAACCCTCGGTCCAGCAGTTCTTCGACCGGGGCTGAGGTCGGTGTTTCAGAATCCGGCCAACCTGTTTTAAGCCGTGGGCGCCTGGCACCGAGGGTTCAGGATTCTTTCAACCGCTCAAGCTAAGATGGTGCTCAGAACTGAGAGGAGCCGATCCGATGAACTGCATCCTGACCACCCATTCCGGCGCTGCCAGCCTTCCGCGCGCGGCGTGCGCAGTCGAGATCGGTCCTGATGGCAAGGAAGTGCCCGCGCCGCTGCCCACCGAGCGCTTCGCCCACGGCAGCCAGACCGAGGAGGCTCCCAGCCGCGCTTCCATTCTGGCGATGCAGGCGCACCAGGCGGTTCACCAGAATCGAGGCTGGCTGGCGGCGGGCGCCACTGCCGCCGGGGTCGTGGCCACCGTGGTCACGGGCGACCCCATCTTCGCGCTGCTCGGCGCCGCGACCGGAGTAGGCTTCTCGCAGATGTAGGCGCACGCCGCCACGGAACGCCGCGCAAAATCAGACCGACGGGCCGCTTGCGCAGGGGCCGGCAATATCGACGACCCGGCCACCATGACGCCCGGGCGCGCCAGGAGCTGCAGCGCGATCCTCCGACCCTCTTCGTCTACGACCAGCCTGCGGGCGCCAGGGGATTCACCATCACCACATCAGACGGTGGGTCCTGGCTTTCAGTTTTCAGTGAGCAAGGACTTCTTGCGGCGCAGGACGACCGACCCGATGCGAAGCGATTCGCCCTTCAGCTCAAGATTGCTCGGCCCGCCCTGGCACGCGCTGTTGAGCGTGCTCACTTCGGCCATCGCGTGCACCAGAGAGAAGACCTCGCCGGAATCACGCACCAGATCCAGCATCCTCTGATCGGCCCGATCGGTCCGGGCCGCTTGATAGAGGCGATCCAGGCTCTGCTCGAGCGTCTCGCACCGGTAGCTCGAGAGCTTTTCGAGCATCGAGGCCATGTCCGCCGCAGCCAGCGGGTTCGACTGGCGTAGCAACTCCTGCTCGCGGTCCCGGCCAAGGCGGACGAAATCGGCCATGAGCAACCGGGTCGGGCAGGCCCCCGGTTGCGGGTCGGCGGCGTACGTCTGCGCGGTCGCGAACTGGCGGGCCACCGCGTCCGCGGTGAGACGAGCGCGCTCGCAGCGCGCGTTGGCCATCCTGGGCACGTTCATGCCCACCATGCCACCACCGATCGTGCAGCCAAAGACGAGCGCGAGTCCCATTGGGCCTGGGAGAAACTGAGCCAGGAACAGGCTCCCGAAGAATCCGCCGGCTGCTCCAGCCGCGCCCAGGGTCATCCCCAGCGGCGAGATCGGCGGAGTGAAATCATTGTAGTCATTGACGAGCACCGAGTCATTCAGCCGGCGGTGGTTATCCTGGCCCCACTTGCCGATCTCGTACAGGTCCTTCCCCGGCGCCTTCTCGATCAGGATCCGGTCGGCCTCGACCTGAGCGGCCCCCTGGTGGTCCCCCTTGCAGAGCAGCTCGTAGCGACGGGCCGCGAGGGCTTCCAGGGCGTGCGCTTTTGTCGGGTTAACGTTCACAGCGTTGCCATTGTGGGCCTCAAGGCTGAAAGAAGTCTGAACCTTTAGCGCCGGTCTTCCCACTGGCGCCTCGAGGTCCCGGATGTGCTGAGGCGTTCAGGCCTCTTTCTCTGACCGGCTGCGACAGGGCATCCCGTTTCCCGGGGTCGTCGAGAGCAGCGATCCCATTGAGAGTAATTTCAGCCCGGTCCGGGAAACTCTCATCGTGATTGGGAGGAGCTCGATGGCCACAGAGAGCCTCCTCGAAGCGAATGAAGTCTCTGGCCAGTCTACCTACCAGTCGAGCGGGAGCTCGGATTCCTGGATTTCGACCAGAAGGCAGGTCACCCTGATCACCGGCATCAGGGGCATCCCGCCTGACCTTGTAAGTCCAGACATCCGCCCCTTACTACCCGGGATCGACGTCCTACGTAATTCGGCGCTTTCAGCATTCTTTCAGCTCGATCGGGTATCCACCACAGAGAATGGACGCCATACGCTTTACCCGAGCCATGGTCGAGCGCTGCAACCGCAGGGCCGAGATCAAAGAACTGGAGGACTGCGGTCCCGCGCTGGCTGAGCTCGCCCTCGAGCCGCGCGAGGCCCTGGTCCTGGCGGGGGAGATCGCCAGCGAGCAGATCGACCCGGCCGGTGAGGCGCGCATGGGGGCGCAGGTGCACCAGCGCTACGAGAATGGCTTTGCTCTGGCCG
>QWHO01000692.1 GCA_021404945.1 bacterium CPR1
ACCTGAGCAAGGCCCATGGGAAAGACGTTCGCGTAGGGAGCGAACTCAGCACCACTGTGATAAATGTCTTCTGCCTGATTGAGCTCTCCCAGAGCCAGGTGAATCTTGCCAGCCAGGGCGAGAACTTCGATCTCGCGCGGACTTGCCTGGCGAGCCCGGAGCACAGCCTCAGAGGCCTTTTGCAGGTCTCGAGCTTCTGATCTTGCTTCAAACGAGCGCCACAAGAGATCGGCTTGCTCAAAGGGGATGGACCATCGCCCTGGAGCGAGCTTTCCTGCCCTCTCGAGATGCTCGATTGCCTGTTTCGTTTGTCCGCGACTCACCTCAAGCTCCGCGAGGTGCAGGTGATGGGCCGCTTGCTGGTTGAACCAGGCGAACTGGGCCAGCCAGAGCCCCCCTCCGAGCAAGAACGCCCCGGCTGCAAGATGGCCTGCCAGGGGCCACGGTCGTCGATAGTCCGGGGTTGCTGGCAGACAGACGGTGAGGGCGACCATTGCAAGAGTCCAGAGCACGAGCCCGGGCAGTGGCAGGGCGAATGTCAGCAAGCTGAAAACGGCCATGGCTGCCAGGGCCGATGTGATGCCGGCCGGCTCGTTGTCAAAGTCGCTGAACCAGGCAAAACGGTAACCGCGGTGGATGGCTGATGCCAGGATAAAGACCCACAGGACCAATCCGATGATGCCGGACTCTACTGCCAGCTCGATAAAATCATTGTGAGCCACCCCCACATAGACCTTTTGGGGCAGTCGACTGATGGGCCGGAACTGCTGGTAGGCCAGAGCAAAGGTCCCCGGTCCACTGCCGAAGAGCGCTCGCTCCTGGGCGGCTTGCCAACCGTAGCGCACCACTTCCTGGCGCAAAAGAACGGCTTGCGAAGCGGAACCAGTTCCTGCTTTCCAGTGCGATGGTCCCTGGAAAATGAGCACTGCCCCGACAAGAATCCCGAAGGCAACCAGTGCCAGGCGACTGTCTAGAGAGCTCAAGATGGTGTAACAGAGCAAGCCGGTCACCAGGCCGATAACAGCGGCATGCGAGCCAGTCCGGAGGGCGGCCACGAGAAGCAGCAGTTGCAGCGCCCTGATCAGCCATCGTCGCAGGGTGGAATCAGATTCGCCCGCCAGGCTGAAGCACAAGAACACCGCGGTGACCGGAATCAAGGCCAGGCTGGGCGTGTCGGAAAGGACCGACTCGCTGGCTCGGAAAGGCGCCACGACAAGCAGGGAGTAGAGGCTGGCCAGTCCCACCAGTCCCGCGCAGACCGCTTTCCACTGGGAGAGGTTCTCGATGGCTATCAGCAGAGCGAAGAAGAGGGCCAGTCCGGTCAGCCAGACAGCGAGATTGGCCTGGGAGCGATAGCGGTCCAGGCTGTCGAGGGTGCTGAGAACGCGGACTCCGACGAGCAGGGTCAGGAGTGTTGCCACCCGACCTGCTCTCTGGGCAAAGCCGTTTCGCAACAGCTCGAAACCGGTGAGAATCGCCAATCCCCCCCCGAGCAACAAGGTCCACCAGGGCGGCTCCATCGTCAGCGCCGACTGCTGCACCGTGGCCCCGATCACCAGCGCAAGGGGGAGGGTCAGAAGGCCGACAGAACGCAGAGGCTGGCTCAGAGGGTGACTCCACTCGAGGAAGGCCAGTCAAGACGTGTACTGTGCAACCTCGGCCTCCGTCAAGCCCAACTCCTGCTGTAAATCGGCCCGGACCATCATCTCCACCAGCTCCTCGAAAGGAACCCGAGCGCTCCAACCCAATTCCCTTTGGGCCAGGCTGCTGTCGCCGCGCAGCTGCTCGACCTCGGCAGGCCGGAAAAATTGCGGGTCGACCTGCACGTGGTCCTCAAAATTCAAGCCGGCGCACGCAAAGGCCAGGCGGGTAAAGTCTTTCACCGAATGGGTCCGCCCCGTGGCCACCACGTAATCTCTGGGTTGGGCCTGTTGCAGCATGGCCCACATCGCCTCCACGTAATCGCCGGCGTATCCCCAATCGCGAAGGGCCTCCAGGTTGCCCAGAGTCAAAGTCTTCTGTTTGCCGGCCCGAATCCGAGCCACGGCACTGGTGATCTTCCTGGTGACAAACTCGTGTCCCCGCCGGGGGCTCTCGTGATTGAACAAGATCCCGCTGCAGGCAAAGAGGTTGTAGGCCTCCCGATAGTTTTGAGTGAGATGAAATCCCGCTACCTTGGAGATTCCGTAGGCAGAACGAGGATGAAAGGGGGTCTCCTCGTTCTGAGGCGAGTGGCGGACGCGACCGAAC
>QWHO01000693.1 GCA_021404945.1 bacterium CPR1
ACCAACCCTACGACCACATGCTGGCCATCTGTCGCTATCTCCCGAAAGACGCCGTCATTCTGATCGACGGCGATCTCCCAGCGGGCGAATGGGACTACCTCCATTACGTCCAAGGCCACAGGCCGGATGTCCTGGGAGTCTTTCCCGGACTCCTTGCTGCTCCATGGTACCGAAATATGTGGATGCGAGATGGATTGGGAGAGGCCTGTGACCAGAGATTTCAGGAAGCCCTCAAAACCGCCAAGAAACCAGCCGAGCTGAAGCACACTCAGTTCCTCCTCGACGAATGCCGGGCCAGGAACATCCCAGTCTACACCACCTCAGTTTTTGGCGAAACGAAGGAAGGGCACTTCATTCCTGAGGGCCTGGTCTTCCGCTATCTGAGCAAAGACGAGATTCCCCCCACTCCTGAAGAACGCGCTGAGAAGGCAAAGGAGATTTTGGAGTTTCTTGATTCTTCCCAACGCCGCGGGAACTATCGCATGGACCTTCGGCTGCAGCCATTCTGGCTCCGTTACGTGATCGGGGCCTGGGTTCGAGCCTATCGCTCCACAGCCAGCGACCTGTACCCCAAGTACCCTGAGCTCGCCGAGCGCGCTTTGCGCAAAGCAATGGAGATGGATCCCTACAGCGGCAAGGACCGTGTAAACCTCGCTCTCCTGAGCATGGACGAGCGGCGCTGGGAGCAAGCCGAGCAGCTTCTCGACGAGGCGCTTCTTCTTGAGCCCGAAATGCCTCTGGCGCTGGCAGCCAAGGTGGACCTGTATCGCAGTCAGGGGCGACTCGAGGAAGCCGCAGCGTGGAATGAGCGACTCGAGGAGCGAAAGCGACGGCCGTGAGCGAGCCGAGCCAGAGTGAGCCAGCAACCTAGCACCAGGGCGCAAGCCAGACTGATCCAGAGACCCTGTCGAAGCCAGAGAGGCTCAAAGAAGAACCTGACTCGATGACTTCCCGGCGGCAAAATGACCGCCCGATGAAGTCCGGCATTCGCCCGCAGCACCGAGACAGGTTGTCCGTCCACTTCAGCTCGCCAACCAGGGAAGTAGGCGTCGGAAAGTACCAGGATTGATGCCGGTCCGACATCAGTCTCAATCAAGACCTGATTTGGCAGGATTCGGATTGACCTTACTGGCCTGGCCGGAGCTTCTGATTGAGCCGAGAAACCCGGGGGGGCTTCGGAGAGGAATACAGAACTTTGAAATGCTGCAGGACCCTTCAGAATCTGCTCCAGGACGTTCTGGTCCGGAGCCACCTGAACGTTCCCAACCAGCTGCGCTCGAGGAAGCGCTCCAGGGTCGACGAAGATGTGTGCTCCACGCACCACCTCCCCAATGTGCTTCAGTCCACTGAGATTGACTTTTTCAAGAGGTCCATCTGGTCCGCGACCCGCCAGGTAGAAAGAGGTGCCCTGGAGGCGGAGCAAATTCGAGGGCTTCTCGGAGGAAAGGCGCATGACCCGAGTCTCGGGAGGAAAGCCCAGCTGCACCGAGACAGCCCGGTCGTATGAGCGCAGGGTCGCCAGGTCATACCCGGCCGAAGTCGACCGCCCGGCCGGCGCAGACCAATTAGCTGGGATAGAAATCTCAAACGGGATCCAGCGTTGCGCGCCGAGCTGTGCGTTAAAAAAACGAGCCAACTCAGGCTCGATATGAAAACGACTCTCGGGGGCTAGCTCGAGGTAAGGGTTCGCTGCCACGGTCAGGTCAATGAGGGTGAGCAACAGGAGCGTTCCGGTATGGCGCGCCACACGACGGGCCGACAACAAGACGACGGCCACGAAGACAAGCGATGTAGCCAGACCGGTTCTCAAGGTGGTGGCGACAAGCAAAGCTTCCGGACGCTCAGGAAAGCGATGACGTGTGGTCATTTCACGCCATTCCTCGGAAGTCGTCAGGCTGCGGACAAGCGCGTGCCACCATCCAGCGCGTGGATCAAGATAAAAGAGCATGGTTACGAGCAAGAGCATCAACCCGAAGAGGGTCCAGAGCAGGAGCCTTCGGGATTCCAACCTGAAGCCTCGAAGAGTCGCCTCGAATCCAATTGCTGCTAGCAGGCACAAACAGAAGCTGACCGCAGCTGTAAACCGGCCGGGTGCCTCGAACCATCCTATTACAGGGTCGAACCTGGCATACCAGGAGAGAGGAGAACCTCCCAGGCAAAGCACGGCAAAGCCCAAAGCCATCAATGTCTGCAGGACCCACAGACGGACAGGCTGGAGCCATGCCATTGCGGCGCATAGAG
>QWHO01000168.1 GCA_021404945.1 bacterium CPR1
AGGCCGAGGCCACCGGGCGACGCAATCGCATCCGCCAGCGAGGCAAACAGGGCGAGGACGTGCTCCAGGCCGAGGCCACCGGGCGGCGCAATCGCATCCGCCAGCGAGGCGGGCGGAGCGACGATGTGCTCCAGGCCGAGGCCACCGGGCGACGCAATCGCATCCGCCAGCGAGGCGGGCGGAGCGACGATGTGCTCCAGGCCGAGGCCACCGGCCGGCGCAACCTGATCCGCCAGCGGGGCGGGCCGGGCCACGACGACCTTCATGCCGAGGCGGCGGGGGGACGCAACCGCATCCGTCAGCGGGGCGGGCGGGGCGATGATGAGCTGAGCGCCACCCTGGTCTCCGGACGCACGCGCGCCACCATGCAGGGTGGACCGGGGTATGACTCGGCCACCATCGATACGCAGGGTCAGCCGGTGCGGATCGTGAGTGAGGACGGCAAAATTCTCTATCGCAACGGCCGAGGGGGCTCCGTGATCAGGGTGTGCGGGGTCGAGCACCTGACCGTGCTCGATGGGGAGACCAGCCTGGAGGTCTGAGGGTTATCCCCTCGCGAGCCGGATCAGGAAGCTGGCCCCCTTCCCCGGCTCCGACCTCAGGCGCAGAGTCCCTCCCATCGACTCCACCATCTCGTGGGAGAGGGAGAGCCCAAGTCCGATCCCGCGGCCCACTTGCTTGGTGGTGAAAAACGGCTCGAAAATACGCTCTTGAAGGCCCGGGTCCACACCCGGGCCGTTGTCATGCACTCCCAGCAAAACATGATGGCCATCTTGCGCGGCCCGCACCGCCAACCGGCGTGGTTTGCCCGGTGCCAGCTCTGACAATGCATCTCGGGCGTTGAGAAGAAGGTTGAGCAGCACCTGAGAGAGCTCGAGCGGGTCTGCCTGTGCGCTCAATCCAGGGGTTACCTGGACCTCCACCGTGATCTCCTGTCCAGAAAACTCGGGCTCCGCGAGGGCCAGGGTCTCAGCGACCAGTCGCTCGATGTCGACCGGGCGAGCCTCGCTGCGAACCGGTCGCGCGAACGTCAACAGCCGCTGCACGATCGTCCGACAGCGGTCTACAGCTCGGTCCATCAAGGTCAGCCGCTTGCTCAAGCTCTCCGATGCTCCGGGCAGGAGAGCCGAGACATTCAGGGCGATGGTCCCCAGTGGCGTGTTCAGCTCGTGGGCCACGCCTGCCGCCAGCTGGCCGACCGCCGCCAGCTTTCTGGAATGGTGGAGCTGGGCCTGAGCCTGGACCAGCTCCTGCTGAGCCCGCTGCAGGCTCTCTTCATGCAGCATGGCGTTCTCGAGCGCGATGGCGGCCTGGCGGGCGATGGCCTCGAGTAGGCGGCGGTCGCGCCCGTCGAAAATCCCGGTCTGCATGCGATGGTCGGCGTAGACCACCCCGAAGGCCTCCCCTCTCAAGAGCAGGGGCACGCACAGAATCGACTTCATCTCATGGAGGCTGACGCTGGTATAGCTGCCCAGGGCCCGGTCGTGGTGGGCGTCGCTGGTCAGCACCGAGATCCCCTCGCGGATCACTTGCTCCACCACCGATCGGCTGATGCGAAAGTCCTCGCCATCGAGAGCGGCCGGGTCCAGGGCCCGGGCGCAGCGCACCTGCCCCTTGAGGACCACAAATCCTCTTTCCGCCCCCAGAGCCAGGATCACCTGATCCATCAGCCGGTCCAGAATCTCCTGAATGCTCAGCGACGAGCCGAGCAGCTCCCCGGCACGGAGCAGCAGCTCGAGGTGCTCGCGTTCGAGGCGATCGTCTTCCGAGGCCACGGCGAGAAAGCTTCCCCTCGGCGCTACAGTTAACCTCCCGTCAACCGTTTTGAGGCCCGTTTGAACGCGCTTTGAGGCAGGCAGGGAGGGTGACCCCTACACTGAGCCCAGAGCAAGCACAGGCTTTCCGCCCGCGCGACGCCCCGACAGATTCAAGGAGGCGAGATGGAACAGAAGGTGGCCGGCGTATTGCCGCAAGAAACCAGACCTGCCCTGCAGCTCGTGCCTTACAAGTGCCAGCGCTGCTCGGGAACCGGAGAGTGCTGGCCATGCTGGGGAACCGGATGGACCGGATCCTTTCCCTGCTCGTTCTGCGCCGGCTCCGGCCAGTGCTACTTCTGCACCGGCACGGGGGAATCCGCCCGTCTTCCAGACCCCGAGGGACCTTGAGGAGGGACCCCGGGTCCGCCCCAGGAAGTCCCGTCAGCGGAGCCCGTGTGCCTGGAGGTCCGACCGCAAGACCCTCTCTGGTGCCCAGCCACGAGAAGTCCTCGATCGCGGTCATGCCTCTCTCATCTGTTGGAGCATCGCGCAGCCAGACATTCTGGCCGTGCTCCTCCAACTTGTTGGGGTGGCGCGGCCGGAAAACCCGTTTCAGAGAGGGTCCCGGCCGCGCTCGCAGAGCTGGGCCCTGGGAGGGCGGCGTGCCCGAGCGCATTCTCATAGTCGAAGACGAGGAGTCCTTTCGCGAGAGCCTCCGGCTGGAGCTCGAAGAGGCCGGCTACCTGGTGGACGCGGCGTCAAACGGCCTGGAGGCGGTTCAGAAGGCTGCCCAGGAGCACTACGACCTGATCGTCTGCGACGTTCGCCTGCCCGGGATCAACGGCCTGGAAACCCTCGACCGCCTGGAGGAGACCCAGCCCTGCGCCCGGCGCATCGTCATCACCGGCTACGCCAGCTCCGATGCTCCGATTCAGGCCCTGCGCATGAAGGTGGACGACTACCTGCTCAAACCTTTTCCCGCCCAGGACTTCCTGGCCTCGGTGCGACGAGCTCTGGAGGAGAATCGTCTCAGGGCCGTTCGGGAGGGTGAAGTGCGCGGTCTGCGCGAGGGACTCACGCGACTGGTCTCGAGCATCCACTACGAGAGCCGCTTTGCCCACCTGGCCGGGCACTCCGAAAGGGTGGCCAACCTCTGCCTGGCCATGGCCCGAGAGCTGGGTTTCTCCCGATCGCGGGCCCAGACTCTTTATTTGAGCGGTCTCTTGCACGACATCGGCCTGGTGGAGTTGCCCCCGCGCCTGCTCCAGGAAAGCCACCTGACCGACGAGGAGATGGACCTGATCCGGACCCACCCCGCCCGGGCTCGGAGCTTGCTCGAGCCCTTCGGTGAGCTCCACGAGGTGGCCGCCATCATCTTGCACCATCACGAGCGCTGGGACGGCTCGGGCTACCCGCGCGGCTTGCAGGCCGAGCAAATCCCCTTAGAGTCGCGCATTCTCGCCCTGGCGGAAGCCTACGACAGTCTGGTCAGCGAGCGGCCCCATCGGCGCAGGTGCACGGCCGAGGACGGCCTGAAACTTCTCGAGCGCCAGGCCGGCAAGGCCTTCGACCCGGAGCTGGTGAGCGTATTCGTGCGCGCGGTCGAGCTGTCCGGCGCCCGCGAGACCAGCCTGCCCCCCCCTCCAGCTCCCTCGCGCGCTCGCCAGGCCGAGCTTCTCTTGAACATGGCGGACGCCTACCGCGAGTGGGGACGGCTGGACCTGGCCGAGGCGGCTCTGTCGCAGGTCGAGCCCATGGTCGACACCGAGGACCCGAAGCTGCTGCTCCGAGCCCGCAGGGCCCGCATCCTGCTGCGGGAGCGAGCCGGGGATCGTTGCGGAGCGCTTCAGCAGGCCCGCGAGCTGCTGGCCGAGTCACGTCAGGCCGGGTTGCCCTACGTGGTGGGTCAATCTCTCCTGGAGCTGAGCCGACTGGCCTTGATGGAAGGCTCGAACGAGGAGGTGGGCGACTGGCTCGAGGAGGCACGCCAGCTCTTCACCGTCTGGGAGTCGGGCTACGACCTGTGTCGCGCGGCGCTGCTGGAAGCCTGTCTTTGCGCGGCTCAACGGCCCGAAGCCGTGAGTGAGCCCTTCGGCCGCTTCGTGGAAATCTTCCAGCGCAGTCGCGCGGCGGAAGTTCTGCTGGCTCACCGGGAGGAAGCCAGCTCGCTCTTGCACATCGTGCTCGAGAAAGGCCTGTGTCCCCAAGACTGCGCCACCCTGGTTCGGGAGGGCGGTATCGGGGCGGTGCCGATTCTGGAGAGGCTGCTGGAGGTTCCCGATCGGGAGCTACGACTTCGCGTGGTGGAGCTTCTGGGGCATTCACCCGAGCGACAGGCCAGGAGCCTTCTCTCGCAGGCCCGGCTGGACCCGTGGCGAGCGGTTTCCCAGCGGGCAGAGGCCCTGTTGGAGCAATCACCCGAGACCTCCCGGACGCTGGGGCTGCAGATCCAGCTGCTGGGGAAGCTGAAGGTCCTGGTCGGCTCGGAGCCCATCGAGGAAGATCAGTGGCCCACCCGAAAGATCCGCTCTTTGCTGGCCTGCCTGGCCTGCGCGCGAGGGGAGCCCGTTTCCGAGGAGAAGCTGATGGCCAGGTTCTGGGAGCGCAGCGGGGAAAAAGCCCGGCACTCCCTGCACAACAGCATCTCACAGATCCGCCGGGTGCTGGTCGAGCGCCTGGGCCCGGCCGCTCGTCGAGCTCTGGTCAAGCGTCAGGAGGGCTATACCTTCAGCCGGGACTTCCCCTGCCGCGTCGATCTGGAGGAGTTCCGTGAACGGCTGCTGAGGGGCAGGTACCTGGCCGAGCGGGGACGCTGGGATGAGGCGCTCGTCGAGCTGCAGCGGGTCGACCGGCTGTATCGCGGAGAGTTCCTCGAAGGGATCTACGAGGAATGGTGCGAGGACCTGCGGCTCAAGTGCCTGGGCTCCCTCATCGAGGCACTCCAGTTGATGGCCCAGTATTTCCTGGACCGGGGTAAGCCCGAGGTCAGCGCCGACTACTGGCGGAGGATTCTGGCCCGCGACAACTGCCATGAGGATTCTTACCTGGGCCTGATGAGCTGCAGCCTGCACCAGGGGCGAGCGAGTGAAGCCGTAAAGATCTACCACCAGTGCGCGCAAATACTAAAAAAAGAGCTGAATCTCTCGCCTCCTCCTCGCATGGTGGAGATCTACCTGCGCACCGTCCGCCAGGATCCCGTCACCTCCCAGGTTTAACCATCCGGCAACCGATTTGAGCTGCATTTGACTCCCTCAGGGAGTCGCAGCTGAGCACGTGGCGTTATCGTGAGGCTAGCAAAACCACCCATTGAAAGGAAGCTCGCCAGCGATGACAAGCAGGAACCGTCAATTTCTTACCGCCCCCCCGGTGCTGGACAGTCCCCTGATCCGCCGCCTGCGGGAGATCGCCTTCGGCCTGGAAGATGCAAGTGAAGAAGACCTCCTGCTGCGAGAGCTGCAGTCCATGCACGAATGGCTCTGGCGCCAGCTGGAGTTTTACGACAACCCGGAAGGGCCCTTCCGCGGCCAGCTCCAACATTACTTCGAGACGGCCTGGTCCGGTTACGCCTACTTCTTGCAGGCCGTGGTGGAGATGCTCGACTACGCCCAGGACCGGATTGCCGAGCACCTGAGGCTGGGCCTGGATCTGGCCGAGCGAGGCGAGACCACTCTGCGCGACCTGGAGCGCCAGGTCCAGGAGGAGCGCGCCTGGTTTGACCGCTTGACCCCGCTGGCAGTGGCCTGACCCGCGGAGGGCGCGGGAGCCCTCCGACAATTTCGCGAATCCGTTGGTGTGACAGTCTGGAGTGTCGGGCGATGATTCTCGGGTTCGAATACCTGGCTCGGGACGGGCACGGTCAACTGTTCGAGGGAGTTCTCCTGGCCCCCAGCGAGGACGAGGCCCGATCTCGCTTGCGCGGCCGGGGCTGGGACCTGCTCTCCTTCGGGCCGGTGGAGGGCCCGGTCTTCCGCTCGACCATCGAGCTGACCACCCCCACGAGCTGGCCGGAGCCCTGCCCCGAGCCCGCGACCCCGCCCCCGCCTCCCAGGCGGTTGGCCCCGCCTCCCCCTCCTCCCCGTCCGGCTCCCCCCCGCCCCCCGAAGGTCACTCGCCTTTCTCTCGACCGACAGGCCCTGTTTTACACCCAGCTCAGCGTGATGCTCCGGTCCGGGGTCACCATCGTGCGCAGCCTGGACGTGCTGGCGCGCTCGGAGGATCCGGCCCTGGCCCGCAACGGGGTTCGGTTGGCCGAGCTGGTCATCACCGGCCGGTGCCTGTCCGAAGCCCTGGCCGAGCGTGGATTCAGCCCGGTGCAGGTGGGGATGGTGCGGGTGGGTGAGGAGACCGGCGGTCTGGTGGAGGTGCTCTACCGCCTGGGGATCTACCTGAGCCTGGCTCGGCAGCGGCGCGCCCGACTCCTGGCTGCCCTCAGCTATCCCCTGATGGTGACCCTGGCGGTCACCTGCATGGCGATTTTCCTGCTGTTCTCCATGGTCCCCCGGTTCGCTGCCCTGTACCACAACACGGGCTCACCCCTTCCGTCGCTGACCCGACTGCTGCTGGCTGTGGCTCGCCCCGAGGTCGCCCTGGCCCTGGCCGTGCTGGGCGCTCTTGCCGTGCTGGGCGCTCTGCTGGCCGGCCAGACCAGGGCGGGGCGCTCCTTCATGAGCCGCGCGCTTTACCGGGGTCCGATCTGGGGCCCCCTGGCCCGGATGGAGGTCATGGCCAGGGTCACGCGGACCCTGTCTTTGATGACCGACGAGGGAATCGGTTTGCCCCGCTCGCTGGCCCTGGCCCGCCCCACCGGAGACCCGGAGCTGGATCGCTCCCTGATCGCGCTGGCCCGGGAAATGGTTCGCAGCGGACAGGTCAGCGAATCGGTTGCCCGGTGCCGGGCTCTGCCCCCGCTGCTGGCACAGATGATCTGCACCGGGCTCGAGACCAACCACCTGCCCTTGCTTTTGCGCAAATACGCGGAAATGACCGAGGATGAGTTTGATCTGGCCACCTCCACCTTCCTGCAGCTTTTCGAGCCCGTGCTCCTGGGAGGGTCCGGACTGCTGGTGGGCTTTGTCGTGGTGGGTGCCTTCCTTCCGGTTTACCGAATTCTGGAGACGACGCTTTGAGGCGGCGGGGGATGGCTCTCATTACGGCCATGTTCTGCGTGCTGGTGGTCTACGCCCTGGTGACGGTCTGCGTGGCTCGCGGCCTGGTCGACCTGCGCATCACCCGCTATGCGGCCTTTCGACTCAAAGCCCGCTACCTGGCTCGCTCGGCCGTGCACATCGGCCTGGACCGATTGAACGACTCTCCGGACTGGGAGGCTGCCCACCGCGTGAGCGCCGCCTTCCCGAGCAGCGAAATTCCCCCCCATGCGGAGCAGATCGTGCTGGAGCCCTCTGCGCCCGTGGCCCTGGTCTGGGTGCAGGAAACGGCCCGGCCCGGTGTTCTGCGGTTACGCGGGGCGGCCAGGGTGGGAGGTCAGCTCGAGCAAGTCGACCTGTCCGTGCTCCGTCGCTCGCGGGTAGCCGCCCGCGTGGTGGCCCGGCAGTCCCGGGCTTCGGGGCCGGACAGCCTCTACGAGCTGGAGGTCCAGAGCATGACCTGGCGCCTGCTTCCCCCGGCTCCTCTCATGGTCTGGCTGCGCGCAGGTGGCGGTCTCACGCCGGTCGCCGTTCGCCGGGGAGCTCGCCCGCTGCCCGCTGGCGAGCTGATTGCCCCGACCGTGGATTTGCAGGGCAGCATCTACGCCATTTCCCGAATCCAGGCAGCCCGTCTGCCGCCTGCCCTGGAGGGACGGGAATTCGTCTACTGCCTTGACGCCGGCGCGTGGGGCCTGCTGCCTGCGCTGCCGGATCTTTGCTGGCAGGGCGGTCCGGGCGGGCCGCAGCTCACTCGTACGCCCCCGGCCGATCCGGACCGGCACCTGGTGGACATCGCAGTGGGGGGAGGACGGCTGTACGCCCAGATCACCCGGGCCGGCGTGGATACCCTCTACTGTCTGGTGGACCCCCGCAGCGCCCTCTCGCGTTGGGAGCCCGGCACCAATCTCTGGCGCCGTTCCGAGGGGACCTGGCAGGTGCTGCCGGCAGTGCCGCTGGCTCTCTACGACGCCAACGGCAAGCTGAGCGTCGATGCCAGCAGGACCACCGGCAACCTGGGGCGCATCTGCGTGGATCCTCACGGGAACCTCTTCACGCGTCTGGAGTCACCGGGCCTGGTGGATACTCTCTACCGGTTCGACGTCCAGACCGGGCAGTGGACGTTTCTTCCCCCTCCTCCGCCCTTCTTTTACGATGCCGACGAGCAGGGACGCTGGGTCCTGCGGCGAGCCCCCGAGCTCCCGGACAGCCTGAGCCCTCCCGCCGCCGATGTCGCGGGCAACGTCCTCACGCTCTGGAACCGACCCCAGGCCATGGTGCACACCCTCTTCAAGTTCGAGCCATCGGGTCGCCCGGCGGACGCTCAGGGAGTGGTGGCCGGTCAATGGAAAGCCCAGCCCGTCGCGCCGCGCAGCCTCTACGACGCCGGGGGTGCGCTGCGCGTCCCCGAGCCCTTTACCGCTCCCCGCTTTGCGGGCATGAGGGTGGACGGCGCGGGTCATCTTTACATGCAGTTTGTTCACTCCGAGGGGGCCTCGAGGCTGAGCGCGGTCTACCGTTACGACGCCACTTCCGGGGCCGAGAAATGGGAGCAGATTCTCCCTCCGGTCCAGGAGCGCGTTCTTGTCCCAGACGAAAGCGCCCCTTCAGGCTATCGAGAGCAACCGACCGGAGCCCTGGTCAACTTCTGGGAAGGGGGAGCAGGCGGTGGTGTCGAGATTCCGGGCCAGGTCGAGTATGTGCCGGTCAGCTCCTACTGACAGCGGCTTCACGTTTGCCGAGACGCTGCTGTGCGTCTTTCTGCTGGCGGTCGCTCTGCTCGGCCTCATGACCGCCCTGACCTACTCGGTCCGGGCCACCCGCGAGGGTTTCGAGCGCTATCAGGCGGCCACCCTGGCGGCCGACCTCCTGGACGGCCTGCAGGTCCGCCTTCAGCAGGGCGCAGCCGACTTCGAGACGAGCGTGAGCCAGCCGCAGACCCCGATTGCCGGCCACCCGGGCTATGCCGCCCGGGTGGAGGAAGAGCGTCTGACCCCCACCCTCAAAAAAGTCACCGTGACCGTGCTCCACCCGGATGGCGAGCAGAGGATGTCGCTGGTGGTGCGTAACCATGTGCGGCCGTAGAGGCCCCTCCAGGCTGTCGGGCAAGCAGGTGTCGAGCCGCGCCGGCCTGACCCTGCTCGAGACTCTGGTCTCGATCTCGGTATTCTTGATCGTCATGATTGCCCTCCTGGGAATCGAGATCTCAGTGCGTCGCAATGCGCGGCAGTCCGAGCAGCAATCCGACCTCCATCGCCAGGCCGCGCTGGCCATGGAGCAGGTGGCATCTCAGTTGTCAGGCGCTCTGGTGGAGCCCGAAGCTCTGAGCAGCATCACCTACCGGCGGCCCCTGACAGATGGGCGCGACCAGGTCGTCCTGGGCCCGGGCGGGGCGGTAGAATGGGGAGCGCCCTCCACGCTCCGACTGGAGGGCACCTGGCTGGTCCTGGAGCACGAGGGCAAGCTGCGGCGGGTCGCTGACCTGGGGTCTGGCGCAGAGATCCGGTTCGCGCGCGCCCCCGGACGTAGCGATGAGCTCGAGGTCAAAGTGCTGGCCGTTGGCCCCGGTCGAGAGGTACGGCTCCAGCGTCGGGTGGCCCTCAGCAACCAGCGCTGAGCTCCTCAGTATCGGTGGGGATTGGGCAGAGGGCCGATGTGCAGCTCCGGCCAGAGAGCGTAGACCCTCCTCAGCTCCTCGAGCTGCACCTCGGGATAGGTCAGCTCAGCCAGCTGGTCGAGTCGGCGGAGGGTAGCCCCGTCCAGGCTGTGAAAGGGCCGCAGGGCCAGAGCAGGGCCATCCCAGGGCAGCATCTCGCGTTTGAGCAGCGAGGCCACGTCGCGCAGAAGATTGGCCTTGACGTAATCCATGCCCCAGAGCGACAGGGCCCCGCACCGGTCGGGGTCCAGCCTGCCCCGCCGGCACTCCTGCCAGACCTGGCCGGCCTGAAGCTGCTGGCTGCGGGGCACGTCATAGCAAGGAAAATCGAGCTTCAGCCGGTGGCGGTGCACTTCGTCGAGCTGGGCATCCACCAGCACCCAGCGGCTCGAGTCCAGGTACTCCAGAGCCCAGTGGTCGAAGAGCTGGCCGGGCCGGAGGAAGGCGCTGAACCCGCAGCGGAGGCGAGTGGGGATCCTCTGATGGCGCAGGATGGAGGCCAGCAGCAGGCTGTAATGACGGCAACTTCCCAGCAGGCGACGCTCAGGCGGGCGCGTCCGGGTCAGCGGACGCGCATCTTCCCGCAGCAACGCCTGCAGCATTTGCCGAACCGATCTCAGCAGCACCTGATCGCATCGCTCGCGCGGCCAGGCGCACCCGTACCAGTCGGCCAGCAGCACGTGGGCCATCAGGCCCTGGACGGTGGCGCACAGTCTGGGAACGTCGGTGGGAACACCTGTGTAGAGGTCGGAGGAAGCGCCCGGAGTGCTCATCCTGCTCTGAGCAGAGTAGAAGGAGCGCGGGCTCAACCGGCGCACCTTCTCGTGAAGGAGACCGTTCAACCCGGGCTCGTTCCCGGAGCCGACCCCGGGTCCTTCTCGTCGGGCTCCATCCACCGGCTCACCCGGTCGCAGAGGTCCTGCCCGGCCGAGAAACCATGCTGGAAATGGGAGGGCAACAGGGCTGCCGAGGCATACACCCCGGCCGCCGCTCCCACCACTTCCCCCACCAGCCCCGCGGCAATCCGCTGCCAGACGGAGCCGGGCCCGGAGGCCGGGGGAGCCGTGCCGGCGACGGCCCCCACCCACTCGTCGGCAGTCTTTCGAACCGAGTCCTGGAACTCGAGCGGCGCTCGGCTCCAGAGGCTCAACCCCGCCCCCGTATTGGCGGCCGCCCCGGCCAGGGCCCCCTGGGCCGGGGCCAGAGCCAGCGGCGCCAGGCTTCCGACCGCTCCGGCCAGAGCCCCGCTGAGAGCCAGGTTGGCCCCCAGAGTTACGGCAAAAGTCAGCCTGGCGGCGGACGGCTCGACTCCCCGGGCCACCCCCTGGGCCCCTCCGGCACAGCCTCCCAGGATGAGCCGGGCCAGTCCCAGCGAGACTCCGACCACGGTGCCGGCGGCCTTTCGAGTGGCTCGATAGGCGGGACAGGGGAGCTCAGGGCCCTTCTCCGGCTGAGCTCTTTCCTCTCGCTCGGGGGGCCTCGGGCTCGAGGCGACCGTGGTGGAACGGACAGTTGAAATCATGGCCCTTCACCTCCGTGGCTGGCTGCAGACCTTCCGCCTCCCGGCCGAGTCCATTCCTCGTAAGCGATCTTCCCGGCCACCAGGATGGCGCTGGACATGGCGCCGAGCATCGGCGAGATCCCGAGAGTGGCCACCATGGTCGACAGCCCGGCTGCGATTCCGAGGCTGCCGCTGACCAGGCCCCGGGTCCGGCCAGGTCCTTGCAGGCCCGACGAGGTCGCCACCGTGATCCCCCCCACGGCTGCAGCCACACCCCCGAAGGCTGTGCCCCAGGTCAACGAGAACAGCCGGGCGGTGTAGCCCAGGCCCCCCGTGGCTGCGACCGAGGAGAAGACCTGCATGCCTCCCAGGCTGTCGGAGGCTGCCTGGATCGCCCGGCTCTGGGCCCGGGCCGGGAACCAGTCCGATTCCCGCGACTCTTGCTCCGGCGGGAGCTCATTCTTGATCGGGGGGGCCGGAGCCGGCGAAGTTGGGACGATAGAAGAGTGGATCACCATCGGAGCGCACCTCTCAGCCCAGGTTCTTCCAACCGTCGTCAAAACGGTTGAAGTTATAGACGGTGGCCGTGGTCTGCCCCTGGGCGTCCTTCTGATAAAAGACGGTGAACTGACCCTGGTGCTCGGTCCCGTCGGCATCCGTGCGACTGCCCGTCCAGGTGGCGTTCTGGGGCTCCCGGGAAAAATCGTAGGTGGAGCCGGTCTTCTGGTTCTTCCCGGTCCAGTGGACGGCGTTCCCCTCGGCCTCGATCACCTCTCCCTTGATGGTCGTGAATGTGCCCTTCTGACCTTGAATGGTGCCAGTAGCGACGAGCATGGGGTGGTCCTCCGTTTTCGATTCTCAGGCTTGCTGCCTCACCCGGAGCTTACCTCGCAGCCTTCGTCGGAAAGCCCACAGGCCACTCAAATCGGTCTCAAATTGGTTGCGAAAGGGTAAGAAGTTGTCGCCTCAGCTCGCCGAAGGGCAGA
>QWHO01000694.1 GCA_021404945.1 bacterium CPR1
CACCTTCGACCCGGTCTACCTGGGGGCCCTGGACACCCAGCCTCCGGCCAACTTCCAGCTCAATGCCATCTCCTGGACCAACCATTTCTAAAGTGTTGAGCGTTACGTGCTGAAGGTTTTGCCAATCCTTTGGGGGCGCTTCCAGTCGGGGCGAGGGCGCATTGCTTCAAAACCTTCCGGACGGGCGTTCACCCTGGCCGAGGTGATGCTGGCGGTCGGACTGCTTGCCCTGCTCGTGTTGACCCTGGCCGGCCTGACGCTGTCAGCCATCCGCTCCAATGAGAAAGCGGCCCGGCTGGATCCGGCCACGGAGGTTCTGGAGTCTGTCCTGGACGAGTCAGTCTACCAGGTGACCTGGGACTCACCGGCCGGGACGCGCGCTTCCTTCTGGGGCGCGGCCGGCACCTGGCAGGGCCCGCTGACGCGCACCGTGGGCGGGACGCGCTATGAATATACTCTCTACGCGAATAACGTGCCGGGCTTTGCGGCAGGCAACCGCCTCAAGAAACTGGATATCGTGCTCTGGTGGTGGGACTCGCGCTCGAGCGGCGGAACCCGTCAGGGCTATGGCAAGATGCAACTGGAAGCGAGCCGTGTGGTGCATGAAACTCCACCGCCTTAAAGCAGGCTTCACTCTGCTCGAAGCCCTGGTGACCGTCACGATCATGGCGGTCCTGCTGGGAATTTTGACCCTGCTCTTCTTGCGTACCAGCGACGTCTTTCGTACCACGTCGAGCAAAGACTCGGCTGTACGCGAGCTGCGCAAAGCCCGGGTAGCGCTGGAGCGCGACCTGGCCCTGACCAACCCTGCTCAGGTTCGTCGGACCACAGTCCCCCCCTCGCTGGGAGGCGGCAATGACGGGGAGGCGCTCTGGTTTCTCTCCCCCATCGACCCGGCCACCGGAGTGATTATTCGCAAGCAGGATGGCCATCCGTTCTGGCAGCGCAACATCCTCTACTACCTGGTGGTGCCCAACAACCACGATGCCACCTTCGGACAGAGCTGCGCCGGGGGAGTGGGGCCAAACGGCTTCGACGACCGCTGTCCTCACAAGGTCTTGATCCGAAAGGTGATCGATAGCGGACCGCCCACCAGTCCGCCGGACGAGACGACCGAGGAGGTTCTCTTACCTGCCGTGGCGGGCTACCTGGACCGCCCCAACGGCTTCGATGTGAGCGGCCTGGGTGGAGCCGGCCTTCAGCAGAGCAAAATTGTGGCCCAGCTGCTGCATTTCAGCTCCGCTCTGGCTCCCCTGCCGCAGAACGCTGCCAACCAGCTGGTCGTGGACGTGCGCGGCGTCTCCATCGACGAGGCGCGCCGAACCGCCCGGGTCGGGACCGACTCGTTCTTTGACAGCGCCTTCACGCACCAGAGCCCTTTCTCCGTGCTGCTGCACAACTGACCAGGGCTCAGTGCTTGTGGATCGGACGGGCCTGCGTTCCGGATGGCTGGCGATACCAGCCCGGGTCTTGATAGCCGTTGGGCAACCGGTCGCGCACCTTGACGACGGTGAACATGCCGCCCATGTCGATGGGGCCGTAGGGCCCGGCCGTGCCGCCCATCTTGAGGGTGTTGGGAGGCCGGTCCATATCCATCTCGCTCATCTCGTACATCCCCGTCTCGCCCATCGGCATGTAGCCGGGCAAGAGCTCGTTGATGCTGCCTTTCACCTGCGCCTGATCCACCGCCAGCATGTTGGGGATGTCGTGCTCCATGGCGTTCATGGCATGGTGGGTCTTGTGGCAGTGGAGCGGCCAGTCGCCCGGCACGTCGGCCAGGAACTCGACCGTGCGGGTCGTGCCCACGGGCACGTTGACGGTGGTCTCGGGGAAGCGCGCCGAGGGGGGGATCTCGCCCCCGTCGGTGGCCACCTGCTGGAACGAGAAGCCGTGGATGTGCACCGGGTGGCTATTCATGCTCAAGTTGGCCAGGCGCAGCCGGACCCGCTGGCCCGTTTTCACCACCAGCGGGGCGGTGCCCGGGTAGGCTTTGCCGTTGAAGGTGAAGGTGTTGAAGTCGAGCATGACCATCGGGTCGGGTCGGCTGGTTCCGGGGCGGATCAGCCACTCGGCCAGGAAGATGCAGAAGTCGCGCTGGCAGGTCGGGGGGCGGCGGGGGTGGATGATGAAGAAGCCCATCATGCCGAGCGCCATCTGCACCATCTCGTCGGCGTGCGGATGGTACATGTAGGTCCCGTGCTGGCGCAGGGTGAACTCGTAGCGGAAGGTGTCCCC
>QWHO01000169.1 GCA_021404945.1 bacterium CPR1
AGGCGACGGACCGCCTTGAAGTCACTGGTCCCCCAGACCTTCGCGAGGTCGAATTTTTTGGCAATCTTGGTGGCGATGGCGCGGCTTTGGAGCACGGAAGTCACAAACACGATGGTGGGCCGGCGCGCCCTGGGCAAGACGCCGGGCATGGATTCGTAAATCGAGTCTTCGAGATCGCCGCCGCCTCCCAGAACCCCGGAAATCAGGGCTCCTGAGTCAAGAGTGGGAGGAAACAACACCACCATGCGCGTGGTATAAAGAGGCTTCTGCAGCCAGAAGGCGACCAGGCTCAGTACCAGGCAGGCCGAGACGATCAAGGTCACCTGCACTCGCTGGCGATACATGACTGCAAAGAGCACAAGCAGGCCCGGCGGTGGCTCGGTGCTCGCTGGATTAGGCTCTTGGATGTTCGTCATAGGCGCTGTGCCGCTGAGGTTCCGGCGCGCGCCCCATTTGCGAAAGCGAAAGAAAGTCCTCCCGACACACCGTTGCTGACGCGAGAGGCACCGGGTACCGAGCTCATCTACAGCACAGCGGCCCCACGAGCTGGCTCCGAGTCCCGAACCGTGCGCTGGGGTCGTGTGGAGTTGCTGGGCCTCATCCACCTTGGGGAGCTCTGCCTCAGCATTCAAGAAGGGCGTGAAGCCGCGTGCAAGAAGCTTGCCTGCATGAAGCTCCCCATCACCCTTTTCCTCTTGCTCGCAGCCAGCCTGATGGCCCAACCAGCGCCCGAGGCCAGTCCCAACCACTCACGCCAGCACTCGCACCGTTTCGGGGACACCGAAAGGTGGGTGAAAGCCTGGGAGAGCCCCGAGCGGGACGCCCAACAACAGCCCGACGAGGTCATCCGGCGGCTCGAGATCAAGTCCGGTCAGGTGGTGGCCGACATCGGAGCCGGCTCGGGCTACTTTGCGCGGCGCTTTGCCACAGCGGTGGGGCCCACTGGCGAGGTGCTGGCGGTCGACATCGAGCCGGGTCTGCTTGAATACATTCGTCACCGCGCCGAGCAGGAGGGGCAGGCCAATCTGACGACCGTGTTGGCTTCGGAGACCGATCCCAAGCTCGCTCCCCGCTCGGTCGACCTTGTCTTTGTGTGCAACACCATCCACCACTTCGACGATCGTCCCGCCTACATTCAGCTGATGAAGAGTGCACTGCGCCCGGGAGGACGGGTGGTGGTGGTGGACTACCGCCCCGAGGCCGTGCTCGAGCACGGGCCTCCCGCCTGGATGCGCCTGCCGGCTGCCACGATCAGCAGTGAGTTGGAATCGGCCGGTCTGGCCACGGAAATCCTGGAGTTCCTGCCGGTTCAGTATGTGGTGATCGGCAAGCTCAGGCCCTGAGATCCGCGGCAGGTTCAGCCGTGTCGATCACTCGAGCCCGACCGAAGAACTTGCGAAAGCGCCCCCAACGACGCCGTTCCTCGGGATGGAGGACGACCCGAGCCTGGATGTAAGCTGCCGCGCGCGACTTTTGCCCGGCCTCGCGGCAGGTGGCCAGGAAGGCGGTGAAGGTGGCCGGATCGGCAGGGTCTGCTTCCATGGCCAGCTCCAAACAGACCAGCGCCATCTCGAGCTGGCCCAACTGGCGGTGCACGTATCCTAGATTGGCCAGAAGATAGGCGTTGCCCGGCTCGCGACGGGCGCACTCCTCGAGCAGCGGCAGGGCCAGCTCGGGACGGTCCAGGTGGCGTAAGGCCTGAGCCACGCGCTCCAACAGATGAGTCTGCTCGTTGACGGGCAGCCAGGCCCCGACCTGGAGCACTTCCTGCATCAAGAGCGGGGAGTCCAGGCGCAGGCGAGCCCACTCCTCCAGGGCGGGCATGAAATCGGGAGAAAGGCGTATGGCGCTCTCCAGATGCTCGCGGGCCTCCTCGAGCTGACCGGCTTTGAGGGCACAACGGGCCAGCCAGACCAGCTCCGGCGGAGTCGAGCGGGCCGTCCGGTGGGCGAGCTCCAGCGCCTCATCGGCGCGTCCCCGGGCCAACAGGTTGCGCACCACCCGGCGGGCCACCGGTGCCTCCAGCTCCAGCGGCTCGCGGGCCAGGGCATCAAAGAGATGGTTGGCCTGGCCAGGCTCTCCAAGGTGCTCGAGCAGTCCGGCCAGCAATGCCTGGCCGTAGGTTGGCAGCTTCTGGTAACGCTGCTGGGCTTCTTGCAGGACCTTGAGAGCCGGTCGCGGGCGGCGCAGGCGCGCGAGCAGGTCCGCTTCGTCCACCTTGAGCTGCACCGAGTCAGCCCCCATCGCCTCCAGCCGGTGCACCTCGTCGAGGGCCTTCTGGAACTGGCGCGACTTTCGCAGCATCGGCAACTGATCCAGCATTGCTCCTTCAGCTTAGCGGGCAGAGGGGGGACAGGCCAATGATGCGGATCATGCCGGTCTACAGGGGTAGGACCGCGCCCGGACGAAAGCCGCAACTATGCTCAAACGCTCTCTTTTGCTGCTCTGCCTGCTCTGCGGCTGGGCCTTTGCCAAGCCTTACATCCCCGAGTTGCTCGACGTGCCGACCGCCTCCGGACCGGCCCTACTTCGGCCCGTTCGATCCAGGCTTCCCACCCGAGCAGGGCGCCTCGGTGGGTGCGCGCAAACACCTGGAGCTGGCCCTCAAGAATTATCGCCAGGCCGCCGAGCTCGACCCCACCAGTCAAGCCAGCCGGATGGGACTGGCATGGTGCCTGGAAGAGTCGGGCCAGCGCGCCAGGGCCGTGGAGCAGTACCGCAAGGTCTACCAGACCGCACTGAAGAAGGCTCCTGAAGTAAACTTTGGCGTGGGGATGGCCGAGGAAGCCGGACGACGCCTGCTTGCCCTGCTTAACCCCAAAAAGGACGCGGCCGAGATTGCCAGCATCAAGAAAGAGCTGCAACGACTGGAGTCCCAGCCCCGGGCGGTCACACCCGTCCTTATCCCCCTCGAGCGAGGGCACGAGTTCGGTCAGCTTGTCGACGAGCGCGCCAGAGTGCGCTTTGACCTGGACGGCTCCGGGCGAGAGCTGGCCTGGGGCTGGCCCACTCCCCGGGCAGGCTGGCTCATCTACCTCGATCGGTTGGACCGGGTGAGCTCCGCCCTTCAGCTCTTCGGAGGCGTGACCTGGTGGGTGTTCTGGGAGAACGGCTACGAGGCCCTGGGAGCTCTCGATCAAGACGGTGACCGCTGGCTGGAGGGCCGCGAGCTCGAGCACGTCGCCGTCTGGTGCGACCGTGACCAGGACGGGGTATTCCAGGCTTCGGAGGTGGTCAGGCTGGAAGCACTGGGCGTCCAGGCCCTGAGCACCGTCTACCGGACCCACCGGCTTGGGTTTCCTTATAGTCCAAGCGGAATTCGTTATGAGGACGGTGAACTTGGGCCTAGCTACGACTGGATGCCCGAGGGAGTCAGGGTGGAGCCGTGACCGTGCGCAGAACCCTGAGGAGCATTTGCACTCATCAATGCCAGCCCGCGCAGGTGCTCCAGGGCCGCCGCCAGAACTTCATGCGGCCCGACCTGACGGGAACGGCATTGAAAAGCATTCGCGAACGGGCCCGTTCACTGCGTCTCTACGACGACCTGGCCGCGAAATCCGAGTGCGAAGGTCTTTTTCACCGGTCGAGCGAATCGGCTGTCTGATAGACACACGCTTCGAGGAGAACCTGTCAAAGCGGACCACCTTCCGAGTTTCTCCAGACAAGGGGTAAGGGCGTGCTCAAGAAGCTCTTTGAGAGCAAGACCAAGAAGAACCCGAAGGTTCCCTTTCTGGTGGAGGCCGGGGGCGCGGTCTGCGTGCACGGCATGGAGGAGATTTTCTGGATCGGAGACCAGCCCCTCCGGCCGCTATCCAAGGAGCTTCACATCCTTGAGCCCTTCCTGCAGGAGCGGCGTGACCGCAATGAGCCGCTCGAAGCCCAGCGAGTTGCAGACCGTCTGGAGATGACCCTCCAGCGCGAGGACCCGAGCCGGTGTTACCGCCTGAGCGTCCACCCCCTGCGCTGCACGATCACCTGGAGCGAAGAGCTGAACGACGAGGTCGACGCCCGCATCCCCGCTCTCGAGCCGATCTGGAATCGCAACATCGCTCACCCCCCCTGGCCACCCCGGGCCGGGCGCACCACCATCTCCGCCGCCTGGCTGCCGGACGGAGTCCTCCTTCTCCTGGGCGACTGGGTCACCTGGATGGACCCCGGGACAGGCCGCGTGCTCGGGGAGTGGCCACTCCCGGGAAAAAAGGGCACTCGAGCCGCGGTGGAGTTGCTGGCTGTCACCCGGTTAGGAATTCTGGGCACCTATCGCGCCTTCCACGAGACCCTGCCGCCGGTCGCAGGAATGTTGATCATGAAATTCGATGGCCAGCCCCGTTGGAAGCTGTTTCCGACCATGAGCTCGGTGTCCGTCGACGAGCCACTGGTCAGTACCGCCACGCAACTGGTCGTGGAGGGCCGGGCCACCTCGGAGGATAACCGGGTTTCACGCGCCCAGTGGGTCATCGACATGGAGGGCAACCGAGCTTACACCGCTGTCGTGGGCGGCCCGCCGGAGGATGCCGAGGTGGAGCGGTGCCTGGCGCTCGGCCCGGTTCCACCCAACGCGCTCGAATTCTTTCCGGTCGGGGAGCAGATGATGGGCACTCACCCCAGCCACAAGCTGACCAGGCGGCTGGTAATGCCCGCCCGGCCCGACCCGGAGAGCGTTCTGAAGGGAGTTCTTTGGAAGGGACGAGCCCTGGCCTATCAGCTTCGACACGACAGCCTGAAGCTGTACGCCTGGGAGGCCGAGGACCTGGCAAGAGCGAGTTGTCCCTCCTGCCACAAGCCGGTCCCCCTCCGTGCCTACCACTGCTCCTGCGGCCACCCCTGGACCCCTTGACCCTGAGGAAAACAGAAAGGAATCAAAGAGAAGCTGCGATGAAGCGAACCATCATCCTCCTCTTCATCTGCCTGCTCATCGCCCAGGCCCGGGGCGAGGCGGTCCACGAAGAGCTGGTGGACGTACCCACCGACCGCATGATCGCCAACCTGGAGAAGCGCGGGAGCAAGGACGCCCACGCGCTCTATCTGCTGGGCCGGGTTCACTCGCTGGCTTACGCCCAGGGGCTGAGTGCGTTCCAGGTGCGCAAGGGTGAGCAAGATCCCTATTTCGGACGGTTCGACCAGGGGGTTCCCCCCGCGCCCCCCGATGCGGGTGCGGCCAAAAGAAGCAAGCACCTGAGCAAGGCGATCTCCGCCTACCGTCAGGCCGTCAAGCTCGATTCGGGCAATCTCAGCGCCCGGCTCGGGCTGAGCTGGTGCCTGCAGCAGTCGGGCGATAAGCGGGCAGCCCTGGTTGGCTACCGCGAGACCTTCAAGCTGGCTTACCCGGCCCAGATCAAGAAGGAAGGCCCGCTCTTCACCACCTCGCTGGCCGAGGAGACGGGTCGCTACCTGCTCGCGCTGCTCGACCCCAGGAAGGACGCCGCCGAGATCGCCGAGGTCAACAAGAAGATGCAATCTCTGCAACGCCTCCCGCGGGCTATCACCCCGGTGCTGATTCCGCTTGAGCGGGGCCTTGCTTTCGAAGATTTGGCTGACCCGGCGGCCGCGGTCAGTTTCGACCTGGACGGAACCGGGCCGCGCAACTGGGGCTGGATCACTCCCCGAGCCGGCTGGCTGGTCTACCGCCGAAGCTGCCCGCGCATTCGCTCGGGGATCCAGCTCCTGGGCAGCGTCTCCTGGTGGGTCTTCTGGCGCGACGGCTACGAGGCCATGAGCGCCCTGGACGACGACGGCGACGGCTGGTTGGCCGGGCCCGAGCTGGAGGGGTTGGCTGTCTGGAACGACGCCGACCGGGATGGCACTTCCACCGAGGCCGAGATTCTGAGCCTGAGCGATCTCGGGGTCAAGGCCCTGAGCTGCCAGGGGAGGGCTCATCCCCTGGGCTTCCCTTACAGTCCGGGAGGCATCCGCTACCAGGAGGGGGAGCCAGGCGACTCTTACGACTGGATGCCCCTCGGGCGCTAGAAGTCCGGCCGCAAACCCCCATGGGGTGTCGGAGGAGCTACGCTCTCGGGAGCCCCTACCCCCGGCTCCGCCACCACAAGGTATTGTAGCGGCGGGACTTGTAGCGCAATTGTTGGGCGGAAAACCGGGGTTTCCGACTGCGCTCCTACTAGCCCCGCGTTCGCAGGAACTGACCCAGCGTGGTCGCCTGGCGACCGGTGCCGGTGCCCAGCTCACGAGCCCTGTCGAGCAACTCCTCGATGCGCTGGTAGAGCGCCGGGTCCTTGCTCTTGAGGACCTCGGGCTCGGTGTGGTAGAGCAAGAAACCGTCCCCGATGTACTCGCGCACGTTGGAGCGCGAATAGTCAGTGATGGCCCGGGTGCCGCCCTCGCGGCCCACCTGGTCGAAGGCCTTGCCCACCTCGGCATACCAGGTCTTGTGCCAGGCCGGGTCGAGCTTCTCGACCAGAAAATCCAGCGCGTGGCCAAACTCGTGCACCGGCGTGGTGGCGGTCAGGCGGAAGTCGCGAATCAGAGTCTGGTTCAGGCCCCCCTTCCAGAAGTACTGGCCCATCGTGCCATCGGGCTCGCCATCGGCGTCCTTGCCGCTGTTGATCTTACCGTCCGGGTTGGCCCAGCTCTGCACCGTGCCCCAGTCGTGCTCGTCCAGGCGCATGACCTTCCCGCCCACCTCGGTGTAGATCAGGTCGGGCACCAGGATGTTGAATCGGCGGTGGTCGATGGGGATCCGCTCGGGATGCTTGCGAGCCGCCTCCAGCGAAGCCGCGCTCATGGGCTTACCCGCGGCCCGAGCCCCCTGCTGATACTGGGTCAGGGTGTGCTCGCGGGCCTGCACCAGCCGCTCGCCGTTGATCAGCTCCACCAGGCGCGAGAACTCCTCCATCTGCTCGGGCGTCGTAGCCCCGTTGATCACCGCCATCTGGTGCACGGTGGTGGGGAACTGAGCGTGCATCATCTGCACCAGGCCCATCATGTTGCCCATCTGCTCGAGCCGAATGGGATAGTTGAAGGGCTTGACGTTCAGGTCCGACAGAGCCGTCTGCTCGTAGAGAAAGCCGTTCTTCTCGCTGCTCAACTTGCCCAGCTGGACGTTGAGGTCTTGCATGGCCTGCTGGTCGGGGGTGAGTTGGGGCGGTGCCCCCCCGAAACCGCCAAAGCCGCCGGGGTAGTGTCCGGCCATCGCCAGCGGCATGGGAGGTACCCCGATGCGCGCCGCCAGGCGGTCACGCTCTATTTCGATCGTCTGCATGGGGGCGTCGAAGCGCTGGTGGCTCTCCTGGTTGAGGCGGGCCACGAAACCCGTGATCTCGTCCTTGCGACGCTCGTAGTCTTGCGGGCTCTGCTCGCGCAGGACTCCCGTTTGAGCCAGGTCCTGCCCTTCGTGCATCACCTGCACCTTGAGCCCGTGCCGCGAAAGGAGCGAGAGCACCTGGGGGTCCACCGGGCTCAGCGATTTCTGCAGCGTCTTCAGCTCCTGGGCGCTGGTGGCAGGATGGGCCATGCCGGCCACCAGCTCGGCCGAGGACTGCTGGGCCAGCATCAGAGCCGGCACCTGGGGACCGCCGATCATCAGCCCTCCCGCCAGGCTCAGGACACCGGCACCGATCATGGCCGCCTTGCGCCATCCGCGGGGGCCGGTGGGCACCTCGGGGGCAGCCTGGGGGCGCCCATGGAGGACGACCTCATCGGGAGACTCGAGCCAGGCCGAGGATCCGGGCGGAGGCATCCTTTGGAGCGGGCTGGCGCTCACGGGGCGCTGGATGGGGGAAAGCATTGATCTGTGAATTCGCTGAGCAGGCGATAGGGGCCTTCGTGTGCTGGCGGCGAAACGGCCAGCATGAGCTTGACGACTGAAGCCCTGCCCTTCGGTCCGGCCACATGCCGCTGGTTCCAGCAGAACTTCCCGGCCGCCACGCCCGTGCAACAAAGAGGCTGGCCGCTCATCGCTCAGGGGCACAACACCCTGCTGCTCGCCCCCACGGGCAGCGGCAAGACGCTGGCCGCCTTCCTGGCCGGCATCGACCGGCTGATCCAGCACCCGGTCGAGAAACCGGGGGTGCGCCTGCTCTACCTCTCCCCCCTCAAAGCGCTGGTCTACGACGTGGAGCGCAACCTGCAAGCTCCCCTCATCGGCATCGCCCGCTCGGCCGAGGCTCTCGAGCTGGCCACCCGCCTGCCCCGGGTGGACATCCGCACGGGCGACACCCCGCAGCGGCTGCGCGCCGCCCAGCGCAAGGAGCCGGCCGAGATCCTGGTGACCACCCCCGAGAGCCTCTACCTCTTGCTCAGCTCGCAGGCCCGCGAGACGCTGCGCTCGGTCCAGACGGTGATCGTGGACGAGATCCACGCCGTGGCCGGCACCAAGCGGGGGGTGCACCTGGCCGTCAGCCTGGAGCGATTGTCCGAGCTTTGCCAGCGCGATCCCCAGCGGGTGGGCCTGTCGGCCACGGTGCGTCCGGTGGAGGAGGTGGCCCGCTTTCTCGGTGGCGCCCGAGCGGTGGAGGTGGTGGACACCACCGAGCTCCCCCACCTCGACCTTCAGGTGCGAGTGCCGGTGGCCGACATGGAGGCGCCCCCCGAGGGCGGCTCCATCCTGCAAGAGCTGAAAAAAAGCGAGGCCAACGAGCCCACCGGCTTCCTGCAATCGCTCTACCCGCGCCTGCTCGAGGAGATCCGCGCGCACCGCTCCACCATCTTGTTCGTCAACAACCGCGGCATGTGCGAGCGGCTGGCCACCCGCCTCAACGAGCTGGCCGGAGACGAGCTGGTGCGCTCGCACCACGGCTCCATCAGCCAGGGCCAGCGACGCGAGATGGAGGAAGCCCTCAAGGCGGGCCAGCTCAAGGCCATCGTGGCCACCAGCTCGCTGGAGCTGGGCATCGACATGGGAGCGGTGGACCTGGTGTTGCAGATCGCCTCCCCTCAGTCGGTGGCTCGCGGCCTGCAGCGGGTGGGCCGGGCCGGTCACCAGGTGGGAGCCATCAGCATCGGACGGCTCTATCCCAAGCACCGGGGCGATCTGCTCGAATGCGCCGTGGTGGGGCGTGAAATGCTCCAGGGCCACATCGAGCCCCTCAAGGTGCCTCGCAACGCGCTTGATGTTCTGAGCCAGCAGATCGTCTCCATCATCGCCACCGAGGAGCGGACGGTGGAAGAGCTGGAGGGATTCCTGCGCCGGGCCTATCCCTACCGCGAGCTGACCCGCGAGGCACTGCACTCGGTGCTGGACATGCTCAGCGGACGCTACCCCTCCACCGACTTCGCCGAGCTGCGCCCCCGCCTGAACTGGGATCGCGAGACCGGCTTCTTGACCGCGCGACGGGGGGCGGGCTCGCTGGCCATGGTGAACGGCGGAACCATCCCCGACCGGGGCATGTACGGCGTGCACCTGGGCCCGGAGGGGCCCCGGGTGGGCGAGATGGACGAGGAGATGGCCTACGAGGTGCGGCGTGGTCAGAACTTTGTGCTGGGCAGCACCACCTGGCGCATCGAGGAGATCACCCGCGACCGGGTGGTGGTCAGCCCCGCGCCCGGCGAGCCGGGGCGGCTCCCCTTCTGGCGCGGCGACGGTCCCGGGCGCACCGTCGAGCTGGGCCGAGCGCTGGGCGCATTCTGCCGCGAGCTGTCCCGGCAAGACGACCCTGAGGGCTGGGTGAAGCAGAGCTCTCCCCTGGACGAGCTGGCCGCCCGCAACCTGGTGGCCTTCGTGCAGGAGCAACTGGAGGTCACCGGCACGCTGCCCACCGACCGGGCCATCACGGTGGAGCGCTTTCGAGACGAGCTGGGCGACTGGCGCATCTGCATCCTGTCCCCCTTTGGGGCTCGCGTACACGCTCCCTGGGCCCTGGCCATCGAGGGCGTGCTGAGCCAGGAGGCGGGATTTGACGTGCAGACGGTGTGGAGCGACGATGGCATCGTGCTCAGGCTGGTGGAAGGCGAGGTGGATCTGGAGAAGCTCTTCCCCGACCCCGACGAGGCCGAGGACCTGGCGGTGGATCAGCTCTCCCACACCGGTATCTTCGCCTCCCAGTTTCGCGAGAACGCGGGGCGGGCTCTGCTCCTCCCCCGCCGCTATCCGGGGCAGCGCACGCCACTTTGGACCCAGCGCCTCAAGGCCCAGGCCCTGCTGGCCACGGCCAGCGCCTTTCCCAGCTTCCCCATCATCCTGGAGACTTACCGCAGCTGCCTGCAGGACTACTTCGACCTGCCGGCCCTGATCGAGCTGTTGCGTGCTCTCCAGCGGCGCGAGATCAGGGTGGACGAGGTGGAGACCACCGCTCCCTCGCCCATGGCCCGCTCGCTGGCCTTCGCCTATCAGGCCGCCTACCTCTACGAGGGGGACACGCCCCTGGCCGAGCGCCGGGCCCAGGCCCTGACGCTGGATCGCAAGATGCTGCGTGAGCTCTTAGGCCGAGAAGACCTGCGGACGCTGCTCGACCCGCAGGTGCTGCAAGAGCTGGAGGAGGAGCTGCTCCACAGGCCGCTGCGCCATGCCGACGATCTGCACGACCTGCTTCGCCAGGTGGGAGACCGCAGCCCGACTGAAACCAGAGCCCCCCGCGAGTGGCTCGCCCAGCTCGAGCAGGCCCGCAGGATCGCCCGCTTGCGACTGGGGGGCGAGGAGCGCCTGGTCGCGGTGGAGGACGCCGCCCTCTACCGCGACGGGCTGGGAGCCGCCCTGCCAGGGGGGTTGCCCCGGGTTTTCCTGGAGCCGGCCGAGCGCCCCCTGGAGACGCTGTTCTTGCGCTACGCCCGCACCCACGGCCCCTTCACCACCCGGGAGCTGGCCGAGCGCTACGCCCTGGTGCCGGGTCAGGTGGAGCCGGTGCTGCGGGCCCTGGCCGACCGGGGGCGCCTGCTTTCAGGCGACTTTCGCCCCGGAGGCCATGAGCTGGAATGGCTCGACCCGGACGTGCTGCGCAAGTTGAAGCGGCGCACGCTGGCGCGGCTGAGAAAGCAGATCGCTCCCGTCGAGCCGGCCGTGCTGGGTCGCTTTCTGCCCTCCTGGCAGGGAGTAGGCTCGCCCCAACGGGGCCACAACCGTCTGCGCGAGGTGCTGGCCCAACTGGAAGGCTTGGCCCTGCCCTTCTCCGACCTGGAGCGCTGGATCTTACCGGCCCGCGTCAGGGACTTCCAGCCCCGGATGCTGGATGAGCAGGGCGCCTCGGGCCAGCTGATCTGGGTGGGGGCCGGCTCACTCGGCCCCAGCGACGGCCGCCTTGCCATCTACCGGCGCGAGCGCTTCAGCCAGCTGGCCGAGCCGCCGCCTCGGTACGGGGGAGAGAACGATCTGGCACGGCAGATCCTCGAGCACCTCGAGGCGAAAGGCAGCTCGTTCTTCTTCCAACTGCCCTCGGCCAACGCGCAGGATCTGCTGCAAGCCCTGGCCGAGCTGAGCTGGAAGGGCCTGATCACCAACGACACCTTCCAGCCCCTGCGCCTCTTTGGTCGCGCCCGGCGCCGTCCAGGACGAAATGACCCGCTGCTCACCGGCGGGCGATGGTCGCTGGTCAGCTCCTTCTTCGATCAGCCGCCCGACAAGACGCGCCAGGCCGTGGCTCGGGCCCACGCCCTGCTCGAGCGCTACGGCGTGGTCAGTCGCGAGACGGCCGCCGTCGAGCGGCTCGGCTCACTGTATAGCGTGCTCAAGGAGATGGAGGAGAGCGGGCAGGTGCGCCGCGGCTACTTCGTGGAGGGCCTCAGCGGGGCCCAGTTCGCCTATTCGGGGGCAGTCGATCGCCTGCGCGGCTGTCGCGAGGACGAAGCCGGGGTCGTGCTCTTGGCCAGCACCGACCCGGCCAACCCTTACGGCGCGCTGGTTCCCTGGCCCGAGTGCGCCGGCCGTCCCAGGCGGGCGGCCGGCACCTTCGTCGTGCTGCGCGGGGGTGAGCCGGCGCTGTTTGTGGAGAAGAATGCCCGCCGGGTGCTCACCTTCCCGGCCTTCGACGAGAAGGCCGCAGCCGCCCTGGACGAGCTGGCCGCCCGGGCCCGGGGGAAGATTCTGCGCATCGAGCAGATCGATGGCGAGGGCGCCCCCGCCTCCAGATCCGCGCCGGCCTTCCGTCAGGCCGGCTTCAAAGGCGAGCTCACCGCTCTGACGCGCATGCTCTGAGGCGCCGCCTGTGGTCAGTTCCTGAGATAGACGGAGAAGGGGGCCTGGTGGGTGAACCGGCTGGCATAGCCCGGGTCGCTACCAACTCGAATCTCCTTTCTTGCTTCCTCAATGGACATGGCTCGAACATCCACCAGCACTTCCACGGGCAGCCCGGCAGGCGGAGGGGCCGAGAAGGACTCAAAACCAAGCAAGAACGAGGCCACAATCTTCTTCTCGCCCAGTCCGGCCTCGGCCATGGCCGTCAGGTCAAACCCGTTGGGGCGGGTTAAATAGGGAGCGACGTTATTGAGGAGGGTTTCCTCGGTCGTCTCATCGGTGGGCAGGGTCGGCGGGCCCGAGTCGATCTCCTTGCGGATCAAGACTTTGTGAGGACAACGGTCGTCGTATCCGTTAGCACCGGCTCCCCCGGCACAGATCTGGCCAAATGTGTTGTTGTGGTTTTGAGGAACCACCAGGTAGTAGAGCACGTTCCGCTGCCAGAAGGGCGTTCCATCCTGCTTTCGCACCACCTCTCCCGTGGCCGGATCGATCGGTGACAGGAACCACAGGGCTTCCCCGTCTCTGCCCCCTCCCCCGAGGGAGTCGCCCACGAAGGAGCGGGATAAGGCGCCCGGTCGTGCCAGCACCAGATCGCGCTCAACTGCTGCGCGCGCCTTGCGCAACTCTCGCATGCAGGTGTCGATGCCACTGGTTCGGCGCAAAGTGCTCCTGGACTCGTTGAACAAGACCCCGGCCACCATGAGCAGGAGGGAGAAAATCCCGAAAACCACGACCAGCTCCGTCAGCGAGTGGGCGGCACGGGCTCGCTTAAGGAGCATGCTCTTCCACCAGCCTGCTGGCCTGGACCTGCATCTTTCCATAGCCCTGGCGCTGGCCGTTGTTGGACCGTGCTTCCCACCACCAGACAAGGATATCCACCTTCTTCACCCGATTGTTGGGGATGGCACCACCGAGCGGGCCTCCGGCCGCGTCCAGAACGGTATTGGCGTAGATGACGTACTCGTAGCGCACCCCTCCGATTGTCTCCTGGGTCGGACCTCGCCAGAGCCCGGCCGCTCCCCAGAAAGAGGCGTTGGTGCCGGCCGGCAGGTCGTTTGCCACCTGGTAGAGCGTGCGGTTCATCAGAGAGTCGGATACCTGAGTGGCAGGTCCGAGCAGAGCGGACTTCTCGCTCGCGCGCAGGCTGGAGATGGTCGTGCCCACCAGGGCTAACAAGATCATGGCCAGCAAAGCCATCGCCAGCACGCACTCAGCCAGAGTGAAGGCCTTGCTGGAGTTCCGCCCCATCTTAGAAGTTGTTTGCCCAGGAGAGCGGGACCAACGTGAAATTTGCCGGAGGAAGAGCCGAAAGCGAGCCCAGGTAAGACGAATCGAAGGCAAGGTTGATCTCGTCGGCCCGCAGGTCGATGGTTCCCTTTCCGTTGGCCCCCGGAGCGCCAGCTGGATCGCCTCCGTAGGCGATCAGGCTTCCCTCCAGATTGAACTTGCCCCAGTTTCCTGGCAGAGCCGGGCTGCCGAGCCTGGCGATGAAGTCCCCCTGGGCGTAGATTACGCCTTTGAGGTTCACGTCCCGGTAGTTGTAGACCCCGCCGTTGTTGTCCAGGGTGGAGAAGACGATGTCGCCTTTGGCATACATGTTCACTCCCGACTGCTGGCTGGCGGCGAAATTGGCGCCCAGGCCGGTGATGTTGATGTTCCCGCCCGACGTGATGGAGCCCCCCTGACCCTCGATCGCCGAAGTGAGCCGCACGTTCCCCTCAGCCGTCAGAACGGCCGCAGTGCCTGCAGGCGGAGCAAACTCGATGGAGAGGTCGGCGGCATTGAGCGTGTCGGCGACTCCGGGTGGGTTGAGCACGCCGTTGTTGCCGCCTCCCCCGGTGGGCGGCGGCCCGGTGTACCAGACGGAGGCGGCAGCGGTCTGGAGATCGATCGGGTTGAAACTGATCGACTGACCGCCATAATCAAATTGATAACCGGGCACCGAGCCTGGATTGGCCATCATCTGGAGCATCATCGCATAGGTGACCGGGGCGTCGATCGGGTCGTCGAAGCCACCGCTGTCCCAGTCGACGTCGCTCACGAGATTGCCGGACATGTCGCTGATGTCGATGTCGGCTGACCCGCCCTGGGTATCCACCATCAGTTGTTGCAGCATGGTCGGGTCGGCCGCGATGGCCGCGGCAATGGCTGCATCATCTCCGCCCGCGGCGGCCTCGGGGTCGCCCGGAGGGGCTTCCTCCGAGCCCAGCCGCGCCACCACGTTCAGCTCGTTCGTACTGGCGGTTGGGCCGACATAGACGCTGCCCGTGATGGTCAGCTTCTTGTTGGC
>QWHO01000170.1 GCA_021404945.1 bacterium CPR1
GGCCAGGCGCACAGCCTGGCTTCTTCTCGTCATGGAGCTACCGGGGTTTCAGGGGGGTCGGGCGATGCAGGGGCGGGGGGAGCGACGGGGGTCGCGGACACCACCGGCTCGATCGACTCTTTGTTGGCCCGCACATAGCAGTTGAGCGGGTTTCCCTTGCGGTCGCGCACCCGCATCCAGCAGGATCCCTGGCTATCTTTGGCGTTGAGCAGCACCTCGTCAGCCCCACCTCGCCCCACGTCTGCCTGCAGGATGGTGCCGGGTGCAAAGCCGTGCACCACCCGAGAGTCAGGGTTGGGCTCGGTGTGCCCTTTGGTGTAGGCCAGAACTTTCCAGAGCGAGCCGGCCATTTCCGGGCTGCGCACTTCGCCAAGTGCCAGGTTGGAGCCATCCCAGTTGTTCTTCTCGTAGTCGCCGCGGTCGTTGGGTTGGGCCAGGGCCGCGGCCAGAGTCAGGGCGAGGAGCAAGGTCGTCAGGCGCTTCATGCAGGCGGCCTTCGTTCGCAAGGTCTGGTCCCCTGCGCCCCCCCACTTCCCCCCACGCCCCCCACTTTCTCCCCCTGAAACCAAAAAGCGCCCGAAGGCGCCTTTCTCAACTCGAAAGCGCGACTTTCAAAAGTCGTCCACTTCCACCTGCAGTCCCTGCCCGCGCAGGTAGCGGGCCACCTTCTGGCAGTCTTCCTTCTCGCCCTCGAAGCACACCGCGCGACCGGTGTTGTGGGCGGTGAGCATCACCATCTCGGCGCACTGTAGCGAGCAACCCGTGGCCTTCTGCAGCCAGAGTACCACGTCGTCAGCTTTGTGCACGTTGTCGTTGTAGAGGATCACCCGCCAGTTGCGCTGGGGTTTTGCCTTACTTTCCGTGATTTCTTCGATGACCGGGAGGGTCGGGGCCATGCTTTCACGCCCTTTCTAGGAAGTTGTTCAAGAAATTTTACTGAAGACTTTTCGACCTTGACCACAACATCTTGGGCCGGGTGCATAAGGCCCCCACTACAGGTTGTGGTTTTGGTCCCTGTCGCGCGCCTTCGAAACGGCTCGGTTGTGCTAGAAATTAATATTGACAGTCTTTCTACCATACCCCTATAATGGGGGTGCGATGTGGGAGAAAGTGGAGGACGGTGGTAGGTAGTGGAGGAGACCCACTACCTCTTTTCCGGAACCTATGAGCACTCGTTGGACGATAAAGGCCGCCTGACGATACCTTCCTCCTTTCGCAAGGACTTTATGGATGGCGCCGTTTTGCGCAAAGACAAGTCTGGGTGCGTGGAGATTCTTCCTCGCTCCGCATGGAACCTTTTTCTAGAAAAGCTTCGCGGTATCTCGCGAACCGATGCAAAAGCCCAGAGATGGGTCACGCATCAGCTCGCCGGGGCGCTGCAGACCGAGCTCGACAAGCAGGGCCGCGTTCTGCTTGGCAACGACATGCGAGCCCATGCCGGCCTCCAGGGAGGCTCGGTGGTGGTGACCGGAGCCCTCGACCGCCTCAAGGTCTGGAGCTCCGAGCGGTGGACCGAGTTTGAGGCCGAGGCCGATGCGGAGGATCTGGATGAATATGTCAACCAAAACTACCAAATCTAAGCTGTCTGACTCCAAGTTCCCGCTCAAGTTGGGCCTGCCGCCTACGCCTCCCTGGCGTCGCCGTGTGCCGGCCCCCGGGCCAGGCTCGGGAGCGGGTCGCAAAGTGGGCGTGCAGTTGACCGTGGTTCAGGGCGGCCAGGCTACCTGATTTGACCTATCACGTTCCGGTGCTGCTCGAGGAGGTCGTGGACCTGCTTGGGCCTCAACCGGGCGATGTCGCGGTAGACCTTACACTCGGAGGAGGTGGTTACGCCCAGGCCATTTTAGGCAAGCTGGGAGCCGGGGGGAAGTTGATCGGCATCGACCAGGACGAGGATGCTCTGGCGCAGGCCGGTCGTCGGCTGGGTGGTTACCCGGGATTTGCGGCCGTGAAGGGCAATTTTGGAGACTTCAGCGAGTTGCTCGACGAGCGAGCGGTAGGGGAAGTGAACCGGTGTGTTCTGGATCTGGGAGTTTCCTCGCACCAGCCCGATCGACTCGAACGAGGCTTCAGCTTTCGAGGCGACGCTCCGCTCGACATGCGGATGGATCGCGACGCCGCGGGCACCGCAGCCGGCCTTCTGGCCGGAGCGGAGTGGGAGGAGCTGGTGCGCATCCTTCGAGAGTATGGTGAGGAGCGTTATGCCCCTTCTATCGCCCGAGCAGTGGTCCGCGAGCGGGAGAAGGCCCCTATCGAAACCACCGGACAACTCGTCCGGATCATCGAGGGGGCCGTTCCTGCCGCCGCGCGGAGGGGACCCATCCACCCCGCTACCCGCACCTTTCAGGCGCTGCGAATCGCCGTCAATCGAGAGCTCGAGCAGCTCGATAGGGCGATTCCGCAGATCGTCGACCGGCTTGCGCCGGGAGGGCGACTGGCGGTGGTGGCCTATCACTCGCTGGAGGACCGGATCGTAAAAGAGAAGCTGCTCTCTTACTCAGGACGATGTGTCTGCCCTCGAGAGTTCCCGGTGTGCCGGTGTAACCCCGTCAGAGTGCTGGATATCGTCACCAGAAAGCCGGTTCGTCCCGGCCCCGAGGAGGTAGAGCGCAACCCCCGGTCTCGCTCGGCGCGTTTGCGCGTGGCCGAGCGAGTTGGTCGAAACAATTGACACCAACTTCGTTTATTGGAGGGTTCACGTGGAATCTTTACGGCCGGCGCATCTGCCCAAACCCCGCCTGGAGAAGCGCCCCGTTCGGCCGGAGCTCATCCCGTGGTCCTATCCCCTGCTCGGCTTCGTGGTCGTGTCTCTGCTCCTTGTTCTCTATCTCTGTCAGTTCGCCCAGACCGTCAGCTCGCAGTACAAGATGGTGGCGTTGAAGGAAACGCGTAAGACGCTTCTTCGCCAGCAGCAGGACCTCGAGCTCTCGGTTCAGCGTCTGACTTCGCTGGAGAGAGTGGAGTCGGTCGCCACCAAGCGCCTGGGGATGGTGCTGCCAGAGCTGCGCGAAACGCTGGACGTGGGTGCCTACGCTGCTAAGCCGCGAGACCTTGCGGTCGTCTCTGCCCGTCCCTGATCGAGGCCAAATAAGCGTTCGACAGGGAATCCTGCTCGACTCTTGAATCACGTTCAAGCTCAACTCTGCGGAGGGAGGTCGCCATGGCTGGTTGGTCAAGTCGCACCAGAAATCGTCTCATTGCGATGTTCTGGCTGTTTGCTTGCGCCTACCTGCTGGTGGGGCTGCAACTCTTCCGGGTGCAGGTTGTTGACCAGAAGCGTTTCGGTTCCATCGCCAGGGCGCAACAGGAAGGGGATCTTGAGATCCCGGCCCTGCGTGGCGATATCCGTGACCGCAACAACATCGTTCTGGCCACCAGCCTGGCCCTCTACTCCGTAGCGGTGAATCCTCGCGAGGTGCGCGATCGGGCCGCGACCGCCAGGGCCCTGAGCGAGCACCTGCACAAGAGCGAGGCCGAGCTGGAGAGGGTCCTTGCCAGCGGCGCTACCTTCGCCTGGGCCGAGCGCAAGGTCGAAGACAACGTCGCCGAGAAGGTGCGCGAGTTGAAGCTGCCCGGCGTGTTCCTGCTCAAGGAGCCCAACGGGCGCCGCTTCTACCCCAAAGGCCGTCTAGCCTCGCACCTTCTCGGCGCGACCGGCATCGACGATCAGGGGCTGGACGGACTCGAGGCGGCTTATGATCAGTCGTTGGGTGGGCGGCCCGGCCTGGCCCGAGTGTTTCTGGACCGAGATGGTTACGCGATGCCTGACGCCGCCACCCTGATTCGCCCGGTTCAGGAAGGACGCAACGTCGTCCTGACGCTGGACGAAACCATTCAGTACGTGGCCGAGCGCGAGCTGGCCAGGACCGTCAAAGAGTCCAACGCCAGGGGCGGCATCTGCCTGGTGATGGACGTGAAGACCGGCGAGATGCTGGCCTGGGCCATCGCGCCCGACTTCCCGGCCGACAAGTTCTCTGAGGTTCCTCCCGCCCTGCGGCGCAATCGAGCGATCACTGATCCCTATGAGCCGGGCTCGACTTTCAAAGTCTTCACCGTCGCGGCCGCCCTGCAAAACGGGGTCAAGCCGGACGACGTGTTCACCTCGGGCGGAGTGCTCAGTATCGGCGGCTGGACCATCCACAACGCCAACGACGGACTGGATGCCGCCGGGATGGAGACGGTCACCAGCATCCTGACCTACTCCTTCAACGTGGGTACCGCTTCGATCGCCCTCAAAATCGGGCGCAATGCCCTGGGAGAGAGCCTGTCCGCCTTCGGCTTCGGGCACCCGACCGGAGTCGACCTGGTGGGTGAGTCGGAGGGCATCGTCAATCCATACAAAGGCTGGGCCGACATCGACCTGGCCACCACTTCCTTTGGCCAGTCGGTGGCGGTCACCCCCATCCAGCTTCTCTCGGGGATGCAAGCCATTGCCAATAACGGCGTAAGACTGCGCCCCCACGTGGTCAAAGCGGTGGTGGACGGGGAAGGCAATATCGTCAAACGCATCGAGCCCAAAGAGCTGGGCCGACCCATCTCTCCCGAGACGGCCCGTCAGATGCGCGACATTCTGCTCAACGTTTGCGAAAAGGGCACGGGCAAGCGGGCCCGCATCCCTGGTTATCTGGTGGGCGGAAAGACCGGCACCGCCCAGGTGGTCGACAATGGAGTCTACGCGGGAGGGCGCTACACGGCGTCTTTCCTTGGCCTGGCCCCGGTGGACAACCCCCGCATCGTCGTGCTGGTCAAGATCGAAGAGCCCACCCCGGTCTACTGGGGCGGCGTGATCGCTGCTCCCGTCTTCCACAACGTCGCCAAAGAGGCGCTGTGGAAGCTGGGGGTTCGACCTAACCAGAAAATCGTCGAGGAAACGGCAGCCCTCGAGTGAGTCTACGGAGGAGGTCCATTCGGTGAGCAAAGACATCGAGCAGTTTCTGGAAGACTTCCTGGGACATCCGGTCCCACGCCCCAAGCGGCCCGCCGCCGAAATCATGTGGTCGGGCACGGTACCCTCCTTCCAGGGGCCGCGCCTGGACGTGTCCCGGAAAGGTAAGAAGCGGTGGGTAACCCGCCTGCAGCAGAAGACCGACCTTCGGCGCTTTACAAACCAGCTACCCATGTTATAATGGCGAGGATTTTTCCTCCAGACTGTTCGGTAGTATTGCTATGATATCAACGTTTCCCGGGAAAGGGGTCGGCGGATGACACTGGAAGAGATGGCCCGACTGTTGAATATAAGTCAACCTTCGGGCCTCCCTGCCCTTCCCGTCGAGGGACTGGCCTACCACTCCCGGGCGGTGCGTCCGGGAGACGTGTTTGTGTGCATCCCCGGCACGCAGGTGGATGGGGCCCGTTTTGCCGGTGAGGCCATCGCACGCGGAGCGGCCGCCCTGGTGGTCGAGCCGGGCGCACTGGTTCCGGCCGAGGTTCCCACCCTGCGCGTCCCGGACGCGCGCAAGGCTCTGGCCTGTCTTTCAGCTGAGATGAAGGGACGTCCGGCCGACCACATGATGGTCATGGGCGTCACCGGCACCACCGGCAAGACCACGACGACCCACTTCTGCGAGGCCGTGCTCAAAGCCAAAGGCCTCAATCCGGGTCTGGTTGGCTCCATTCATGCGAAGGTGGGCGATACCACGCGCCTGCTGGCCAACACCACTCCCGAGTCGCTCGAGCTGCATGGCCTGCTCGCCGACATGCGCAGTGCCGGGCAGGACTCGGTCGTCATGGAGGTCACTTCGCACGCCCTGGCCCTCGAACGCGTGCATGGCATCCACTTCGACCTGGCCGTCTTCACCAACCTCAGTCGCCACCATCTTGACTTCCACGGCAACCTGGAGAGCTATTTTCGCTCCAAGCTGAGGTTGTTTCAGAATCTGGGCACGCGCGAGCGTCGGCTGTGTCCGCCCTTTGCCGTGCTCAACCTGGACGATCCTTACACTTCGCGCATCGTGCCAGCCCTGCGCGTGCCTCATGTCACCTACGGCCTGCACCTCGAAGCCCACGTGCGGGCCGAGGAGATCGTGGCCCATCCCGGGGGGGTCAACTTTCGGGTGATCACTCCCCTGGGCCAGAAGCGGGTCCACCTCAAGCTCTCGGGTCTGTTCAACGTGCCCAACGCCCTGGCCGCCATCGCCACCGGCCTGGCCCAGCGGGTGGAGTTGGAGGACGTGCTTTTGGCCGTGGAGTCGGTCACCGGCGTGCGGGGCCGCTTCGAGCTGGTGCGCGAGGGGCAGGACTTCACCACGGTGGTCGACTACGCCAGCACCCCCGACGGGTTGCGCAGCGTGCTCGAGTCGGCCCGTCCCATCACGCCGGGGCGGGTCATCCTGGTCTTCGGCTGTCCGGGCGAGCGCGATCGGGGCCAGCGCCCCCTGATGGGCGAGATCGCCGGCCAGAACGCCGACGTGGTGGTGCTCACCTCGGACAACCCTCGCTCGGAGTCGCCTGCCTCCATACTGGCCGACATCCGGCGGGGCGGGGTGGGCACTCCCGCCACCTGGGAGGTGGAGCTCGACCGGGGTCTTGCCATCAGCCGGGCGGTGGCCATGGCCCAGCCCGGGGACACCCTGCTGATCACCGGGCGCGGTCACGAGACCCACCAGATCTTGCGCGACGGCGCGGTGCCCTTCGATGACCTGGAGGTGGCCCGTCAGGCCGTGCGACTGCGCCTCAATCGCTCCGGCAAGCGCGAGCGCCGCAACGCTTCCCCCACCATCTGGACCGAGCATCGCCGCCCCACCTCGGGAGAGATGCCCGCGCTCCTGCGCGACCCCCGGTAAACCACCTCCAATAACCAAAGGAAATCAATGCTACCATTTGGGTTGAATAAAATTCAGAGGGGGGAGTGATGCTCCGCCTCACGCCGCTGGCCCTGGCGCTGCTCACCGGGTTCGGATTCCCCCTGGTGAGCATGTCTTTTTTTATCGCCTGGATGCGCCGGCTCAAGTTCGGCCAGGCCATCCGCGAAGAAGGGCCAAAGAGCCACTTTGACAAGGCCGGCACCCCCACGATGGGGGGCGCCGTGCTGGTGCTGGGTGGTTTCCTGGGCACGCTCTGGAGTGGCTTCACGCCCGCCCTGGCCTTGCTCTGGGTGCTCATACTGGGCGGTGCGGCTCTGGGCGCCAAGGATGATCTGGCCAAAGTGATCAAGCGCCACAACGCTGGCCTCAAGCCGCGCCACAAGCTGGTGCTGCAGCTGGGCCTGGGCCTCCTGGCCGGGCTTTACCTGGTCTTCGTGGCCAAAGAGACCCGGCTGGTCATCCCCGGTTGGGGCTCCATTGACAGCGCTCTCCTGATTGTGCTCCTCTCTGTGCTGGTGGTGACGGCCACTACCAACGCCGTCAACCTGACCGACGGCCTGGATGGGCTGGCCGGTGGCACCGTCAGCGCTTCGCTACTGGCCTATCTGTGCATCGCCCTGGCGCTGGGCCGGCCCGAGCTGGCTGTCAGCTGCGCCGCCCTGATCGGGGCCTGCCTCGGCTTCCTCTGGTTCAACTGCTATCCGGCCCGCATCTTCATGGGCGATACCGGCTCGATGGCCCTGGGGGCCGCCCTGGCCGGCCTGGCCCTGCTGACCCGCACCGAGTTCTGGCTGCCCGTCATCGGGGGGGTCTACGTGGCCGAAACCCTGTCAGTGATGCTCCAGGTCAGCTACTTCAAGCTCACCAAAGGCAAGCGCATCTTCCGCATGAGCCCGCTGCACCACCACTTCGAGGCCACCAGCCCGGAAATGAAGGTCACCGTGCGCTTCTGCATCGCCTCGGTGCTGCTGGGGGCGGTGGGCGTGCTGGCCTTCCTGGGGGTGCGATGAAAGGCAAGCGGGTAGCCGTGCTGGGCATGGGCAAGAGCGGCATCGCCCTGGTGCGCGAGCTGAAGGCGCGGGGGGCACTGCCCTTCATCAGCGACCAGCGATCGAGCGAGCAGTTGCAGCAGGCCCTGGAGCAGCTCCACGACGTTCCCCACGAGACCGGCGCTCATACGGACAGGGTGCTCGAGCAAGACATGCTGGTCATCAGCCCCGGCATCTCGGTGCATGCCCCCATCGTCAAGCAAGCCCTCGCCAGGGGGCTGGAGGTGGCCGGCGAGGTGGAGCTGGCCTACCGCTTCAGCCGCGCCCCCTTCGTGGCCGTGACGGGCACCAATGGCAAGTCCACCACCGTTACCCTGATCCACCACATGCTCGAGCCGCGCAGCATCCTGGCCGGCAACATCGGCAACCCGCTGGTGGCCGAGGTGGGCGAGCTGGGCGAGGATCGCCTGGTGGTGGCCGAGATCTCGAGCTTCCAGTTGGAGACCACCCATCGCTTTCGCCCCCACGTGGCCGTACTGACCAACATTACCCCCGACCACCTCGATCGGCATCCCACTCTGGAGGAGTATCAGGCTGCCAAGGCCCGCCTGTTCGCCTACCAGACCCCGCAGGACTTCGCCGTCTTCCCGGCCGACGACGCCCCCTCACAGTGGGTCCTCGAGCGCCTCAGGGAAGGCCGCCTGCCCGCCTGGCTGCCCGGCTTCCCCCCTCCCGATGGCCCTGCCCGCCCGCAGGTTCTGGAGTTCTCGGCCACCCACCCGGTGGAGCGCGGGGCCTGGCTGCAAGACGGCCAGATCGTGCTCAAGCTGCACGACCAGCCCCGGGCCCTCTTTCCCTGGAGCTTCCCGGGTCTGCCCGGTCCCCACAACCTGCTCAACGCGCTGGCCGCCGTCTGTGCCGCCGGCGCCCTCGGGGTGGAGCCGGATCAGATGCGCCGGGCTCTGGAAGGCCACCATCCTCTGCACCATCGCATGGAGGTGGTGGCCGAGGTGGGCGGCGTGCGCTTCGTGGACGATTCCAAGGCCACCAACGCCTCCTCGGTGGAAGCTGCCCTGGAGACCTTCGAGGGCCCCATCGTGCTGATCGCCGGGGGCAAGGAGAAGGGCACCGACTTCACCGAGCTCGGTCAGGCCATCGCCCGCCGGGTGCGCCACCTGGTGCTGATCGGCGAGGCTGCCCCGCGCCTGGCCCAGGCCGCCGAGCAAGCGGGCCACAAGCAGATCCACCACGCAGGCCACGATTTTCCGCGCGCCGTCGAGACCGCCCGCCGCCTGGCCGAGCCGGGCGGCGTGGTGTTGCTCTCACCCGCCTGCGCCAGTTTCGACATGTTCAAGAATGCCGAGGATCGGGGCGATCAGTTCCGCGCCCTGGTTCGTGGGAGGGTCTCATGAAGCTGAAAGCGGTCCGCCGGGTCTCCGAAGGCTGGATTTTGACCATCGCGCTCACGCTGGTCACCCTGGGCACCCTGCTGGTGTTCAGCTCCTCGGCGGTGATGACGGCCTCCTCGCCCGACTTTCGCAACGACCCTTACTTCTTTCTCAAGCGCCAGCTGATCTATCTATGCGTGGGCCTGATCGCCATGATGATGGCCCGCAAGGTCGACTTGTTGCGCTATCGCTGGCTAACGAGCCTGCCGTTCACCCTCTGCTCTTTGACCCTGCTGGCGGCCGTGCTGGCCGTGGGCCCCGAGATCAACGGCGCCCAGCGCTGGATCTTGCTGGGCCCCTTCCAGTTCCAGCCGGCCGAGCTGGCCAAGCTGGCCATGATCTTCTACCTTGCCGACGCGCTGGAGCGGCGCCGCGATCGGGTCACCTCCTTCGGCCGCCTGGTGCCGGCCCTGGCCATCTTCGGAGCCACCATGCTGCTGGTCGAGCTGGAGCCTGACCTGGGCACCGGCCTGGTCATCGCGGCCGTGTTCATGGGCATGCTGTTCGTGGCCGGAGCCCGCGTCGAGCACCTGGGCGGAATGGCCATCGCCGGAGTGCTGGCGGTGTGCGCCATGATCCTGGCCAAGCCCTATCGCATGCAGCGCCTGGCCACCTTCCTCGACCCCATGGCCGACACCCAGGACTCCGGCTACCAGCTCTTTCAGTCGCTTTTGGCGCTGGCCTCGGGCGGCATCTGGGGTCAGGGCCTGGGGGAGAGCCACCAGAAATACAACTATCTGCCCGAGATGCACACCGACTTCATCTTCGCCATCCTGGGCGAGGAGCTGGGCTTGCTGGGCGGCCTGGCCGTGCTCACCCTGTTCTTGTGCTTTCTCTACAAAGGCTTCAAGGTGGCCGTCAACTGCCGTCGCCCGTACCTTCGCCTGCTGGCCGTGGGGGTGACCTTCCAGATCTCCTTCCAGGCCATTATGAATGTGGCCGTGGTGAGCGGGGCCATCCCCAGCACGGGCATCCCCCTCCCCTTCATCTCCTACGGGGGCACCTCGCTCCTCTTCTCGCTCCTCAACATCGGCATCTTGCTCAACATCGCAGACTACAACAAGCGCCAGCTGGCTTTCCGGGATCGCCCGCAGAAAGAGCGGCGGCGCATGCGGCGCGGCTCCACCCTGTCTTCCTCCAATGAGGAGACCATCGGCTCGGTCTCCAAGGGCGACTGGGAAAAGCGTGCGGCCGGAAATCGTTTGAAGAGCGGCTCCTCAGGCAACCTGCCCCGGCCCCCGATCGAGCCCGGCCTGGCCGACTCCCCCGGCCGCCTGCGGCGTCGGGCTGAGGCCCTGGCCGCCCGGGGCCACCGCCACCGGGTGAGCTGAGCCCACATCCACCACCACCGGCAGGTGGTCTGAGGCCAGGCGGGCGGCGGCCGAGTCGTGCACAAAGGCGGCCACCACGCCTCCGGCCAGGATGGCCGAGAGGCGCACCGCATCCAGACGAATGCCGCGACCCGGGTGGCTGGCCACTTCCGGGGCCAGGGGATCGATGCCGGGCAGGGGCTTCAATTCCTCGGCCAGGGGCGGAGCGTTGGCGTCCAGACCGACCACGTGGTGCTCGACCTGGTAGCGCTGCATATCCTCGAGCACGATCTGCTTGAGCTCAGCCGCCTCCGCGCCACGCACCTGGATGGCTTGAGCCCTCTTCTCGGGGGTGGTGGGGGCCAGATACCAGGGATCGGCCTTCAGGTGCGAGTTATAGAAGCGACCCTTCTGACCGGGCAGCAGCTCCACCCCGACCGAGGCCACGTCGCGGGTAAAGCGGCGCATCTGGCCCGCTACCTGGAAGGTGCGATCGACGTGGCTCTCGAGGTTCTCCAGCGGTGCGGTGGAGAGAAAGCCCAGGTGGTGATTGGTGGGATCGTTGGTGGCCACGAAGACGGCGTTCTGGTAGCCGGATTGCAGGGCCAACTCGCGCAGATCTTGCTCGGAGGTCACCTCTTGCAGCGCCACCGTAGTGGTGAAGCCGGCCCCGCGCAGCTCGCGCAGCACCTCGGCGGCCCGCGAGAGGGTGGCCGGGCAGGCCACCGCGCTCTTGGCGGGGGCTCCCATCTTGCCCAGGTTGTAGCTCACGAGTCGGCTCACATGGCAAGATTACCGCCTGACTCTGAAAAAGGCCCGAAGCTCGCGGGCAAGAACGCAGCTTGGTGGACAACCTCTCCGGCTGGCTTCCCTCAGAGCAAAGCTACGACGCCGGGTCGCAACCCCAGGCCGCGGCCGCGCGCACCGGCTTTCCGGCGCTGCGCCAGGCGGCCCGCAGCCTGCCCCTGAGGGGGAAGTGCCTGCGACTGGCCGATCTCGGCTGCGGCCAGGGGGCCAACTCGCTGGCTCCGGTGCAGCTGGCACTCCAAGAGCTGCGCCGCCGTACGGCGCGGCCCATCGAGGTGGTCCACACCGACCTGGAGGGCAATGACTTCGGGGCCACTCTGCGCACTGCCCGAAGCTATCGGGGGCCGGGCATCTTCAGCTCGGCCCGGGTCGGCTCGTTCTATGAGCCCCTCTTTCCCCCCGCCAGCGTCCATCTGGCCTGGTGCGCCACCGCCACCCACTGGCTCAGCCGCGCCCCCGGCCCCCAACAGCGCTCGGGCCTGGCTCAAGCCGAGGCCCGCCGGCTCTGGAGCGAGCAGGCCCGACAGGATTGGGAGCGCTGGCTGGCCTGCCGGGCCGCCGAGCTGGTCAAGGGCGGGCAGGTGGTGGTCGTGGGCAGCGGCACCGACCGCTTCGGCCGCACCGGGACCGAAGGGTTGCTGCAGATGGTCAG
>QWHO01000695.1 GCA_021404945.1 bacterium CPR1
CGGGTTGCGCCACGTCACCGGCTACTCCCAGCAGCGTCAGGGTCGGCGGCGTCGCCCGGCCTACTCCTACACCTGCGAGGACTCGGTCGAGCTGAGCCTGGACAGCCAGGTGCTCGGCCTGGAGGAAGAGCTGGCCCGGGTGTGGGACCTGTTCAGCCCTAACTGATGCTCGCCCCCGTTCCCGCATCCTCTCGCCCCGCGCCGCCGTTCGAGACGGCCGCCCGGACCATGCTGGCTCAGGTCAACTCCGCCCTGCCCCACATCGGGCCCGAGGACAGCGTGTCCCTGGCTCAAATCGGCCTGGAGCAGCTCTCCCGCATGCCCTCCGGCAACCTCAAGCGCCTGGGCGGCATCGCCTCCAGGGCCCTGGCAGCGGCCGGCACCGGACCGCTGGCGGCCGCCATCGCCGTGACCGCCCTCAAGGAGCTGCACCAGAATCCTACGGCTTCTCCGGCCCAGTTTGGCTACCGCCTGATGGGCCCGGTGCAAAAGCACGCCCGCCAGAGCGAGCGTCCCGAGAAAGAGCTACGGGCCGTGGCCGAGTCGATCTTCGGCTCGGTGGCCCCGGCCTACTCCATTCACCCCGACGCCTCCTGGGCGGTGGGGGAGGGCGACCTGATGGTGCGCACCCCCGACGTGCGGGCCACCCTGGAAGACCGCCTCAACTCGGTCTCGAGGGCCATGGGCAAGCTGTCCAACTTCCCCGACGATCTCGAGTTGCTCGAGGAGTCGCTGCGCGGCAACGGCCGGGCCGGCAAGCTGGGCGATCACCTCATCGTGGGGGGCGAGATTCAGCGTCAGCGCGCTGCAAGAGAAGCTGAACCGCCTGCCCCAGAGCCGCAAAGCGGTTGTCCCGGGTAAGCCCCTGGCGGTAGCGGGCTTAGATCTGCTGGGCGATGGGCGGGCAGCTCGCCGCATGTTCAGAGCCGGACTCACAGCGGGTGCCCTCCCCGCCCTTCGCCCTGCAGGAAGCGCCGGGCTCCCTCGGGGCCGCCCTTGCGGAAGGCCTCGGTGCCGCCCCGGAACTCGGCCTTGAGCGCCTCCTCCAGGCTCAGGTCAAACTGGCGCTGGGCCGAGAGCCGGTCAGCCTGCAGGCACTCTTGAGGCAGGCTGGCCAGCTCCATCGCCAGCCGCTCGGCGGCCGCTCGCGCCTGCCCGGGAGGCACCACCCGATTGACGAGCCCGAACCCGAGCGCTTCCTCCGCCTTGACCGCCCGGCCGGTGAGAATCATGTCCAGTGCCCGAGACAGCCCGATCAGCCGGGGCAGGCGCACTGTGCCCCCGTCGATCAACGGCACGTTGAAGCGCCGGCAGAACACGCCCAGCACCGCCTCGCTCGAGGCCACCCGCAGGTCGCACCAGAGCGCCAGCTCCAGCCCTCCCGCCACGGCGTACCCCTCGATGGCGGCGATGACCGGCTTGGTGAGTTGCATGCGGGTGGGTCCGAGAGGGCCGTCCCCCTCTTCCTCGAGGCGATTGCCCCGCTCCTCGGCCACCGCCTTGAGGTCGGCTCCCGACGAGAAGTGCCCCCCTGCCCCCCAGAGCACCGCCGCTCGGGCCGTGGGATCGTACTCGAAGGCCCGGAAGGCCGCCGCCAGGCGGTCAGCGCTGGTCCGGTCGACCGCGTTGCGGGCCTCGGGACGGTCCAGGATGACCGTCCAGACCGGCCCTGACTTCTCCAGACGCACAGGGTTCACCAGGGCCGTTTCGGGCGAATTCAGGCCGTGGCCTGCCTGTGGCCGGGGTGGGCCAGCAGGCCTGTGGTGACATTGCGCTGAGTCAAGGCCCGCCTGCCTGGAGGATTCACCGCATGCAGATCGCGCGGGCCTCAACTCAGGAGGGCCGGCGGATCTTGACCGCCACCCCGCCCACGATCAGGCGGTCGCCGCTCTCCTGGAGGGCGGCGCCCTCCGGCTCCACCAGCGTGGAGCGCATTCGGGTAAGGGTTTCGCGGTCGGTGGCCAGCCCCATCAGCTTATCCAGCGCCCCCGTTACCAGCTTCTGGTCGGCCAGGGCGTTCTTGCCCAGCTGCCCATCGAGTTGATCCAGGGTGCGGTCGAGCAGCTCGGCCCCCTCCGGACCGGACTGCTGCTGCAGGAGGCTGAGCATCGCGAACAGGGCTTCGTGCCCCTCGCGGCTGTAGTAAAAGCTCGTGTCCGCGACCAGGTGGCGGGCCATCCGGTAAGGCGAGTCCTCGCCCCGCGCCAGGGCAGCAAGCGCGCTCTGACACAC
>QWHO01000171.1 GCA_021404945.1 bacterium CPR1
TTCGCCGAGAGCACGACCTGTCGCTACCTCGAGGCGGTGGTCCGGGCGACCTGCGACCTGGCTGCCGCCGACCGCGAAGCGTTCTGGCTGTCGGGCTACGCTCCGCCCAAAGAGCGGCCGGCCGCGATTCGGCTCAAGGCGCGCAGCAGCCGGCGGTCGGCGGCGGTTCCAGGGCTGACCGGGCCGATGGCGGTGGTGATCGGCCAGACCATGAGCTGGCTTCCAACGTTGACGGATCGCCGGGGCGAGGAGCGGACGCTGAGCCTGCGGGTTCGGGTAAGCGAAGAGGTGCTGTCCGTGCTCGAGGCAGCCGAGGCAGCGGCCCGGGCTCACGGGGCCGAAGACTGCTCAGCCGCGCTGCGTTTTTTTTTGGCGGGCTTTCTGGCGACCTGGAAGAAGGCCGACCGGCAGATGCGCTCTCGCACGCGGCGCATCATGGAATCTTGCGACTACCGTTGCCAGGTGCCGGGCTGCACCCGGCGCGCCTTTTTGCACCAGCACCACCTGGAGTTTCGCTCGCACGGCGGGGGCGACGAGGACGCCAACCTGGCGGGGGTGTGCGACGTGCACCACCAGGGGCATCTGCACGGGGGCACGATGAAGGCTCGTCGTGAGCAGAGCGGGAGCATCCTGTGGCAGGTAGGGATTCGGAACGGTCAGGCTTATCAGGTGTTCCGCGATGACGTGAGGCTCGGGCGCCGTCGGTCTGGTTTCACGGGGCCACGATGAAGGCCCGGCGCGAGCAAGCCGGGTAGGGATTCGGAACGGTCAGGCTTATCGGGTGTTTCGCGATGACGTGAGGCTCGGGCGCCGTCGGTCCGGTTTCACGGGGGCACGATGAAGCCCGGTGCGAGCAAGGCGGGAGCATCCTGTGGCAGGTCGAGATTCGTGAGGCTCGAGCGCTCTGGGCCAGATTGAGCAGGAGAGCCTCGAACCGGCCTGACCAGTGAGCATCTGCTGATCTCCAACGGACCGGCCACTGAAGAAGCGGCACGCCCGTTGAGCTGGGCAAACCTCGCCGCGACTTGTGGAAAGGCGAACCCTGCGCGACCGCCGCGGCGACCAGGGCCAGGCTTAAAATCGCAGGTCCCTGATCGACATCCGGGCATCCGAGTTGACCGCCTTCAGGGGGCCGGTTCCTCCCGACGAGAGCGACCAGCGCCCGTCCTTTACCACCAGGATATCGGCCTTCTTGTCGCCGTCGAAATCGCCCGCGCCCATGTCGGCCACGCCGATGCCGCGAGCCTGGTTGATCTTGCGCAGCGGCGTCTTGCCGTTGTCAGAGAGCAGCCACTCGTGGCGAAGCTCGGTGAAGACGTCTGCCTTGCCATCCCCGTTGAAGTCACCAAAGCGCAGGCGCACGAACTTGTTTCCCTGGTCGGGGTTCCAGGTGGTGAGGGGCTCGGTGCCCCCCAGCGAGACCTTCCAGACCCCATTGACGACGGCGAAGACGTCGGCCTTGCCGTCGCCGTCGAAGTCGGCCAGAGCGACCTCCTCGGCCCTCAACTTGGACTTCTGCAGCAACTTCCAGGGTTGTGCCCCCGAGGGCGAGTAACGCCACTGGCTGCGGTAGGCGTTGAAGACGTCGGTGCGACCGTCCCCGTCAAGATCGGCGAATCGGAGCGAGCGAGGGCCCTCCTTCAGTTCGTTGAGCTGAGCCAGGGGGCCGATTCCGCCCGGGGAGACCTGCCAGCAGCCGTCCTCGGGAGCCACGAAAACATCGGTCTTGCCGTCCCCGTCAAAGTCTCCAAAACCCATCCGCTCCAGCTTCACGGGTGGTTGACTGCTCAACAGGGCGTAGGGCTCGCTGGCACTGTAGCTGACCAGCCAGCGCCCTTCCTTGACGGTGAAGATATCCGTCTTGCCATCCCCGTTCATGTCCAACCCTTGCACGGCGGCGGGCTCTCGGGCCTCGGCCAAAGGGGGGGACGCGCCCAACTCGGCGGGCAGCCTGACGCCGCTCTGGGCAGCCCATTGACGCACCGCTGTCTCCACCTCCTCCAGGGAGGCCGGGTTGACCCCTGAGACCTTGTAGAGGGTCTTGACCGGTCGACGGGTCTTGAGGTCAAGCTGCACCACCGCCAGACAGATAAGGTCGGACTCAGTGATGCCCAGTTTCTCGCGACAGATTCTGGCCTGGGTGGGCTGATCCAAATGCATGGTGGCCAGCAAGAGCTGGGTCAGCCCCGCCTGCTTGCGGACGTCGTTGAGGCGGGTCACGACGGCCTGCTCGTTGTCGCTGATGGGCGAGGAGGCTGGTCCCACGACCAGCACCATGGTCTGCTCGGGCCGCAGTTGAGGATCGGCCAGCAAGGGCAGGACCAACAACGCGATGAGAAGCCGGAGCCTCAAGGAATGGGTGTGAAGGCGGGCTCAGGATCGGGCTCCACCGGCACAGGAGGCGGAGGCGGGGGGCGATAGATGGGTCTTGGCGGCGGGGGTGGGTCATAGACAGGCCGGGGGGGCGGGTAGTAAACCGGCTCGGGCACGTAGACGGGTGTGTACCGGGGAGGAGGCGGAGCGGTGGGAGCCGGCGGGGGCGGGGGCGGCTTGACCTGCTCTCGCTTCAGGCTCAGAGCCAGCTCGGCCCGGCCCGAGGCGGGAACCTCCACCCACCTGTGAGTGGTCGGGTAGCCCTCCGCGCTGACCTCGACCCGCCAGCGACCCGGAGCCAGTTGCAGTTTCGTCTGGTCGCGGTAAGTTCGCTCGGGATCGGGACCCACCTTGACATTGAAGTGCTCGGGGCCACTCACTTTGACGGCCAGCTCGCCTGAGCTGGGGGTCAGCTCGAGCCGGGCCAGGCAAAGCTCTCCGGCCTTCAAGGTCACCTTCTGGCGCATCTCCTGGTGGCCGGGGAGAGTGGCCACCACCTCGACCTCGCTCTCGGTCAAGCCGGCCAGCACGTGCCCCTCGAGAGGCCGCCCATCCACAGTGACCCGGGCCCCTCGGGGAATGGTGCGCACCTCCAGCGTGGCCGTACGCCGATCAGAGGTGGAGATCCACAAGAACCAACCAGAGAGCAGGGCCACCAGGCAAGCCAGCAGGGTCACCAGGACAAACCGCTTCACGGAGATGCTTTCCACCGCGCGGGTTGCAACCCTGCCCGAAGGGGGAATTTTCAAGTCCGAGCGAACAGAGAGTGGCATGGAGCCCCTCTGCCCTGCCGACCAAACCGCTCTGACCGGGCTCGAGGTGCTGGGTCGCAACCTGCGGAGCTGCCCCAGATGCGGGGGGACGTTCCTCTCGGCCGGCGACCTGGCAGCCCTGTGTCGCCTGGCTCCCAGCTCTCTCAAGTTGGAGCCGGCTCGCACCGGAGCCTCGAGCTGCCCTTCCTGCGGCCAGAAGCTCTGTTTGGCCAGGGCGGAGGGCCAGGAGCTGGAGGCCTGCCCCTCCTGCTCGGGGGTCTGGCTGGGCCAGGGGGGCCTGCGCCGGCTCATGGCTGCCGCCTCCCAGCCTGCCCCTGACCGACGCCGAAGTCATCAAGCCTGGCTGGGGAGCCTGCTGGGCCTGTGCCTGGGCCTGGGACTCCTCAGCCTGGGCCTGGGCCAGTTTCAACAAGCACGCTTGAGCGAGCAGGCCGAACAGGCCTGGCAGCTGCGCGACGGCGTTGCCCTTCGCCAGCTGGCCGATCGGATCGGCTCGAGCGAATCCCGCAAACTGGCCCGGGCTCGAGGCTTCTACCTCGATCAGGACTTCGTCGCCTGCCTCAACGAGCTGACAGGCCTCTCCTCCGACCCCGCCCGCTCGCTGGAGACCCTGGCCGAGGAGGGCTGGATGGGGCAAGTGGCCTGGCCTGGCAAACTGGTCGGCAGCCTTTCGGTCGATCTCGACCAGGACACCGACCATGAGCTGCTGAGGGTGATCGAGCCCGGGCAGGGTGAGGTTGGCCTGAAGGTGGAGGCTCTTCGCCGTCAGCGCAGGGTGTACAAGCTGGCTCCCATCGAGCTCGTCAAATCGGATGGCAAGCCTCTGGTCAAGCCCGACCCGACGTTGAAGCTGCTGGAGATCCGCTCGGAACGGGTCACCGAGCACAAGGACGCGCTGCTCTTTCTCGAGCTCGAGGAAGGTGAGCATGCCCTGGACCTGATCACGGCCACCCGCGAAAAGCTGCTGCGCTACCGATTCCTGAGTGACTCTCCGGTCAGGGTCAAAGATGGGGGCATCACCACCAGCCAGGGCAAATACGTCTTTCAAGACGACCATTTTGTGCGCGAGTGATGGGCGAATTCTTCGGGCGGGGCCTTTCCCTGGGCGAGCTCTTCGGGGTCCGGATCCGCCTGCACTGGACCATGCTCCTGATCGGGCTGCTGGCCTTCTCTCGGGGCTTTGATCCGCTCATCGCCATGATGCTGTTGATCCTGTTTCTGACGGTGCTGATCCACGAGCTTGGGCACTGCTTCGCGGCCCGCGGGGTGGGAGGGAGGGCCGATGAGGTGTTGCTCTGGCCCCTGGGCGGGCTGGCCTTCACCTCCGGCACCACCCGCACCCCGGCCAGCTTCGTCTGGGTGGCCCTGGCCGGCCCGCTGACCCACTTTCCCCTGGCCCTCCTCATGGCCGGCCTGCTGGCCTGGTTCGGCCACCCGGTGCTGCTGGCCGATCTCAATCCCCTGGCCGGGGACAACTATCCCAAAAGCGCCCTCTTGCACAACGTGGTCTACTTCACTTTCCGGCTCCAGGTTCTGCTCTTCTGCCTCAACATGCTGCCTGCCTATCCTCTGGACGGGGGGCAAGTGCTGTTCGGGCTTCTGGCGCGTCGTCTGGATCTGCCCCACCTGGGCCTGCTGTGCTCCGGACTGGGGCTACTCTGCGCCGCGGGTCTCTATTTCTCAGGCACACTGCTCTTCATCCCCCTGCTGCTGGCGATCGAGTCGTTCCGACTGGGACTGGACGCCCGCTCCGGAGCGCTGGAGCACAGTCACCTGGCCGAGCTCTATCGCAGCCCCCGGGTGACCACCCCCGCCCCTGCCACGACCGGGTCCGAGCTGGCTCCCTGTCCCCGGTGCGGCCAGAGCATCCACCCGCGCTCGGAGCTTTGCGTGCACTGTGACGCCCGACTGGTTGAGCCACCGCCCTGAAGGACGCCGCTCTTCCGGAGGATGGCCTCCTTTCGGGCGCCTGCGCCGGAGATCAAAAAAGCCCCCCGGAATCCGGGAGGCCCTCCTGGCTCTGCGTGGCTTGCTTCAGTAGCGGCCCCTGCCGCCACCGCCGCCGCCACGGCCACCGCCGCCACCGCTGAAGGTTCCGCCCCCGCGGCTGGCATAGCAGTCGCGGCAATAGACCGGCTTGCTGCCGGTCGGCTTGAAAGGAACCGTGGTCAGAGTTCCGCACTCGTCGCAGTTGACTTCGTAGCGCTCGCGGGCACCGCCCCCGCCACCACCAAAGCCTCCTCCGCCCGAGGGACGTCCGCCGCCACTATCACCACGGCTGTTCTTGCGAGCCGTGCGGCAAGAGGGGCAACGACGAGGCTCATTGGTGAACCCCTTCGATGCATGAAATTCCTGCTCCCCAGCAGTGAAGACGAACGACGCGTTGCAATCAACGCAGGTGAGGTTTCGGTCTGCGTACACCTCAATACTCCTTTACCTGGAACGATATGAGTCACTTGGGGTATCGAGGATCTAACGTGAACCGAAGACCGGACCCGAACTCCCTGAGCGCCACCTAGAGTTTAGCACGGTCTGTCAACTGGAGCCAGGGGGTGGACCTGACCGCAATCCCATTCAGGTCGGTGTTTTTCCAGCCACAGGCAGACCGGGAGGTTGTCAAATATTGGGCCAAGCAATGTTCTACGAAACTTCGCTCGATGAGGACACGGCCAAACCGACTGAGCTTGAAGGTTCTTCCCGGGTGGGGCCGGAAGTGTCTCTCGATGGCCAGAAGCTTTGTGGGCAAGAGCATCGGGCCCTATCAGGTCGAGCGAAGGCTCGGTGTGGGGGGCATGGGGGCGGTCTACCTGGCCAGCCGGCCGGGCGAGGAGCCGGTGGCCCTCAAGATCCTGACCGGTCCGCACACCGACGATCCCACCTTCATCCAGCGTTTCGCCCAGGAGGCGGCCATCACGGCCCGGCTCGACCACCCGAACATCGTCAAGCTGCTCGAGTATGGCGAGGACCATGAGGCCGGCCACTACCTGGTCATGCGCTACGTGGCTGGCAAGACGTTGCGCGAGGTGCTGCACGAGCAGGGGGCCATGCCCGTCGAGCAGGCTGTCGAGCTGGCCGGGCAGGTTGGCGAAGCCCTGCAGTATGCCCATTCCCAGGGAGTGGTCCACCGCGATCTGAAGCCAGAGAACCTGCTGTGTCCTTCGCCCGACCAGATCATCCTGACCGACTTCGGAGTCGCCCGTGTCTCGGCCGGTCCGGTGCTGACTCGCACCGGTTTTTTGCCCGGCACTCCCGAGTATATGAGCCCCGAGCAGCTATCCAACGCCTCCATCGGCCCTCAGAGCGACCTCTACTCTCTGGGGCTGGTGTTCTACGAGATGCTCACCGGCCAGTCGCCCTTCCACTCCGAGAACGTGGCCGAAACCATCTCGCGCCAGGCCTACCAGATGCCTCCCCCGCCCTCGCGGCTGCGCCCGGAGGTGCCTCGCAACCTGGACATCGTGGTGCTGCGCTGCCTGGAGAAGGATCCCCGCCATCGCTACGCCACCGCCGAGGACTTCGTGAAGGCCCTGGAGGGCCCGGGCCAGGACGCGACCCTCCCCCACCTCACCCAGGTGGTGGCCGTCTCAGGCTCGGGCGGTAAGCAGGTCGCTCGCCGCCCGCCCTGGTGGGTGCCCGTGCTGGTCTTGATGCTGGCGATCGTGCTGGCCGGGGTGGGCCTGGCCCAGAGCCTGGTCGACCCGGTCTGGCTGCAGGACGGTGTGGGCAACCAGCCCGTCTTTCAGACCGCCGGCCTGGCAACCGCCTTGACCCTGCACGGAGCCGAGATGGCCCTGTTCGAATCGCGACGAGGCGAAGACGGCCTGTTGCGAGCCCAGCGCTCGGGCGACCGGCTGGTGGCCCTGCTACGCGCGCAAGTGCCCCGACCGGCTCGCATCCGCAGCGAGAAGCTCAAGGAGCTGTGGGTACTGGCCCTGCCCGATGAGCCTCCCCTGATCGAGATCACGCCCGCCATGGCCACCCGCGTGGGGGTCAAAGCGGATGAGTTGGCGGCCTGGTGGCTGGCCCTGCTGCGCGATCAGCTTGCCCTGCGCCGGGGCGATCGGCCCGAGGCCACCCGGGACTACGAGCGCGAGCATCCGATCCGCAAAGGGGGACCCGTCAGCCCGCTCTTCGAGAAGGTTTACGACCGGGCCCGGCACCGGGTGCGCGAGGGACCGCTGACCACCGGAGCGATCCTGGAGGCCATCGAGTCGCTCAGCGAGGCCGACCGCGACCGATTCCGGCAGGCCGCCCGCGAGGTGCCCAGGACCGCGCCGAAATGAGCAGCCCTCCCACCCATGTCGCGCTGGAGGGCTCCCTGCCCCAGCCGCTGGCCGCCGGTTTGATTCTGGGGCGCCACGATCGGGTGCGCCTGCTCTCCATGGACGGCGCCTGGTGGCTCGAGGTCGTGCACGGCCGGGCCGAGCTGAATGGAGAAAGAGTCGACCGCCTGACCCCCATCTCGATGGGCGATCAATTCGAGGTGGACGGCGAGCGCTACTTCCTGATGGGTCCCCCCACCGCCCGCGAGCGCCTCGTGATCGGACGCGCTCGGGACGCCGACCTGGTGCTCGACTCGCCCATGGTCAGTGCCTATCATGCCGAGCTGCTGCGCACCGAGCAGGGTTACCGGCTCAAGGACCTGGGCAGCTCCAATGGCATCTTCGTGGACGGCCAGCGTGTGGACGAGGCCCGACTCGGGCCCGGTCAGCAGGTCTACATCGGCCCCTGCCGTCTCACCTTCGACGGGCACACCCTGCGAGAGTTCGACGAGCGCGGCCAGGTCAAGATCGACGTGGTGGATGTGGTCTTTCACCCTCCCACCGCCAACCGGCCCATCCTCAACCACATCACGCTGCCCCTGCGCCCGCGCGAGTTTGTGGCCCTGGTGGGCACCAGCGGGGCGGGCAAGTCGACCTTGCTCAAGTGCATGATCGGCCAGCGCGCCCCCACCTCGGGCCATGTGCTCTACAATGGCCTGCCGGCCTCGGCGTTCCGCCACCTGCTCGGCTACGTGCCCCAAGATGACATCGTGCACCGCGAGCTGACGGTGGAGGCGGCCCTGCTCTATGCCGCCCGCCTGCGCCTGCCGCCCGACACCCGTCCCAGCGAGGTGAGCCGTCGCATCGATTTCGTGCTGGCCAGCGTCGATCTGGCCCATCGTCGCACCACCCGCATCGCCAACCTCTCGGGCGGCGAGCGAAAGCGGGTCAGCGTGGCGGTCGAGCTTTTGACCGAGCCGGGTGTCTTCTTCCTGGACGAGCCGACGAGCGGTCTTGATCCAGGCCTGGAGAAGAAGGCCATGCAGCTGTATTCCCAGCTCGCGCGCCAGGGCCGCACCATCGTGCTGATCACCCACGCCACCCAGAACATCGTGCTGTGCGACAAGGTGGCCTTCCTGGCCCCGGGCGGCCGGCTGGTCTACTATGGCCCTCCCCGCGAGGCGCTCGAGTTCTTCCAGGTGGAGGACTTCGCTGACATCTACCTCAAGCTGCTCAGCCCCCAGGCCGGGGTGGAGTGGGAGCAGCGCTTTCGCCAGAGCCGACTCCACGCTCTCTACGTGGCCTCGGCCGCGCCCACCGGGTTGCAGGCTCCGCAGGTACGGACCATCAGCGCGCGTCGCCACCCCTTGAAGACCCTGGTCACCGGCGTGCGCCAGCTGACGGTCCTGGTCGAGCGCTACGCCAACCTCCTGCTCAGCGATCGCACCAATCTTACCCTGTTGTTGGGCCAGGCGCCTCTCATCGCGCTCATCCTGGCTTTTCTGTTCCCGGCCGACCTCTTCCGGCTCAACCAGGAGGTGACCGGCGAGGGCAAGTTCCCTATCGTGGACGGCCCCACCGTGATGTTCACGATGATGGTGAGCTGCATCCTGTTCGGGGTGATCAACGCCAGCCGCGAGGTGGTCAAGGAGCGCTCCATTCTCGAGCGTGAGCGGCTGGTGAACCTGCAGCTTCCGCCCTACTTGCTCTCCAAAGTCCTCCTGCTGGGCCTGCTGGGGATGGTCCAGGCCCTGATCCTGCAGCTGGTGGTGACCTCTCGTATCCAGATGAGCCTGAGCCCGAGCGAGCAGCTCGAGCTCTACGGCTTTCTGGCCGGCGCCTGCCTGGGAGGGGTATTGATGGGCCTGCTGTTGAGCTGTCTGGCCCAGTCCACCGAGCAGGCCATGTCGCTGGTATCGGTCATCTTGATTCTGCAGATCGTGCTCAGCGGGGCCTTCGTCAAGCCCGAGAGCATGGCCGGCCCCATCGCCTTCCTCAGCGTGCTCTCAGTCAGCCGCTGGGTGTTCGCAGGACTGGGCCACCTGCTCAATCTGAACAGCCGCTTCATGGAATTGGGCATGGGCTGGATCACCAGCGACTTCTACCTTTCAGCCGAGCAGGTCTGGTCGGTGCTGGGTCCGCTCTTGTCGATCTATCTTGCAGCTTGCTGGGTGGCCTTGCGATGGCGCGAATCCTCCTCGTCCTGACGGTCTTGCTGGGCCTGCCCGCTTTGGCCGAGGAGCGCCGACTGGTGGTGCTGCACCGCGGTCTTCTGAGCACCGAGGCCGAGATCTCGCCTTCGTTTGACTACACCGTCCCCCGCACCCGACGCTGGGTGGTGGAAGGAGACCCCACCCTGCTGGGCCTGCTCGGGAGCGGCACCCGGGTGCGCCTGCGGGGCGATTTCGCGGGCGACCGGGTGCGTCTATCGGGGCCGTTGGGAGCGCGCCCGAGCGCTCTGCCGGTGACCGGGCAGGAGCTGTGGCGGGGGCGCATGCAGGCCACGGTGGTCTCGACCGCTCCCCCCACCGTGCTGCTGGACGGCAAGATTTCAGCCCGGCTGGCCCTGGAGACCCCCGAGGAGGAGGCCGCCTGGCAACAGTTCAGCCCTCTGGCCCGGTTCACCCTGACCGGGAATTTCGTGGACGGAACCCTGTATGACCCGCTGTTCGCCCAGATCGACCCTCCGATGGCCCAAGCCGGTCCGGTCCGGGTCATCTGCCAGCTCTCGGAAACCTTTCTGAACCGATGTCTCCAGGCATTCCTGGCCACCCACAAGAAGCAGCTCTCCTGGAGCGACCCCTCCCAGAGCACGCGCTTTGAGGTCTCGCGCATCGGAGCCACCCTGCTCGACTGCGGCCCGGGCCAGCTGCGCTTCTTCGGCCTGGTCAAAGGCGCCGTCTTCTTTCAGGGCAAGAGCCTGGGCGAGACGGAAGGCGAGTGGGGGGTGTTGGTCGAGCCCCGCTTTTCTCGGGGCCAGCTGCGCGTCGAGCTGGTGCCCAACACGCTGGAGATGCGCCTCATCAAGCCCCTGCATCTGCCCGTACCCCCGGGCTGGGCGGCCGGGCTGCAGACGATCCTGGCCGAGCAGTTGGGCTCGGGGGTCAGCCTGCCCGTGCCCGGGGCCTACGCCCCCGACCTGGACCGCAGCGGCATCCTCAGCTCGTCGGATCAGCTGGGGGTCTGGACAGCGCCCACCGGCGACCGGCGCACCGGTTTCCTGACCGTGGCCGGGCCGGTCACCGAGCAGGCCTCAGGGCCCAACCTGCTGGCCAATCGGCTGGTTGGGCACGAGTTCGTGGTAGCCCTCTCGCCCGAGGCCGTCAACACGGCCCTGGAGCGCAATGTGCCCGGTCTTCTGCCCATCAAGCGCCCCATCCCCAAGAACCTGCGCATGTCGCAGCAAGTGCTCTTGTTCAAGCTGGAGGTGACCGACGTGATTCTCACCTCGCTGTCGCTGCGCTACGAGAACGGGCTGTTTCGCATTCTGGACTCGGTGGCGAACGTGCACTGGAAGCTGGCGGGGTTGTTCCAGGGGGACGAGCCAGGGGCGCGCCTGCAGGGCACGGCCACCCTGCTGAGCGGCCAGGCTGGGCACATTCGCCTCAAGCCCACCATCGAATCGCTGGAGTTCTTGTCGCCCCACATCCTCGAGCGCAGCCTCCCCGAGCAGGAGGCCATCCGGACCCGCACCCTGGCGGGGCTGAGCGTGCTCGAGCTGGACTTCCTGCTGCCCAACAGGCTGCCGGTGCGAGAGCTGCTGCGCTCGCTCGAATTGGTGGACGTGCAGGCTTTGCCCGAAGAGTTACGCTTGCTGGGGAGACTTTCGGAGAAATAGGGCTCGGGTCGCAGCACAGGAACGCACGCAGCCAAACCCATTGAGAGGTGAGACCCGCTTAAGAAACGAACCAGGAGCCGCGAAGAAAGACCCCGACTTCCTGTTCGATCTGGAGCCTGCGCCTCAAGTCGTAGACGAAGGCAAGGTGCACGCCCGCAACCAGCTCAATCACCTCACGGGCAAGCAGTGGATCCGGTTCACCCGCTCGTGGTTCGTGCACAACCCCGTGCAGCGGTCGGCCTCCCAGGTGCAGCATCCGGCCAAGTTTCCGGAGACGCTGGCCCGGGAGTTCATCGAATTCTTCACCCAGCGAGGCCAGGTCGTGCTGGACCCTTTCATGGGCGTTGGCTCCACGCTGCTGGCCGCGGGCCTGACCGGCCGCCAGGGTATCGGCACCGAGCTCAACGAGAAGTATTACAACCTGGCGCGCCAGCACCTGGGTTTGCTGGCCGACCAGCACCGGCTCTTCCACGCCGATGCATCCGAGATCCCTTCCATCTTCCGCAGAGAGGGCCTGGAGCCCGTGGATTTTCTCTTCACCTCGCCGCCCTACTGGGACATGCTGGGTCAGAGCCGGGGCAACGTCCTCAGCGTGCACAAGAAGCGGCAGGCAAAGGGCCTGGACGATGTCTACAGCCGCGACGATCCCAGGGACCTGGGCAACATCAGCGTTTACGAAGAGTTTGTCCAACGACTGGCCGACCTCTTCGGCCAGGTGACCTCCGTGCTCAAGGTCGGCGGCTTCGCGGTA
>QWHO01000172.1 GCA_021404945.1 bacterium CPR1
GATGTCTATCAATGCGCCGCGCGTGCCCGTCGCTAGCATGGCCGGTACGCCGGTGGCGAGCGCCGTGAACCCCGTAATTCGAGCAAACGGAGAGCGCCAAACGGGCAGAGCGCCCAAACAGAGTGTCAGAAGAATAACAAAGTACAAAGCGGTGGAGCTCTGCTGATTGGCAATGATTCCAGAGGCCCGCTGCGCTTCGCCGATAGTCGTATCGGTTCGTACCGACCAGAGAACTGACAGGGCCAGAAACGGGGTCGCGATCAGCAGTCCACTGATCGTTCGTTCCCAGACAGCCCGGCTCTGCACGGCGGTGTATCCTACCAGGAATATGAGATAGTAAGAGACCCTTTTCCCTAAATACAAGATTCCCGTTTTCAGAGTCTCAGGTGAACCCAGGAAGAATAACACGAAAGTATCCCAAAGGACCGTCAGGGCCAGGATATGGACCAGGGGCGGGTGCAGCTTGGGGCCGCGGGCTTTGGGGGCGAGATAGGCCAGTAGCGGAAGCAACAGGAGGTCTGTGGCACGCACTTTGGGGATGCCAGCAAAGGTAAACTCTGGCGTTATCGCGATGGCAAAGGCAAAGACCGTGATGAGAATAGCCGGATCCTGACGACGCTTTCGAGTAAGACGCGGTAAGGACGGATCAACCTGCAGATTGCCTTCGTTCATACACCCCGGGTAGTTTTACACGAGCAAGCATCGCGCCCGCCAGGGCCAAAGCCAAGGCGACAACCAGGAATAATACTCCTGCTAGATAGAGCGGCAACTGCATCAAGATATAACCAACAATACCGCATAGAACCCCCATACCGTGCATCAAAGCCAACGCTTGCCTTGGGGTTAGTCCAAAACCGACTAACCGATGATAAGAGTGGTCTCGGGCGCACATCGTGATTGGATCTGACCATCGATGATACTGCCCCTCCAGTCCACGGATTAGCAGAATGAATGCGAAGTCGAAGAGCGGCACAGCGATGACCAGACAAGCCACCATCCCTGAGTGCCAGGAACTCGCGCCCCACTTGCCTAGAAGAAGCATAGCAGATAAAACAAAGCCAAGGAAAAGGCTACCGGAGTCACCCAGGAAGATTGAGGCCCGAGGCATCGGGTAGTTAAAGCACAGAAAGCCCAGGCAGGCAGCGCTCAACGTGATACTGACCAGAGCCAGATCTCGCTGCCAGGTACACCAGGCGATAACAAAGGTTGCCCCCGCAGCTACTGCCGCCAACCCTGGAGCCGCCCCATCCGCGTTATCAACGCCGTTAAACGCACTGGCAATCAATCCCACCCATAGAAACGTCCCCAGGAACGAAAGGAAGCTCGAGTGAGCATCTCCAGACCACACACTGATACCACCATTGTTAAGCACCAGGGTCGCCAGAGCCAGACACGCCAGCTTGATTTTAGCACTGACACCCCGCAAGTCGTCCAGAACTCCTACGAGAACCAGAAAGGTTCCCGCCACCAGAATCGTGGTTAGCTTGGGAGAAGGTTCCCCACGTGCGAGGATTCCGACAAGAAAGGCACCGTAGACCGCAACCCCTCCGAGTGTGGCAGTTGGAGAAGCGTGTTGCTTGTGGGCTCCGGGCGAATCCATCACGCCGGCTCGGCGCGAATAGTGGCGCACAAGCATCGTCAGGGCAACAGAAGAAAAGAAGGCGGAAAGAAAAGGAAGCCCTATTAGATGAAACAACACTTCAGCAGTGGCTTGATTCGGCTAAGCTGCTACGCCCACGCTTTCGTGCTGCGACAACCCAAGACGCCTTCGGTACCAGTCGAGTGTGCTCAAGATCGTCTGCTCGACGGAAACGACGGGCCGCCAGTCAAGCTCGCTGAAGGCCTGCTCAACAACAGGAACGCGTTCAATACCTTCATCATAAAGCGGGCCGAACAGTGCCTTAGGGTCTACTAAAGTGATTTCGGACTTGCTGGCCGCCAGGCTCCGCACACGCTGTGCTAAATCGAGAATCGTGATCTCGTTGGCCGGATTACCCAGGTTAAGCACCAAGCCATTCTTGCCACTGGACATTACTGCTTGCAGTCCCGAAACGATGTCCCGCACGTCGGTAAAGGCTCGAACCTGGGAACCGTCGCCAAAAACGGTCAGGGGCTCACCCGAAAGAGCCGATACCACGAAGCGGGGGAGCACAAATCCCCCGTCTGGAAGTTGCCTGGGACCGGCGATATTGAACGGACGCACGACGTTGACCTGAAGCTCGGTTACCTTAGCGCGGTTGAGCGCGGCCACTTCAGAAGTCAACTTGGCGACGGCGTATTCAAGTCGCACCGTCACGTCAGATGAAACCTGACAGCCGTCGCTCTCTCTTAGTTCCCCTGCTCGCCCATAAACCTCAGATGTGGAAGCCAATACGAGTCGGGAACCGTGTTGCAGGGCTATCCGGGTGACAGCTTCCCCGGACATGACAATGGACTGGGCCATCACGCCAGCGTGCTGCAGAACTCCCGCTGGCCCAACAACGCTCGCCAGATGGAATATTTCATCAAACGGTTTAGAGGTCTCGAGCAGAGTGGGATAGACCTCCTCGATCGAGCCGACAAGAACCTCACAGCCTGGATAATCTGCCGGGGTCATGACGTTACTGCTAAGGTTGTCCACGATTGTTACCGCGCAGCCTTTGGCCATCAGCTCATCAGTCAAATGAGAACCAACGAATCCTAGCCCGCCCGTAATCAGGACTCTCTTCATCTTGCTTCAAACCCTCTCGTGTTCGCCTGGGCCGAGGGAGTTGGGCAGAGAATTGAAAAATCCTGTTGAGGGGCTTTCACATCAACCTTCCTTCTCTTCAGAACGGATAGTCAGAGCCTGCTGCTTCATCGCCGACCATTTGTCAACCACATCCGGCGGCATTTCAGGGATCACTGCCAGCACGGGAAGCTCCATCATCTCCTCGATGCGAGGCACGAGTCGCATGCTGCTCTGCAAGTAGTCGGCCAGGAAGGCAGCACCCACGCCAAGCACGAGGCACAGCGGAATCGCGAGGGCCAGGTCGCGCATGCGGCTACTCTGCTTTCCACCGCCGCTTGCGACAGCTCCGATTGGTCGCTCCAGAATGGAGATGGCGCCCTGACGACGGCTGCTCAGCTCGGCGACGCGTGCCTCGTTCAACTGCTTCACAAGTTGAAGGTAGCTCTCTTGGTACATATCAAGTTGACGCTGGAGACGCTCGAGCTTGAGGCGCTCGCTCTCGGGCATTCGTCGGCCCCAGAGTGTCTTTAATCGCGCGTTGTTCGCCTGGAGAATAGACTCTTTGCTACCGAGAATGTCCTTCCTATCAGCCAGAAGCGATTGAGCCACCTTCTTGACCTGACCAAGGTAAAGCTCCTCAAGGTCAGCCACCCGGCGAGTCTGGTCAACGACCTGTGAATTACTTTCGGCATAAATGGTCTGCAATTCGAGAAGCTTGCTTCGCTCTTGAGCCAGGCCCTCCGACAGGCTGGCGACGGCGGGGCTATTCTGCTCGACGATCTGCCAGGGGGGCACGGTGCTCGCCCCGCTGACAAAGGCCTCGAGTTGCTGCGCTTCCTGTTGCAGCGTGCGAATTTCACCTTTAAGAATCTGATTCTCGGCCTCGATATCAATGCGCTGCTTGGCCAGAAGTTCATTCTCCTGGTCGCTGGGCAGGGTCTGGCGCATCTTCTCGAGGGCGGCCTCGGTCTTTTTGATGCGCAGATCGGCTGTGCTCATGAGCTCTTCGAGATAGCGCCGGGTTGAGGCAAACTCTTTGGAAGAAAGCTCCTGCACATACTCGACAAACTCGGTAGAGAGGGTATCAGCGCACTTCTCAGCCTCTATCGGCGTCTCGCCGCTCACGGAGAGGATGTAGATATTGGCGTTTCTTTCACTGAGCGGCGCCACGGTGACGCGGCCTCGAAAGGAGGTCCAGGGCTCGTCAAGGTTGAGCTTGGCGAGAACCCGCTTGAGCAGATTCTCGCTGGTAACGAGCTCCTGTAAGGTGACCTGGTCTGCGAACCAGACCTTCAGCGAGTTGCCAGGGAGGACCCCGTCCGACGAGGGGGCCTCGATCGAGTTCGCCATAATGAGGATCTTGGCGCTGGAGGTAAAAACGGTGGGCTCAGCCCCAACCTTCCTGGGAAGAAGCACGACCACAAGCAACGACAACAAACTGACGGCCAGAAAAGCCGTCTTATGGCGACGAATGAGCTTGAGCGCGCGTAAAAGGTCCATGAGTCAAGCAACCCCGAAGCGGGGCTGTTCCGGTTGAGGGGTCTCCGTTCCTCCTCATATGATATACTCCTGAATCGCGAGATGACCAGACAAAGTAAGGCAACGGACCCGGTTCCCTATGTCCAGAGCTGGCTTGGTAACGCGCCATCGGCCACCCAGAGGCCGTCTGATGAGGAGTTGCTCCAACTGATCGATGCGGCCGACAGAGAGGGGGTCGGAGGCATCGTGGCCGAGGTTCTTCAGCGCCAATTCTCCCTGCAGCCAGAATGGCTGAGGACCAGGATTTACAGCTGGTTCCTCCTGGGCGCGGAGCACAGCTCGGTACTTGAACGCCTCGGAGAGCAACTGGCCGACCACGGGTTAGAGGTTGTTGCATTGAAGGGGGCTGCACTGGCTCCCACGGTTTACAATCGCCAGCTTTCCCATCGACCAGTCTCCGACCTGGACCTTCTCGTGCTGCCTGAGCGAGAGAGCACGGTCAAGAGCAACGGTGCTCGAGCAACTGAGGGAGCGCGCGCGTTCATCGACTGGCACCGAAACCTCGTAGACGATGAACGCATTCCCAGCAAATCCGGCTTGCTGCAACTGACCCCGCATGAGATCTGGTCCCTCAGCCGCTCCTTCAGGCCCGGAATCAGGCATCTGGAGCCCGAGCTTCAGTTTATCCATCTGTCCTTGCACGCTTTCAAGCATTCGTGCTGCCGGCTGATCTGGCTGGTCGACCAGGCGCTGGTGCTCCGCACGTGTAACTTCGAGAGGCTGCTGGAGCTTGCCAGGCATGTGGGCTCGGAACGCCCGGTTCTGGTTTCTTTGCATATCCTCAAGCGCCTGTTGGGGGAAGAGCTTCCCACAAGGCAAATCGCGAGGCTGCGCTGGCACGAATCTCTGGCCGTTCGGCTGACCTGCCGTCGTGGCCACGACCTGGGTTGGGGAGAGCTCTTTCTCATTCTTTCGGTGCCGGGACTGGCGACCAAGCTCCGCTACCTGTCCGAGTACCTGTTCCCCGGCCCGGCGGTGCTGGGCGAGGAAGGCCGAAGCAATCGTCTCAGGGCTTCACTCAAGAGAGCCTGGCGATTTCTTTGGAACAAGAACCGCACACGTGGTTGAGCGGAAAGGATTCAAGCCCGGTCGACGAAGGTGCGGTCAGTTCTCGGCCCGGGAGGTCTTTTGAAAACGTCGGCGATGGTAGCCGGGCTCATTCTCCTGAGCGCGTTCCTGGACCGCCCCGGCTCTCCGGCCTCCCCACCCTGGATTGCCCTGGCGGTCGGCGGAGGGCTCACAGTCGTCAGCGGAGCTTTGTTGACCCGTCGAGGTGTCCCGCGAGAAGCGACTGTCCCCGCGTTCTTGTTCTGCTTGCTTGTGCTCGAGCGAAGCGTGACGACCTGGTTCAGCCTTGACCCGTTCCGCTCCCAGATCAACCTCTGCAGCTGGCTGGTGGCACTGGCCCTTTACCTGGTCATCGTGACCGGCATCCAATCTCTGGCAGACTGGCGCCGTTACGCTGCCAGCGCGGTCTGCATCATCCTGGGTTTCTCCTTGTGGGCGTTCGCGTCCTACGAGCCCAATGGCCCGGTCGCCGGCTTCAGCAACCATGATAGCTTCGCCTTTCTTCCCCTGACGAGCGTCCTTCTTTGCGCGGGGCTGATGCAGGGCCGCGATGACTGGCGCTGGTGGATGTGCGGAGCCATTTTTGTGATTGCCTTCCTGCTGGTTGGCGGCCGCACGGCCTCGGGAGCGTTGCTTGCTGGCGGTCTGGCAATCTTCTGGGTCTACCGAGCTCGCATGATCCCGCCAGAGGCGCGCCAGAACTCGCTCAGTGGGGGCGTCCTGCTCCTGGCACTGACAGCGATGGCCATCTTTCTGGTCTTCGTCCGCCCCCAGCTACCCAGCCTCTCGCATACCATCGGTGACGCCGACGCGGAGAGATTGCGCTGGCGTCGCGACGTGCTCTGGCAGTCGGCCAGCCTGGTGCCCGACCGGCTTTTGACCGGGAGTGGACCGGGCACCTTCTCGCTCGCCTTCCAAGAGTTGAGCGACCAGGAGCCCGAGGCGAAATCGGTCGCCTCACCCCAGAACGACCTGATGGAGTCCCTGGTGGAAACAGGACTCCCAGGGGCGCTTCTCTGGGGGCTGGTGCTCTCGTCGACCTTCTTCTTGACCTACTCTCGGGCGCTTGAGGTGATCGACCCCACGCTGCCTCCGGACTGGTCGGCGCTGGGAGCGCTGGGTGCCATGGTAGCGGCCTCGACCTTCAGCCTGCTCTTCGCAGTCATCAGCCTTCCGGCAACCCTTTGCTGGATGGCTGCTTTGCTAGCTCTGGCAACGCGCTCAGGCCAGGATACCGAGCCTGCTCCCCCACCGAGTAGGTTCTCGCTGCTTCTGGGATTGGTTCTGGCACTGGCAGGCCTGTGGGTGCTGAGTTTCGGCTGGCGTGGCTTCCTGGCTTCGCGGGCTATCGAGCGCGGCACCGTGGCCGCGGACAGCCTGTTGCTCGAGGAGGCTCTACCGGACTTCGAGCGGGCCACCCGGCACGCGCCCAACTGGTGGCGGACTCACTACGAGAAGGCTCGGGTGTTGCGGCTCCTGGCCGTCGAGTCGGTCGACTCCACCCGACGCAACAAGGCCATTGAAGAGCTTGAGCAAGCTCGCCGTTGCAGCCCTCGAGAGCTTGCGGTGCTGGCTCTGCTGGCGGGCATCCACCTGGAAGCTTGCGACCCGGCTCGGGCGGCCGAGGTCTACGCACTCGGCGTGCAATGGGCCCCATCTGCGCTTGGGTTCAAGCGCGGGTTGCTCAATGCTCGTCTGCAGCAGGGCGCACTCGAAGAGGCTTTGCCCATTGCACTGGAGCTCTATGGAACCGGAACCGGCACCGACAAGCCGGCCAGCATCGTGCTTTGCGCTCTGGCCGCGCGTGACCACGTTACCGCTGGGCGACTCTTACAGCAGTCGAAGCTTTCCGAAGATGCACTGATGGGCCTTCTCCAGGAGACGGAAGCTCGCGCGCGCCAGGCAGGGCTTGCTCAAATCGCTGCGCCGCTTTACTCGGTTTGGCTTGAGAAGCATCCGGACGATTGGGGAATTCTGGTGCGTCAAGCCCGACTTCTGATCGAGGGAGGCCAGGAGAACGAGGGGGCGTCGAGGGTTGCCGAACTGAGACACCAGGTGCCGGCGAACGACCCGGCCTCTGTCGAGGTACTTTGCACCTGGGCCATGCTGGCGCGAGCTCGAGGACAAGCCACCGAGGCCCGGATTGAGCTCGAAAAACGCCTGCAAGAGAGCCCTGAGCTGATTGAAGTGCGCCGAGTGCTGGCTCGGATGCTTGTCGAGGACGGTGATTTGGAGGAGGCGCTGGCGCGCATCGACGAGGGGCTCCTGAACGACCCCGATGAACCCGAGCTCCTTACATTGAAAGCAAGAATTTTGCTGGAACGTGGGTCGCTCGACGCCGCGTTGGAATATGCCAGCCTCGTGCTGGCTGCACAACCCGACAATCGAGAGGCTGCCGAGATTCGGCAGAAAGCCATGAAGGGTTTCGGTTCGCCCTGAACGAGCACAATGAGCATCCTAAAAGAACGCATTCAGCAACCCGGAACTGCCACCCAGCACTCTTAGCAGCAGAATGGGAGGGAGATTGGTCCCCGGTACTCGACCAAGAACACGGAAGGCTTGGACCCGTTTGGGGTTGTCAGGTTGCAGCGTGGCCTCTAGCAGCGCTCCAAGACCCGGCAACGGAGTGTTCCGCTCGATTTGAAGACTTCTCCGCTGCTTGCCATCTGCCAGAACGAAACGGCCAATGGCTTCTTCGACGACAATTCCCAGCACGACGGGCAGACCGGCCTTTGCCTCTGCCGAGAAAGGAGCAGGCAGCGACAAATTCGACGCGCTCCCGAAAACGGTGCTGCATTCCGTCCCCTCCAGCGATACACGCCCATCCAAAGACTGGACGCGTACAAGACTGGCCTGCTTCGAAAAGAACACCGTACCAGTCGCCAGGGCCTCAAGGGGGAGGGCCTGAACTCTCATTTCGGCGTTGCACCTGACCAGCAGCCCCCCCCGAATCAGGGTAACTTCAGAGTCGGACGCGAGTTGAATCTCGCCGCCAGGGGCCAGGCGCAGGAAGGAGCCCTGACCGATTCTGATCACCCCGCCGTTTCCTGTACTCAAATTGGACCGCAGAGGGATGGGTTGACCAGCCTCGACTTGGCCAGCCGTGCCAGACGTCCGAAAGGCTCCGGAGACGACCACTGCCTCCTCCGAGCTTTGTCCACGGCAAGGCTGCATCAGCGATACGAGACCACAGAAGAACCAGAAAAGCAAGAAATAAGGCAACCAGAGTCGACTCAGTCAGGCAATCCTCCCGCTCATCGGCAATACGCGGATCAGAACCTGTTTCCTCTGGAACCAGGCTGACTCCCCTGGTAGTCAGCCGAGCACAAGCATCAATGCTCCTATCTCCGGTAGGTGCTGCTGGATAAAGTCTACGTGGGGCGCGGACAATTGAGCTATCGAGATATTCTGCGATATGGGCGGACGGGTTGGCCTCGCTCATCCAGCCAGGATTCAGCAGCAGCCAGGATTCAGCAGACCGGTTCGGATGGCCAGGTAGAAGCGCCTTCGCCGTCTTCCTGGCCCTCTGGCTCATCGAAGCAAGCCGGCGGCCGATCCCATCTACAGCAGTGTCTAGACCACAACTCCAGACTGAGCCACTGCCAGAGGAAAAACGAGTTGTCCCCTTCGCCCTGAAAAAAACGATCGACAGCCAGGTGGGCGGATTTCATGTCCATCCAACCTCGATGAGAAAAGGAGTCGGAGGCCAGATGGTCTCTCACCCAGGTCTTGAGGGGGCCCCGCAGCCATTCCCTTTGTGGGGTCTGAACCGGGCGCTTGGGTGCCTCCAGGACGGGTTCGGGAAGGAAGCCCCGAGCAAGCTGACGGACCAGCCATTTCCCGCTTCCCTCCCGAATCCTATTCTCTGGAGGTTGACGCAGACCAAGTTCGACGATTCGATGGTCCAAAAAGGGGTCGCGAAGCTCGCGGGAATATAGCATGCTCGCCCGATCGGCGAACCGCAGAGCTCTTGGAATCTTCAGCCAGCAGAGGTCGCGATACTGCAGGTCAAGCACGGGGTCACCAAAAGGATTACTTGGCACGAAGCGCTCCGCTAGCCGGGCGAAGTCCTGCTCCAGGCAGTCGGGTCGGGTCGTAGGGCTGGCCGAGCCCTGCACGGGGCCAACGGAAGGATCAAGCTGGTCGGCACTTCGATAATAGTCGTATCCTGCCCAGGCCTCGTCCAGGCCGTTGCCGTCCAGGAGGACCGTAACCCCGTGCTCACGGGCCAGCTGATGAACTTTGCCCATTCCCAGGGTAGGGAGGCCGCCAAAGGGCTCGTCTTGTGCCCTGGTCATAGCGGCAGCCAAATCGGGCGCTTCGCTCGGGGTCAAAAGAGCAAAGTTGCTAGAATCTCGGTCATGCTCAAGCATCGCTTCCACCCAGGGCTTCTCGTCGTACTTGGGATCGCCGCAGAGAAAGGTATAGGCTTGTAACGGCGAGGCCCCGGGGATTTCCCGTGACAGGGCCAGAAGGAGTGAAGAGTCGAGACCTCCTGAGAGGCAAACTCCTACCGCAACGTCCGCCCGGAAGCGAAGCCTTATACTGTCCCTTAAGAGTTCACCCAGTGCGTCCGCTACCTCCGTCCAGGGGCGCTCCTCGCGCCCTTGCTCGAGGGCGATTGCGGCCGGGTCATACCAGGTCTGAATAGCGAGACCCTTCCAGGGGCTCCAGCGGAGACTGCAACCTCCCGGAAGCCTCTCGATTCCCTTCCAAAAGGTCCGGTATCCGTAGTCATAGTTGCCCGAGGCAAAATATGTGGCCCAGGCGATCTCGTCCGGTTGTCGCTCGGCGCCGGCCGCCGCAAGGGCCTTGATCTCACTCCCCAACCACAGTCCTCCCGCGGGACGACGCGTGAAATAGAGCGGCTTCACCCCAAAGCGATCTCGCGCGGCAAAGAGCTGGTGACCAGTCTCATCCCAGATGGCAAAGGCGAACATTCCGAGCAAACGGTGGAGGCAGTCTGCCCACCACTCGATGTAGGCGGCGAGAAGCACCTCTGTATCCGTTCTGGTGGTGAAAGTGTATCGCGTCGAGAGCTCCTCTCGCAGTTCCAGATAGTTGTAAATCTCCCCATTGAGCACAATTCGAAAGCAACCCGATGGGTCCGACATCGGTTGGCTTCCTCTCTCCGAGAGGTCTATCACGCTCAGGCGGGTATGTCCGAGACCTGCAAGCCTGGAGGGGGAGCAATACGTGCCGCGCCCATCTGGGCCCCGGTGAGCCTGAGCCCTGACCATTCGGTCGAGTTGGGCCGGCGTCCAGTCCTGTCCGAAGAGGCCGGCTATTCCGCACACGAGGAGAGAAGCCTCCGCAGCCTTTCCGCCAAGAAGTGCTCTGTCTTCTCCACTGACTCGCGGGTCAATCCCCCGATGTGGGGGGTAATGAGCAGGTTATCGTGCGCGCGGGCATACTGGACAAGGGGTGAGTCAGCCATGCCTCCTGAATCTTCGTTGCTCAAGACATCAAGTGCCGCTCCCCCAAGGTGTCCCGTTTTCAAAGCACCCAGGAGGGCCGATTCGTCGATCAACTCACCCCGAGACGAATTGATGAGCCAGGAGCCCGTCTTCATCGATGCCAGGCGGTGCCGGTTCCAAAAGCCCCATGTGTCGGGGGTCAGGTTGACGTGGAGGGTAACAATATCAGCTCGGGCTAGGAGGTAATCGAGCGGCACCAACTGCACCGCAGCCTCGATCTCCCGCTGCGGAACGAGGGGGTCGGAAACCAGCACGCGCGCGCCAAAAGTTAGGAAGTACCGGGAGACAATCCTGCCAAGTCTTCCATAGCCCACAACGCCCACCGTCTTGGTGTGGAGCTCATTTCCCCAGAACAGCTCCCGTCGCCATCCCCCAGTCCGCACATGCTGGGCGGCGGAGGGCAGCTTCCTCAGCAGGCTGAGAGTCAAGCCGATGGTGTGCTCTGCGGTGGCTCGGACCTGCTCCAGGAACGTACTTTCACCTCGTAGGGACAGTATGCGGATTCCTCGACGCTCAGCCTCAGGCACGTCGATGTGATCCAGCCCGGTGGTGGCTGAGACGATTATGCGAAGGTCCTGGGCGCAGCTCATCAAACTACTGTGAATCTTGTGCCTCAGCCTGACCCAGAGAACGTTGGCCCAGGAGATTTCCCGAACGAGCTCCTCCTCGTCCAGGTCCCCGAGGTGCACAGGCCCCAGGTCTCTGAGAATCTCTGCCGCTCGAAGCGAAAAATGCTCGGATTCTACTACCAGGATTCGCGTTTCAGGCACGGGCGTGTAGTTCAAGCAGTTGGCCCGCGAGCCAGAGATCAAAAGGTGTATCAATGTTGCAGCAGCGGTCCTGCGGTAGGATCCAGGCTCGACAATCCTTACCCTTCAGAGACCCGCGCTGCATTAGCACGTCTCGCCTCGTCAGGTAGATGGAGCCATCACGAAAGTAGAGCCTGGCAAGCTCTTGTCGTCGCTGCCCTTCGATTTGCTCGGCGAAAGGGGGATCCTTTACACGACCGTCCTGGATCAGCTTCATTCGAGCGGGATGTCGTTCGCCCGTCTCCACAAAGGAGATGACCGAGTCCGCCCCGGTCACCTCAAGGAGCTCGACGGCGCCGTCAATGTCGGAGGGAAGTCGGAGGGGATTGGTTGGTTGGAGCGTCATGACGGCCTCGTAGGTTTCGCCCGCCCCCT
>QWHO01000173.1 GCA_021404945.1 bacterium CPR1
TGACCGGCGCCGACTGCCTGACCGGAGTCGCCGGCAGCCCGGGCCTGGCGACCGGTCCGGCTCGAGTCATCCGCGGCGTGGAGGACTTCGAGCGCCTGCAAGCGGGAGATATCCTGGTCTGTCCGTTTACCGACCCGACCTGGACCCCGCTCTTCTCCCTGGCCCGCGCCGTCGTAGCGGATACGGGAGGCCCCCTGTCTCACGCGGCCATCGTGGCCCGCGAGTATGAGATCCCGGCCGTTCTCGGAACAGGCGTCGGCACCAGCTGGGTGGCCGAGGGAGAGCAGCTCGAGGTGGATGCCTTTCGCGGTCGGGTGCGCCGGCTCGCGAGCAACTCCTCCGGACAGCCGGGCGCGGAAAGGCCCGGGCCCGGCCCCGAGGGGGGCACTTGAGCCGGGTCGTTGAGCTCGAATCGGGACAGCACGCCTAAGGCCTCGTGATCTGGTCGAGCATGGGGCTGGGAAACCGCGGGTAGCGCGCGTCGTCGTCCTTCTGGAAGATTCCGCAGGCCTCCAGCTTGCCCAGGCCCTGGGCCAGCTTCCTCTCGATGCCCTGGTTGAAGGCTCCGGTCAGGATCGACAGCCGCTTGACCTTCAGAAGCTTGCAGGTCTCCACGATCTCCTGGGCGGCGCTGGGCACGTCTGAGATGTCGTCCCCGCTGAAGTACCAGAAGAGTCCGAGAGTGTCCAGGTCGTGCCCCTGGAGCTCGAGGCCGAGCCGCTGGATGGACTTCTCCACGAAGCCCCCGGTGACCAGGATGAAGTGACGGGTCGGCCCGCCCCGCAGGGCGGCCGCGATCGGCGCCACCTGGTCCGGCTTGAGGGCGCCCACGGGTCGCCCTCCGCTGGCGCTCCTGGAGGGTCTGGAGGATCTCCAGGCTGTCCGTCTCCACCATGGGCGGGAGAGCTGCCTGCAGGGTCAGATTGCGGTCCGACGCGGAAGCCGGGTTGAACCACTGGCTCGAGCCCACCGCCATGATGCGCATCGCGTTGCCTGACTGCTCGGTGACCATCCGCAGGCGCGTGCCGGGATAGCGCGGCAGGAACCTGTAGTCGGCTCCGGGCTTCTTTTTGAACAATCCCCCCATAAGCGATGGTTCGCCGGGCGAGCCAGAATTCCGCTCGGGAAAGAGTCGCCCGGGATTGAACATCCCTCACAGGGACTCGGGTGTGCGAGCACTTTCTCAGGATGGCAGGCAGTCCACCCCACCCCCTGGCAAATCACGTTATCACGTTCGTGCTCGAGTGAGCGAACCGACAAAAGAGCTGGGCGAGGCTCAAACGAACGGACCCCTGTCGTGCCTGGATTTCCTCCGGCATCACCTGGACAGGCTCGATCCGGTCAAATCCTCAGCGCCGCTTGCTGACCCTGACCCCGCCCACGATCACCGAGTCCTCCTGCTCATCCAGGGTTCGGCCGTTCCCCTGCAGCATCGCTTCCATGGCCCGCTCCAGGCTCTCGCCCACGATCATCGACTGCAGCACCCGGATCAGGCATTCGCCCGCATCGCGACCCTCCAGCAGGCCGAGCGCCCGGGCCTGGCCCAGGCTGCCCAGCACCCGCCAGGCCTGGTCCGGACCCAGTTGCCCCAGGATCCGCATGCCCTCGCTCGAGGCCGCCGCCAGCATCTCCACGGCCGCGCCCTGCAGGCTCAAGAGATCAAGCCTTACTTCGCTCCCCTCGCGGGTGGCTTGCAGGCGAAGGTCTCGAATGCCCAGCGCCTCTCCGGGCCCGTCGTTGGTCCACTGCTTCGGTTTCACCGCAAAGCGAAGCTGCACCGTGCGTCCGCTGTAAGCCGACAAATCCACCGACCGCTGGCTCCAGTCCGCGCTCAAGCCGGGAAACTGTGCCAGGCTGGTGTAGCTCTGCCCGTCCACGCTGATCTCCAGGCCGGCCACATTGTCCTGCACGCGAAGATCATGCTTTTCTGAGAACTCGACCTTCACGTCCGTCAGCCCGGCCAGCGGCAGGGGCGGCGTGGTCAGGTGCTGCTCCAGCGGGGCACCGATGAACAGACGGTCGATCCAGGCCGCCCCCTGCTGGCTCCAGCTGCCCACGGCCGCCCATTCCGGCTGGCTCCGGGCCAGCTTTTCGGCCGCTTCCAGGGCCTCGGGGTCGGTCCCGGCCATCTGCAGATAGAGCTCGGACGCCTTCAGACCGGAGGTCTCAGCCAGCCGGCTGGCCAGGGTGAAGAGGCGGCTTCGTTGGGCCAGCTCGGTTGGCCCCTCGGAAGAGATCAGCGGCCAGGCCTCGACCGCCTGCTCCACTCCGCAGCTCGAAGCCAGCGCAATCATGGCCTCCTGGCGCTGAGGGAAGTCCGGCTTGCCCAGCTCGGGGGATAGACCCGGCCAGAGCTTGAGGGCCTGGACGCTGTCGCCCAGCTTCTCACTCAGCTCGCCCAGGGCCAGCATCGACTCCGAGCTGCCTGCGGCCGCTTCCAGGGCCCGGGCCACCAGGCTCGCGTCCATGGTTTCCTCGAAGACTGTCCGCTGGGGAGCCGAGGCAGCGCTCCGCCCCACCACCTTCAACCCGGCCAGCTCGAAGGCGTTGCCCGGCCCGCTCTCGTCCCAATGCTCAGGGGCCACCCGCAGGCGCAGTTGCACGGTCTTGGAGAGATAAGCCGAGAGGTCCACCTCCTGGTCGGCCCATTCGGTGCGCTGGGCTCCCTGGAATCTGGCCAGCGCGGTCCAACTCCTCCCCTCGTCGGCGGAGATCTCTAACTCGGCCTTGTTCTTCTCGGTGCGCAGGTCGTGTCTGGCGGCGAAGACCACTCTGGCCGAATCCAGGTCGGTCAGCCGGATCGGCGGTGTGGTCAGCTCGTTCTTGAAGGGGGCCCCGATGAAGAGGCGATTGCTCCAGACGGCACCGCGCTGGGGATCGCGGCGGGTCTCCCAGACTCCCTCCCTGGTCCAGGAGGGACGTCGGGCCAGCATGCCATCCAGGGCCGCCGTGGCCCGCTCGTCCAGGGGCTGGCTGCAGAGGTTGCGGTAGACCGGCTCCAGGTCGGCCAGGCTGGCCCCTTCGGGAGCTGTTCGGGCGGCGATCTCCAGCCAGCGCACGCGGCTCAGCTCGGCTCCGCTGCCTTCGTCGAGCAAAGGCCAGGCGCTGGCCGCAGCTGCCGGACCCATCCAGCCGGCCAGCTCGCTCAGCGCGCCGGCTCGCTCCAGCAAACGCTCCGGCCGACCCAGCAAGAGCGGCCACAGCTCCAGAGCCTGGCGCGCATCCTTTGCTCTGGCGCTCAACTGGCCCAGCGTCTGCAGCGCCTCCTCGCGATGCTCCCGGGGCATGTTGGACAGCCCCTCCAGGGCCCGATCCCAGAGCTCGCCGGCGCAGCCCAGAGGGGTGCTCACCGGCCCCCACGCTGTCTCACCCTTCAGTTTGAGGCTCTGGACCGAGAGCGCCACTCCCGGGCCGTCCTCGTTCCACACTTTCGGCACGACCGCAAAGCGCAGCCGCACCGTCTTGCCCGCGTGGCGCGACAGGTCGAGTTGCAGGTTTTTGCGTTCTGAGGAGGTCCCCTTCAGCTCGATCAGGGTGCTCCAGCGGGGATCGGGCCCATCCTCGGCCAGCTCGATTCTGGCCAGGTTGCCATCCACGCGCAGATCGTGGCGCTCCGACAGAGTCAGCTGCGGCGAGCGCAGGTGGGCCAGCGAGAGCGGGGGGCTGGTCAGCTCGTTCTGGGTGGGGGCACCGATGTAGAGCCGGTTGCTCCAACCCTGGTCGCTCGCGTCCCAGGCCCCCACGCTGTGCCACTCCGGCTGCTCGGAGGCCACCTGGCGCAGTGTGTCCAGGCTCTCTTCGGAGAGCTGCAGCGCCGACAGCTGCCGGGTGCGCTTGAGCAGCGTCTCCAGCGGCGTCCGGGGCGCCGACAGATGGGCCACCAGGGCCAGCTCCCGGGCCTGATCGGCCCCCGTCAGCCTGGGCCAGATCTGCCCGGCGGCGCTCGCGCCCATCCGCGAGGCCAGCTCGCCCAGGGCGCTCCAGTCTTGCTCCGGAGCAAGCTTACTCAGCTCCAGGGCCTGGCGGGCTCCACCCGCCTGGACCGCAAGGCGAGCCAGGGCCGGCAAGCGGGCAGCTTCGTCCAGCAAGCCCTCGGGAGAGGCCAGACCCTTCTGGCTCAGCAGCTCGACGGTCTGGCTCAGGCTCTGGCCGGTGAGCTTGAGGTCCGAGATGGCCAGCGCCTCACCCGGCCCGCTGTTGTCCCAGTGCTCCGGCCTGACCACGAAGCGCAAGTGCAGCTTCTTACCGTCAAAGGCCGACAGGTCCACCGACTCGGCCGTGGGCCCACCCAGGGCTCCCGGGAAACTGGCCAGCTGGCTCCAGGTCTGCCCGTCCGCGCTGGCCTCCAGCAGTGCCCGGTTCTTGTCCACTCGCAGGTCGTGCTGTTGGGTGAACGAGAGCTTGCAGCCGGTCAGGTGGGCCAGCGAGATCACCGGCAGCTCCAGGCTGTTCTGGGGGCTCGCCCCGATGTACAGCTTGTTCACCCAGCGCCCGTCCGAAAGCTCCCAGTCGCCCTCCTTCTTGAGGGCCAACTGAGCCGATAGCTCGCTGAAGGCCTGCAGCTGAGCGTCGTCCAGGTTGGCCTGGCGCAGCCTCCGGTAGGTTTCCAGGCTCTGCTCGGGCCAGGTTTGCTCGGCCAGCTTCAGCCTCTCTAGTCGCTCGGCCCAGGTCGAGGTTTCCCGGGGCGAGGCCAGCTCGGCGTAGGCCGCCCGGCCCTTCTCCCAGCCTTTCTGCTCGACCATCTGCTCGAGCGTCTGGCGGCGCTCGGCGAAATCCGGCCGGGCCCGGTCGCTTGCGAGCAGCTCGCCCCAGGCCGTCACGGCCTGATCGGCGTTCTTGAAGCGGGCCGCCAGGGCTTTCACCTCGGGGTAGCTCTCGGGCTCCAGCGCCACCAGCTTCGTCATTCCCTCCAGGGTCGGCTTCCAGGGCTTGAGCTCGCCCGCCAGCGCCAGCAGACCCTGTCCCGGCGGCATGGAAGCGTAGATTGCGGTCCAGCCTGCGGGATCGAGCCCCGCGCGCCCCAGCAGCTCGCGCGACGACTCCAGCGCCACGGCCCGGAAGGGTAGATTCTCCTGCTTGCAGTGGCGCCAGGCCTCCAGGGCCGGCTGTCCCGCTCGAGCGAGCCTGGCCAGCTCCCCGCCTCGCAGGGCAAGCTCCGGCCCGAGCTCTTCGGCCGCCTCCACCGCCCAGGCCGGCGAGACCGTCACCAGCTGCCGGAAGGTTGCCTGGCGAGCCGCATAATCCTTGCCTTCCAGCGCCGCCAGGGCCCGCTCGGCCAGCTTCAGGTCGCGCGTATCGGCCACCGCCTCGCGCCAGTGGTCCTGGTGATAGCCCTGCTTTCGGCCCAGCTCCAGGGCCTTGACCGCCATTTCGGGCTGAACCGACCGGGCCAGAGCCTGCAACTCCTCCGCCGTGGGCTGCAGGGGAGCCTGCTCGGGCGTGTTGCGCAAGACGGCCGGGTAGAGGGTGGCCAGGTGCGGTCCCATCAGCAGCCCGGCCAGCTCTACGCGCTCGGACAGGGGACGCGAGCTGCCATCCTGGCGCACCAGCTCCCAGGCCTGCTCGGCTTGCTTCCCGGCCAGCCGACGCATCCGCTCGGCTTGAGACTTGAGCAGCTCCAGCTCTCGGGTGGGCGGGGCGCAAAGCTCTCTTTGCTGCAGATTTCTCAGCCGCAGCCCCTGGTGCGACACCTCCACCGGTGCCTCGGGGGCAAGCCTGGCCGAGGAGAGATAGGTGGCCAGCGGCGTCCCGGTGGAGAGGGCATAGCCCTGCTCGGCCAGCCCCTTCAGGCTTTTGGCCAGCTCGGGACGGGCCAGCTTGCCGGCCTCGAGCTTACCCTGCTCGAAGGCCTTGAAGAGCTCGCTCTCCCGCTCCGCCGTCGGTCCCTGGCTCAGGGCCAGGTAAGCCAGGTAAGCCGCCCCTGGCGCGTGGGTGGCCGCCAGAGCTTGCCCCAGCGCGCCGTCCGAGAGCTGCTCCGGCGAACCGGCGTGAAAGGCGTGGAACAGCCCCAGTCGCTCGGCGCTCTCCAGGGGTATCCACTGCTCGCTCGCCAGGCGCACGCGCACCTGAGGGTCGTCTTTCTTCAGCTCCTGGGAGACCTTCTCGGGATCGGCCGATTTCCAGGTCTTTTGAAACAGCCAGTTGCGCCCCTGCACCTCGAAGCTGGCCCCGCGCTCGGCCAGTTGCTGGGCCAGCGCCAGCGGGGGAGGCATCCCGGCCTGGGTCCCCCCCGAGCTCTCGGCCCGGGCCGACCCCACCTCCACCTGATCAACGCTCGCCGATGCCGCCGACCGCAGCAGGGCGGGCGCATAAAAGTCCGGGCTGATGACGGGTCGGATCGGCACCGATTTAGCTTAGGTCAGAGCCCTGAAAGGCGACCAAAAATCAAGCCAGGCGTGGCAACTTCGCCCGAAGCGATTCGCTGGGAAGGAGCCCGCGCTCCCTGCCCGGGAGCGGGGGGTAGAGGAGGAAGAGTTCGCTCGCTTCACGCAGGGGAGCACCGTGACCGTGCAGCGCCTTCATTTCGTCCTCGGCATCCTCTGCGCCGTCCCGCTTTTCCTCTGGTCTTCGAGCGGCTTGCTCAACGCTCTGCCGAGATCGGTCACCACCGGAACGCGCTATGAGCCTCTTCAGATCGAGCGACTCCGGATCAGCCCGCAACAGGCCGTGGAAAGCGCTCGTCGCCTGGCCGGACAAGATGTGTTGGTGTCGGCGATGACTTTGCAGCAGGCAGACGGGCAACTCGTCTGGCTCCTGGTGGTTGGAGGGCGCAGCTTGAGTGTGGACGCTGAGAGCGGAGTCGCTGCCTGGCCTGCGCCCCCCGGGGCACTGTCGACCTACTTCACGCAGGCCCACTACTTCGCCTTTGCCGGACCGCTTCGACCGCTGCTCCTGGTCGGGGCGACGGCAGGGTTGCTGGCTTTGTTGGCAACCGGCCTGACTCTGGCCCTTCGGCGCTGGCGTCGTGGTTGAGACGGGCAGTCGAGGACGGGCTCCCTTCTGGCTCCCTCGGCTCAAGCAAACGATGAACCGGCTCAGTCGCGTTTGCGGACCTGCACTCCGCCCACGATCACCTTCTCCTGATCCTCGCCGATCTGGCGCTCAGGTTTGAGGTCTGCCTCCGAGTCGAGCAGGTCGGCCATGCGAGCTTTGAGATACCACGCCTCGTTCTTCAGGCTGCCCAGCGTGCCGAGCGGTAGAGTCTTCTCCTCCCCCGTGATGATCCGGACGTTGAGCTGGTTCTTCTCCCTGTCGAGCTTGACGTCGCGAACCCCGGGAACGAGCTCGCTCCGGCCCGTCCCGAGATCCCACACGGCGACATCGATCGGTCCCCCCTGTCGAGTCGGGCTCGAGCGAGCAACGAAGTAGGCCGCGTCTTGGGTAACCTCACCCTGGAAATGCCCCTGTTCCGGCGCTCCAAACCGATTCGACTCGGGGACCACCAGCGGCCCGATCAGGCTCGATTCGCCGCTCGCTCGATTGTAGGTCCACAGCTCGGGGGCCTGTTTCCACTGGACTACAGCGCTCTTGTCACGCCCGTTGTATCCCGTGTGAGATTGCCAGGATCGCCAACTGTCCTTGCCCTTCAGCCAGTCGGAATTCTCGACAAAGCGCTCCAACTCGGTCGTGGAAGCGTCGCGCAGGAAGCCGACCCCGTTGACACGCGCGCGCAAGCGCTCGTCGTACAGCTCCGGGTAGGCCTCGGAGAAGGGGACGAGCCGGGGATCTTTCTCCTGACCCGGCCGGAACAAATAGACATCTGAGCCCACTTTGGCCGAGCTGGTCATCACGGCCAGGCTGCCGTCGGACAGATACTCCAGGTCCTCGATCGGCTGGCTCAGTTGCAGCCAGGGCTGCAACCCGTGCTTCCTGGTGTAGCGCAGGACCCGATCGTTTTGTGCGATGGCCACGCTGTTGTCGGGACCGACGTCGAAGGCGCCCGCGTCGGGCGGCAGGGCGGTCAGGACCTTTTGAGGGATCCACCCGCGCCGCCGCATGGCAGCCGGTAGCTTGCCCAGGAGCCCTTTGCGCAAAGGGACGTCCAGCAGGTAGCTGGGCCCGCTCCAGCTCTTATCCCCCGAATAAAGTCCCCTGTCCTTGAGATCCTGAAGGTCGCTCTGGCGGCGCTCTTCCTTGCGGACATCATAAAACTGACCCACCACGAAGGTCCCGTCGCTGTTGACCGAGCACCCGCTGGCAGAGCTCAATACGCTCGTTCCAATGGCGATCTGCTCGGACTCGGAGCCCGGCACCGTCAGCGTCCAGTAGTGCTCGGAGGGGCCAAAACAGCCTCCACCCCCGGATTGGTGACGAATTTCGACCCCCGTGTCGCGACTGGTGTCGCTGTTGGCTGTGGAGGAGCGTCCGTAGTCGTCGTCACGTGGTCGGAAGACCTGCCGGATCTCCAGCAGCAGGTCGGACGGGCAGGGTTCTTTCGCGGTGCTCGTCGCCTTCGGCGCCGACAACTCGACGGTGTCTGACGGTCCGGCGGTCCGGCCGGCGACCTGGGGGCTGGCGGCCAGAAAGGGCGTCGCCACTGCAATACGGTTGACTTGCATAGGCCTGCATGGTCGCTCATCTGCCTGAAAGGAAACTGAAAGCCCGGTCCAGTCAGACAAAGACCCGAGCTCGCAGAGGTATTCTGGTCAGTCGGCCAGGGCGGCGCGCTCCCGCCGGGCGACCCGGATCAGCACCGCGAGCCCCACCGCCACGCAGGTGAGCCAGAACACCACGTTACCCCCTGAGTAGTTCCACCAGAAGACCCGCCAACCACCTGCTTGAGAGTAAAATGCCCACTTGGCCCAGATCCCGATACCGAGCGTCAACGCCAGAGGGATTCCGTAGCGAATCATCCGCCCAAGGCGATGGCTCCTGGCCGACCAGGAGGCCACGAGCTCCACGGCCAGGTGCATGGTGAAGGCGATACCGTACAGAAGAGCCTCAACCGGGTGCGCTCCAGGGTCTCGTCGCTGGACCTTCAGGTGCCCGAGCGAGACCCTTCCAGCAGGTCGAGCGTGAGGTTGCGGCCCAGATAGCCGCCCATCTCCCAGCCCAGCTGACCGACCGCCAGCGCCCCGCCCAGGGCCCCCGTGACGGCGCCACCGATGGCTCCAGCGGCCACCCCGAGCCAACCCAGTCGGTGCGTCATGGTGCCCAGGCCGCAGGTCACGAGCTCGATCTGTTTCAGGCCCTTGAGCGAGTCCTGGCCGTGCTTGCCGGCCGCGCGAGCGTGGAAGGCGTCCATCGCTTCGGGGCCCTGGCCCGCTTTGGCGCCCAGGTATCCCCCCAGGCAGGCGCCCCCGATCGTCCCCGCCAGGCCCGCGCCCAGCGCGCCCAGGATCTTCCCGGCCACCTGGGCGGCCCCGGCGGCGAGCCTGACGCCGCGCGAGGAGTCCTTGCGCGGGTAGAACATGGGGACGCGTTCGCCGCGGTGCTCATGGTGAGCCCCGGGAACTTCGTCCGGTCCACTCGCCCTGACGTCCGGCCGGCAGCGCATGAACCGCATGAAGGCCATCTCACCGCCCTCACGCAGCCCGTGGGCCTCGATGGCATCGCGGGCATACTGGCTGCAGGTGGGCGTGTAATGGCAGCAGCGCCCCCGAGCCTGATTGAACTCGCGGCTGACATAACGCTGATAGAGCGCGATGGGCGACATCGGCCCCATTTTCGCCGCCGGGGCTTAACGATTGCTGAAATCATGTTTACAAACTGGCAAACGGGTTGTCCGGCCCTCCCGTTATACTGCCGCCATGTTGACTGCCATATCGCCCACCCGAGTGTCCACTCTGCCAGCCCGCTCGAGCGCGCCCCCACCTGAGGAAAGCGGCGACCGGGTAACGATCGGCCAGCAGGCTCCTGCGGCTCCCAAGAAGTGGACCATCCTGGTCTACTCGGCCTCCGACAACGACCTCAAGAGCTTCATGCTCAGTGACCTCGACGAGGCTGAGCGGGTGGGCTCGGACGCCCAGACGAACGTCGTGGCCCAGTTCGACCACGGCCGGTCGGACGGCGCCAAGCGCTACCTGATCACCCAGAACAACCAGAAGGGGATCAACAGCCCTCCGGTTCAGGAGCTGGGCTCGACCAACATGTCGGACCCCAAGCAACTGGCCAACTTCATCCAGTGGGGGATGGAACGCTACCCGGCCGAGAATTACATGTTGATCATTTCCGACCACGGCAACGGCTGGAAAGGCGCCGCCCAGGATTACTCGCACAACGGCTGGATGAGCCTGCCCGACATCGAGGCGGGAATGAAGGAGGCCCGCCAGGCCACCGGGCGCAAGATCGATGTGGTGGGTTTCGACGCCTGCTTGATGGCCTCCGTCGAGGTGGCCCATCAGCTCCGCGACGAGGCCGATTTCCTGGTCGCCTCGGAGGAGGTCGAGGGCGGTGCCGGCTGGCCTTATCACAAGATTCTAAACCCCGACATGCTGGCCAACCTGCAGGGGCAGCTGGCCCTGCGACTCAACCTGACCCCGCGGGAGGTCTGCCAGCACGTGGTGCGCACCGCCAAGGGCAACTCCGGCGATCTGCCCACCATGTCCGCGACCGAGCTCTCCCGACTACCTGCCCTGACCCAGGCCGTGGACGGCCTGGCAGCCGCCATCCTGACCACCCAGACCCCCATGTCCACTCTGAAATCGATCTCGAGCAGCACGCAGGGCTTCACCGATTACAAGGACCTCTACGACTTCGCCGAGCGAGTCAACAAGAGTCGCGATATCAGCGATCAGGCCCTCAAGGACGCGGCCGGCCAGGTGGTCAATAAGACCCGTGAAGCGGTGATCTTTGAGCAGCACGCGAGCAGGTTCAGCGGCGCCCACGGCCTGACCGTGGAGCTGTCCCCCACGTTCAGCCTGTCGGAGGAGCGTAGCGACAGCTACAGCGAGACGAAGTTCGCCCAGGACACTCGCTGGGCCCAGGCCGTGAGCCGCATCGCGAGTGGCGGCCCGCCCGCCCAGTCGGGCTGTTTCGGCTAATGTGCTCGCACTCTGGTCTTGCACCGTAGCGCAATCTGACGAACGCCCTGAAACACAGCTCCGGCGAAAATTCCGCGCATTCTGGCGGGTCGGGTCGAGTTGACGCCGAGCGCTTTTGCTACCGGGCCAACTTTCTCTTCACCCGCACCCCACCCACCAGCACCGAGTCACCTCGCGTCTCGACCTGGCTCTGGGGCAGGTCGGTCTGGCCCAAGATCCTGCCCAGCGCCTGCTTGTGGTCCGGCTCCATCAGCAGGGCCCGGACCAGCTCGTTCACCATCCGGTCGGCCTCCGCCGGGTCGTGCGCCTGCTCCTGGATGCGCCGGAAGGCTTCGCGCGCCTCCTCGTCTCCGGTCACGCTGCGCAGCTCAAGGAACCTCTTCCCGGTCACCTGCAGGCTGTCGCAGGGGTGGCGCTGGGCCAGAATCATGCGATAGAGCGGCGTGGTCGCGTCTTTTTGCTCGGGGGGCAGGCAGCGGGATAGTTGCTCGAATAGCTCCAGGCGCTCGTTCATGGGCTCCACCCCGACCGGGATGCGCACCAGCTCGAGCCCTTCCACGGCCGCCTCCAGGCTGCTGGTTCCCGCCACCACCCGCTCAAAGGCGTCCCGCAGGTCGGCTCGCTGCGGCAGGGCGGCCAGCTCGGCCAGGTGCTGCTCGGCTTCGGACAGCCCCTGGCGCGTGTAGACCCGCGAGATCCGGAGTGTCTTCAGGGCCAGGTCGAGGTCGTCGCTGGCCTTCTCGAGCAGGCCCTCGGCCAGCTTCTCGGCTCTCGGCTCGGCTTCCCAGGCCCTCTCGGGCCCCCGCGAGAGGAGCTCCGCCAGCACCATCGCCGGGACCTCGAGCGAGAATTCGGCGCCCGCGACGTACGCGCCTGTCTCCCCCAGTCGCGTATCGAGCACGCGCATCTTCGAGGTCCATTCCTTCAACGATTCCGCGATGCGCGCTTCATCGTCATAGCCGGCCAGGTGGCGCACCCGCGCCGCCACCGCG
>QWHO01000174.1 GCA_021404945.1 bacterium CPR1
GTCGAGCACGATTCTTCGCGGCAACTTCCTCTCTCAAGGCAGATCAAGCCCTTGCCCCCCCTCCCTTCTGGCACATTTTGACGGGGGGATCGACTTCCTACTGCTTTCTACACCGTGGCCCGGGCCTGGACGCTGTCACGCGATTCGTCCCTGGGTCCCCAGGTGGGGCCAAGGTGCGCGCCACCGAGGCCGCCCAGCTGGCCGCCCAGCTGGCCGCTCGCATGGTGGGAGGAGCGGCCATGGATCGGGGCCTGCCCTTCGAGCGATTCCTGCGCGACGCCCAGGCGGGGCCGTTCCACCCGCCCAACCCCCCGCCCAGGCGCTGGATGCGCTGGGCGTTCATGAGTGGCAAGCTTGCGGCAAGACCCTGGCAAGGAATCGGCCGCATCGGGGTAACAACCCTGCCTCATCATGAGGGCATGAGCAGGCCCTTTCACCTGCAACTCAGAGAGGCCCGGCGCATGCGCCGGGCAATTGCCTGGATCAGGACCCTAGCCCCGGGGGGCGTTGGCGTCGCTGGCGCGCACTTTGACCCGCACGCCGCCCACGATGATGGCGTCTTCCTTGTGCACGATGGCGACGGACTCGGCTTGGCCGGTGACGGCTTCGGCCAGCTTGCGGACGTGGGCGGCGTCGTCGTCGTCTCCCAGGATGGAGGCGAAGGCCTGGCGCAGGGCGTTGACCTGCTCGCGAGGGGAGTCGCCCGACTGCATGGCGCGGTCGAGCTGATCGCGAGCGCCGCTGTAGCGGCCGGCCAGCACGCGGGCCATGGCCTTGCCGGCCGCGGCGCCCTCCACGGCGTAGGTCCGAGTGGGGATGGCCTCAAGCATGCGCAGAGCCACCCCGGCCAGGGGTTGAGGCTCGGGGTGGCTCATCGCCTCCAGGGCCACGCGGGCGATGGCGCGCTGGGGGACGGGGTAGCAGGAGGTCTCCATGGCTCGCACGGCCATGTCGGCCACACGATCAGAGCGCAGCAGCTTGAGAGCGGCCAGGGCGGCGGCCTCCTCGTCATAGTTCTGGGCCGGGATGGCTTCGAGCGCCAGGCGGGCGGCCTCGGCGGGGGTGCCGCCCCGGGCTGCGGTCTCCAGGACTTTGTCGGCGACCAGGCGTTGGGGCAACGGGTAGCTGACGGTCTTGAGCATGGTCAGCCCCAGCTCGCTCAGCTCGCGGGTCTCGGGGTAGGCTTTGAGCGACTTGAGCAGGCTCTGTCCGGCGGCGGCGGCCTCCTCGCGGTAGTTCTGGGCCGGCACGGCCCGCACCATGGCCAGGGCCAGGCCGGCCAGCTCGCGGGGCTTCTCGATCTGGGCATTCTCCAGGTGCCGGCGGCGGCCAGGCCAAGTTGCAGGGCGGGTCGGTCGGCCTGCAGGCGACGGGCCAGCTCCTCCCCCGCCAGGGCGCGCTCCTCGCCGTAGTTGGAGAGGGGGATCTGATCCAGCGCCCGCAGCGACAGAGCCACCGGATCTCCGGTCGGATCGGCCAGGAAGGTCTCCATGATCAGTTGCTGAGGAAGCGGGTAGCTCGAGGTTCCGGCCGCGGCCAGGGCCAGGCGGGCGTTGGCACCGGCGGCGGGATCGCTCTTGAGCAGCTCGAGGGTTTTGCGGGCGACCTCGGTGCGCTCCTCGCTCCAGTTCGCCAGGGGCAGCGCCCCGGCGATGCTCAACCCCAGCCCGGCCAGAGGGAGAGTGGGAGCGGCCAGCGTCTGCTCGCAGGCCGTCCAGCGCACCCGAGCGTAGCTGCTGGTGGCGGCCAGGCTCAAGCCGGTGGCCCAGGGGCCGCTCTCGCCTTGCTTGCTGAGGTAGCTCAGGGCGGTCTCGCCCAGGGTGGCGCGATCGTCATCGTGACGAGCCTCGCGGCACAGCTCCAGGGCGATGCCGGCCTGCCCGCTCTGGCTCTGAGCCACCTGCATGGCGGCCGCCCGACTCTCCAGGCGAGCGGCCAGATGGTCGTCCACCTTGCGGGTCAGAGCCCGGCAGAGCGACTCCACGGCCGGGTCGGCGAAGGTCAGCTGGACCGAATCGGTCGGTCCCGAAGCAGGGGGATGATGGATCGGCGGACGCTGGCTCGCGCCCGTGACGAAATCCCACAGCCGGCTGGCAATGTTCATGACCGGCGCCGCTCCCGCACCACCACGCCTCCCACGGTGACGCGCTGAGAAGAGAGCTCCACCCTGCCACCGGGGGAGCCGTCGGGCAGCTTGAGGTGCCGGCGCAGGGCCAGCTCGCGAGCCGACTCCCAGGGCATCCCCTGGCTGCGCAGCTCACGGGCCTGCAGATAAACTTGCATGGCGTCCTCCTTCATCAGGCCGGAAAGCTCCAGGTAGCGCTCACCCCCGCGGGCCCAGCCATCGGGATCGGCCACCAGCTCGCGCAGCACTGTCAGGTCGTCCGGGTCCTCCAGCCGGGAGAGCACCGGGTGCTTCTTCGCCTGGGCGCAGAAGCCGTCCCGGAGCGACTGCTCCAGCTTTCGCCGCTCTTGATGGCTGGACACGGCCTGGCTCAGCTGAAGGCTGGTCTCATAGCTCTGGAGACGCTCGGGAAGATCCTGGCCAACGAAGCCTTCCAGGGCGCGGGCGGCGTGCTCGGTGACGTGCTCGTCCACGAGCCTCTCCAGCTCGGAGGGGATCTGGGCGTTGCCGCTCGCAAGCTCAGGGAGGAGCAATGAGAACAGCCTGCTCTTGAGCTGCGGCTGCTCCGACCAGAGGTTGGCCAGCAGGCTGAGGGCACCCCTGGCCTCGGGGCCGAGCTCGTCGAGCGAGCCGTAGCCGGCCTCGAAGCGTGCCAGGGCGGGCTCGACCAGGGCCGCGCGCTCGCCCGGCTCGAGCACCGCCAGCAGGGGCGCCGAGCGCTCCGAGGGCAGCTGGCTCTCGTACTCCTCCATCCGGTCTCCCCAGGGCGGGTCGGGCACCTCCTCGCTCAAGAGCAGGTTGAGCCGAAGCAGCCGGCCGAGCTCCTGGCTGCGCTCGTTCCCTTCGAGCTTTGCCAGACGCTCGGGACCGCTCTCGAGGGCGCGCAGGCGGGCCGCATCCACCAGCCGGCGGGTGGCCCGGTGCTCGGGCTGGCGCTCCAGATCTCCCTGGAGCAAAGCATCGAGCCGAACGTGGTTCTTCGGATCCTGGTGCAGCAGAGCCAGCGTGGCCTGGTTTCGGGCGCTCAAAGCCTCCAGGCTGCCGGCCTCGCGGTTGGCAGCCTCCACCTGGTCGAGCAGGGCCCCGGCCCGGTCGCCCACCAGCCAGGGATCCACCTGGTGGTTCCAGAGGTCGAGCACCTGGTCTTGCGAGCTGACCCCGAGCAGGTGGTCCAGCGCCGCCCGGGGCACGCTGCTGGGGAGCATCGGGCAGTCTTTGAGGAGCCGGATCGCCAGGTCGAGCTCCGAGCTGCTCCGCATCAGGTGCTCGCCGCCCATGCCGCCACGCGACTGGAAGAGCTTGCCGGCCACCCAGTCCACCTGCTCGGGGGTGTCTGGCCGCCAACCGAGCTCAGCGGCCGCCTCGATGGTCTTCTCGAGCGGCTCGCTCAGGTAGATCTCCCTGTGCTCCTCGACCACAAACTGCAGCACCGGGCTCATCAGCTCTCTCTTGCGCTCGAACAACCCGGTCAGCACGGAGCGAGCTCCATAGCTCGACCCAACCTGATCGGACAAGAGCAGGGGTACGAGATTGCGGCCGACGTAGCCGGCCTCCTGAAGGTGGGGGTGCTGCTCGAGCAGCTTGCCCAGGGCCGAGGCCAGCTCCCCGCCGTCGCGGCCCAGGCGGCCCTCGGCCGTGAGTCGGGCGGTGGGATCGGGATCGTCGGGGTCGAGGCGCGCCAGGTCCAGGGGCCGGGGATGAACCTCGATCCGATTGCCCTCCACGGCCACGCCCGGCCTCACCTGGTCCAGGCTGCCGCCCACCAGAACGGCCTGGCCGCTCTCCAGCCAGCCCTGCACCAGGTTGCGGCAGCGCGCGGCCAGGCGGCGGTCCTGCTCGACCGGCTCCTGGCTGCGGAAATCGTCGTCGAAAGCGCCAGCCGAGCGCTCCTCGAGCCCCTGCCAGAGGTGCACCATGGTGCGCAGCGCCGTGGGGGTCATGGGGCGGCTCTGGAGGTGGTCGAGAAACGGGTCCCAGACCTCCAGATGCAGGGGCCGGGCATCATCGGGCCGGGCCCGCTCCTCGGACAGGCGATCGTGCTGCAGCTCGAGGTAGGCCACCGGGTCGCCCGCCTCGGCGGTCCACTTCTCCAGGGCGGAATCGTAGTGGGCGTGGTCGTCGAGCAGAACCCGGGCCAGCCGGGCGGCCAGCGGATGGGCCTGGCCGTGAGCCAATCGCCCCAGCTCGCCTTGCATGGGCTTGTCCAGGGTGGCGCTTCCGGCGATGAGCTGGGGACGGAGCTGGCTCAGGAAGGCCAGGGCAACGTCGCCCTCCGGGGAGGGAGGAGGCTCGGGGGGCGACGAGGGCTGGAGCGTGATACGGGGTAGCTTTAAGGAACGGTCTTCTCCCAGCACGACGCGGTCGAGGCTCTCTCCCGAGCCGGCCGATTGAGGTCCAAACCATCGCAGGATGCGCGCCGCGCTGAGAGATTGAATCTGCATCCTGCCCAGTTTACCCCCGACGACTGAAGGGGGGCTGAAAACCTTTGCTCAGCTCACCTGCGAGCACAGGATCGGGCAACGATGATCGTCGAGAAAGTGGGCGTAGAAGTAGAAGCCGTAGCCGTAGGGATAGCGGTCCAGGAACTCATTACTGGCGTTGGTCAGCGTGTCGCACGTGAGCCCTTCGCTGGCCAGGGCCTGGAAATACCAGGTGCTCATTAAGGCGGGCGCGTTGCTGGAAGAAGGCCGGCGGATTGTCCTGCCAGACCTCGGGGGAGACCGCATGCTCGTCCGTGAGCTGCTCCCCCACCGCCTGCAGCACGTTGCGCATCCTCCTGGGCGTGGCCGCCGGCGACCGGCCCAGCAACATGATCTCGGGAAAGCTGTAGGAGTAAAAGAGCCCGACCGTATAGACCAGGTTCTCCTCTTGAACCAGGATGTTGGTGAAGCCGTTGGTGGCGATGTTTGGCACGAAGCCGAGCGACTCCAGAGTGGCGCGAAAGTTCTGCTCGGTGAAGTGGAGGTAGCGCCGGGACAGGTTCTCCAGCCGGTCCTCGCGCTTGAGGCGCTCGAACTCCGCCAGAGTCTGCTCGTCTGCCTGGAAGTCTTCGAAAGGCTCGAAACTCACGGGGCCGTCTTCGCCGCCAGGGTCCGAAAGTCCGTCTGCGGGGGGGGCACTGTGGGGGTGGTTAGGCGCCAGCGGGGGTTCTGGCGCGCACTTGCTGCCACCCATCGCGAGACAAAAACACCGCCCTGGCGGCCAGGGCGGTGTCTTGCGCTCGAAACGATGCCGATCAGCTGCCGCTGCTGCCGAAGCTGAAGCCACCGCTGTTGCCGCCGGTGCGCGGGATGCGCGAGATGATCTGATCGCACAGCCGAGAGAAGGGCAGGCTCTGCAGCCACACGACGCCCGGGCCCTTGACGGTGGCCAGGAACAGTCCCTCGCCGCCGAAGAACATGGATTTGAGGTTGCCGGCCTGCTCGATGTCGTAGGTCACGCCGTCGGACAGGGCCACCAGGCAGCCGGTGTCCACGCGCAGGGTCTCGCCGGGCTGCAGCTCGCGCTTAACCACGGTCCCGCAGACGTGCAGAAAGATCATGCCGTCGCCGGTCAGCTTCTGCAAGATGAAGCCCTCGCCACCAAAGAAGCCCGCTACGAACTTCTTGGTGAAGGCGATGTCCAAACCCGTGCCCAGAGCGGCGCACAGGAACGAGGACTTCTGCACCAGCAGGGTTCCGCTGACGTCGTTGAGGTTGACCGGGATCACCTTGCCCGGGAAGGCGGCCGCGAAGGCGACCTTCTTCTTGCCCTGCCCGCTGTTGGTGAAGTGGGTCATGAAGACGCTGGTGCCGCTCAGCACGCGCTTACCGGCGTCCTTGAGCTTGTTCCAGAATCCGCCCTCGGGCTTGGATCCATCGCCCATCTTGGTCTCAAAAGTGATGCCGTCCTCCATGTAGTTCATGGCGCCGGCCTCGGCCACCACGCTCTCTCCGGGGTCGAGCTCGATCTCAACCATCTGCATATCATCACCCATGACCTGGAAATCGACTTCGTGACACTTCATAGCCATAAAACATGGCCCCCTTTCCCTAATTGGCGCAGCCCGTTTCGTCTTCGCCGCAAGATTTCCTGGCCAGGATTCATTTCAAGGGCAGAGAAAGGCCTTCACATGCCTGAAAGAGAGATTCGCAGGCGACTGGTCACGAGCTTCGTGCTGATTTGCATCGGCTGCGTGTGCCTGCACCTTTTCTTGATCCACAAGAAAGCCGTTCGCACCCAGCGCTATGAAGCCGCCTACGGGCCGCAACAACAGCCGGCTGATCGGGGTCAGGCCGAGGGGGTCGTCAGCTCGGTCGGACCCGATCGCTTCCACCTGCAGGTGGGCAGTAAGAGGCTGACCTTTGTGGTGGGAGAAGGCGTCCAAAAGCCGGCTGTGGGAAGCCTTCTACGCGTGCGCTACAACAGCGAGGGGCCCCAGCTCAAGGCCACCGACATCGAATTTCTCAAGCCCTGACCTTCGGAAAGGTAGTCCCCATGGTGAACGCTCGTGCTTTCCTGATCCTTGCCATGACGGTGATTCTTGGTTGCTCGGACAGCTCCCTGATGGCCGGTCGGTGCCAGCTCACCCCCCAGGACCGACCCGGCCAGACTGCGCACGATCGTCGAAACCGAGGCAACCAAAGTCGGCACGCAGGCGGTGCAGTTCGGGATGTGGGTGGACGACCGCGAGATCCTGACCATGGCGCTGGGCAACTCGATGACCACCGTGCCCGCCACGACCAGCATGCACTATCGCATCGGAGGGGCCACCCTGTTCTTCCAGTCGACCCTGCTCATGATGCTGGTGGAGCAGGGTCGCCTCAGCCTGGATGACAAGATCGTGCGCTGGTTCCCCGATCTCCTGGCCAGCCCGCTGAACTTCTAAGACCAGCGCAGCACAGCGGCAGCCCAGGCCAGGCCTCCGCCGAAGCCCACCACGACGACCACGTCGCCCTTCTTGAGGCGACCCTCCTGACGCGCCTCCCAGAGGGCGATGGGGATGGACGCGTTGGAGGTATTTCCATAGCGGTCCACGTTCACGAAGACCCGCTCCATGGGCACACCCAGCCGCTTGGCCGCCCCCTCGATGATGCGCAGATTGGCTTGATGGGGGATGAACACGGTCACCTCGTCGGCCGTCAGGCCCGACTTCTCCAGCGCTTTCACGGCCGCCTCGCCGATGGCTGAGACAGCAAAGCGATAGACGGGCTTCCCCTCCATCTGGATGCAGCACTCGGGGCGGGTCAACTCATAGACGGAGCCAGGCTTCTTGCCCCCTCCGGCGGGAATAATCAACAGGTCGCCTCCGCTGCCATCCGAGCCAAGCTCGAAGGAGAGAATGCCGCTCCCTTCCTCCACCGGCCCGATCACCACGGCTCCGGCGCCATCGCCGAAGAGCACGCAGGTCGAGCGGTCCTGGAAGTTGGTCACCCGCGACAGGGTATCCGCCCCCACCACCAGCACGTTGCGAACGGCCCGGGTGCGCACGAACTGATCGGCCACCGCCAGGGCGTAGACGAAGCCCGAGCAGGCCACCGCCAGGTCGAAGGCCCCGGCCTTCCTGGCGCCCAGCTTCTCCTGGATGATGCAGGCCGTGGCCGGCATGAGCATGTCCGGGGTCAGGGTGGCCACGATGATGAGGTCGATCTCGTCGGGCCTGAGCCGGGCGTCGGACAGGGCCTGGCGGGCCGCCTCCAACCCCAGGTCGGAGGAGCACACATTCTCATCGGCCAGTCTGCGCTCGCGGATGCCGGTGCGGGACTCGATCCACTCGGCCGAGGTCTCCACCAGTTGCTCCATCTGCTCGTTGGTCACCACCCGGGTCGGGGCGGCGTGACCGATTCCCAGGATGCCGGCGGGCTGCTGAAGCTGTTTGGAGGCTGTTTGGCCGGGCGTCTCGCTGACGAATTCCATAATTCCCTCGCATGAAACCAGACTTCGTCATGTCCCTCCACGCGACAAAGCCGGTCGCGGCGCCTTCGGACGCTATCCTCCGGTTCCTGCCCCGCAGGTTGCCCTTCTCCGATCTATTAGGCAAGCCTTGACGAGGGGGGCAGGTTCGACTATTATCCAGACGATATGACCACCGTTTGCCATCTCGAGCCCGACCAGAACGCGCAGATTTCCCGCCTCGGCGGACCACCCGGCCTGATGCGCCGGTTGGTGGCCCTGGGCCTGCGCCCGGGTGCGGCCATCCGGCTGGTGCGTCGTGCGCCTCTGGGGGGAGCCTTTCAGATTGCTCTGGGCGATAGCTTCATCGCCCTGCGAGCTCAGGAAGCGGGGCAGATCCACCTGGAGCTCAGCTGACCTTGGCTGCCCTCGCGACCGCTCGAGCCGAGCGGCTGCTGGTCACGGTAGGGAATCCAAACGTCGGCAAGACCACGCTCATCAACGCGGTCTCCGGCTCGCGTTTCGAGGTGGGCAACTGGCCCGGCACCACGGTGGACCGCCTGAGCGCCCATTGCAAGCTCTCCGGCCGGTCGGTCGAGATCGTCGACCTGCCCGGCTCCTACAGCCTGGCCGCCACCACACCTGAAGAGAAGATCGCTCGCGACGAGTTGCTGGCCCTCAAGCCCGACCTGGTGGTTGACGTGGTGGATGCAGGCAACCTGGAGCGCAACCTCTACCTGACCCTGGAACTGGCTGAGATGGGTCTACCGGTGGTGGTCGCCCTCAATCTGGTGGACGAAGCGCGCGCCAAGGGCCTGACCATCGACGCTGACCTGCTGGCCCGGGAGCTCGGGCTGGCGGTAGTGCCCCTGGTGGCCTCCCGGGGCGAGGGGATCGGCGAGCTTTGCGAGCAGGCCCTGCGCGACAACCCCGCTGCCTGTCCCCTGGTCGCCTACCAGCCCTGCATCGAGGCTGCCGTGGAAGAGTTGGGCGCCCTCCTGGAGGGGGCTCCCGAGCGCCGCTGGCTGGCCCTGGCCGCCCTCTCGGGCGAGACCGTCAGGCTGCCGCTGCCCGTGGCCGAGCGCTCCGAGAGCCTGCGCCAGAAGCTGGAAGCCGAAGGGGTGGATCCCTTCCTGGAGATCGCCGGCCAGCGCTATCGTACCGCCCACGAGCTCTCGCAGAGGGTGCTGGACCGACAGCAAGCTCCACCCCAGCTCACCGAGAAGATCGACCGCTGGCTGCTCCACCCGTGGCTGGGCCTGCCGCTCTTCCTGGCCGGCATGCTGCTGGTTTTCCGTTTCACTTTCCTCTTCTCCGACCCCTGGATCGAGTTCGTGGGGGCCGTGCAGGGCGTGCTGGCGGGTTGGGTGGCAGGCAGCGCCCTCCCCCCTGTCGTGCAGTCGTTCCTGGCCGATGGCTTGATCGGTGGCGTGGGCACGGTGATGGCCTTTGCCCCCGTGCTGTTCTTTCTCTACCTGGCCATGAGCTTTGCCGAGTCAAGCGGCTTTCTGTCGCGAGCGGCCTTCATTGCCGACCGGGTGATGCACTGGGCCGGCCTGCCCGGACGAGGCTTCATCCCCCTGATGCTGGGCTTCGGCTGCAACGTTCCGGCCATCTACGCCACCCGCACCATGGAAGATTTCAACGACCGCCTGCGAGTGGCCCTGGCCATCCCTTTCACCGCTTGCAGCGCCCGTCTGGCTGTTTTCGTGCTCTTTGCCGCCGTCTTCTTCCCGGCCCAGGCCACGGCCGTGGTGTTCGGGCTCTACCTGCTGGGCCTGGCCGCCGGGCTGACGACCGCCGCCATCCTGGGCAAGCTCGCCCCGACCGGCCACTCCAGCGGGGCCATGGAGCTACCCGCTTACCGGCTGCCCACCCTGGGCCTGACCCTGCGCCAGGCCTGGATGCGCACCTTCGCCTTCATCAAGGGGGCGGGTGGCTCGATCACCATCACCGTGCTGGTGATCTGGCTGCTGCTCAACGTGGGCGGCGGCAAGCCCGAGAACAGTCTCTACGCCCAGCTCTCTCAGCTTCTGGTGCCGGTCTTCACCCCTCTGGGCGTGACCGACTGGCGGCTGGTGGGAGCCCTCATCCCGGGCTTCATCGCCAAGGAGGTGGTGATCGGCACGCTGGGAGTGAGCTACCTGGGCTCCGAGCCAGTGGCCGCCCTGGGCCTGATGGATGGTTTGCAGCAGCTGGGCCAGAGCTTCCTGACCGCCTGCTGGGCCTTCCTCAACGCCATCCCGGCCATGTTCGGGCTGCCCCAGCTGGCCCCGCCAGCCCCGGAGGCGCCCGACGGGCTGGCCGGAGCGCTGGGCACCAGCATCGCTCCGGCGGGAGCAATGGCCTACCTGGTCTTCTTGTTGCTCTACACCCCCTGCGTGGCCACCGTGGTGGCCATCCGCCAGGAGTTTGGGCGCCGCTGGGCCTCCTTCTCGGTGTTCTACCAGCTTCTGGTCGCCTACGTGCTGGGCTTGTTGGCCTACCTGGTGTGGCCCTCATGACCGACCAGCTGCTGGCCCTGCTCGAGCGACCCCGCACCACCGCCGAGCTCTCTGGCGAGCTCAAGACCGACGAGCAGGCGGTGGAGGGTCTGCTCTCGCTACTGGGCGCCCGCGGCTATGTGGGCAAGGCCTACGATAGCTCGCCCACCTGCGGCACCGGCTGCGGCAGCTGCAGCCTGCAGCGCCTGTGCCCGGCCAAAGGCGAGGAAGCGCCCTTTCTGCCCGTCTGGCGGCTGACCGCCCGGGGCCGTGACGCCCTGCTCAAAGTCCGAGGCACTTCGACCGAGGTGCCCTGCCCGAAAGTCCAGGGCCGCTAGCTTCAGCGGCCGAGGACAGGGGCGGTCGACCGACTTGAGCGGCGACAGGGGCGAACGACGGGAGCGGGCGGCGGACTTGAGCGGCGACAGGGGCGACGAGAGGAGCGGGATGCCCGAAGCCCGAACCCGCGCCTCGTGAAACGCACCGTTGTTGGCGCCCTTCTGGCCCTCACCCTGACGCTGGGCCTGGCAGCCCAGGAAAACCCCAACCGCGCCGCTCTACTGGCCGGCCTCTGGATGCAGAACTCGGCCGAATACCGCGCCCTCTGCCTGCAGGCCTACCGCACCGCCGCCCTGGACCTGGACCAGCGCCTGGCCCTCAACGGGGGGAGCCCGGTGGTGCGCGAGAAGGTCCTGGTGGACGGCCGTCCCTGCTGGCGCGAGCGTCCCATGGCCGTGATCATGGACCTGGATGAGACGGTCATCGACAACGGCGGCTATCAGGCCTTCCTGTACTTGAGCGGGCAGAGCTTCAAGCCGGCCACATGGAGCGCCTGGCTCGACTACCAGCGCTGCGAGGCTCGGGCCCGCCGCTCGGTGCCCGGGGCCCTCGACTTCATCCGCCACGCCGAGGCGCGCGGGGTGAAGGTGTTCTACCTCTCCAACCGACCCTCCAGCGGTCAGGAGTCGACCGCTTCGGTGCTCGAGCAACTGGGGGTGAGTCGACCCGGCCCCGAGCGGCTGCTGCTCGAAGACAAGCCGGCTGACGCCGCTGCCGCCGAGCGCTGGGAGCTGGGCGAATCGCTGACCCGCAGCCAGGGGGCTAAGGAGCGGCGGCGCATCCAGGTGCAGCTCGAGAACGCGGTGGTGGCCTATTTCGGCGACGATCTGGCGGACTTCGTGACCTACGTCAAGGGTTCAGAGCCTGTGGCTGATCGTTACGAGCTGGTCGAGCAGAACCGGGCTCGCTGGGGCACGGAGTGGTACGTGCTCCCCAACCCGAGCTACGGCAGCTGGTCGCCCGGGCAGACCCTGCCGGCCGACCCCGCGGCCTGGATCGACGACTTCGGGTTCGGGGACTCGCTCAGGTAACCGGCTGACCTCCCCAAAAGGAGTTTTCACCCACCCGCCAGAATCGCCTCGCCGTTGCACCACCGCCAGAGCGTCCCCACCGCTCACGGCTGCCTGCCAGGCGGGCTGGCGGG
>QWHO01000696.1 GCA_021404945.1 bacterium CPR1
GGGCCAGGAGCTTTCTCCATGCACTCTCCCAGACCAACTGGGAATGGCGTCGTCTCAGTCTGAACGTACTCACTGCCCTGTGTCGCGAGAAGGACCCTGGCCTCAACGAGGAGCAAGCCCGCGAGCAGGCTCTGAAGGTGCGGCGAGCGATCCATGCGTCGGACAAGAGGATCTCTCGCAACCAGGCAGAGTTCGAGAGCCATTGCATCCTCATGGGCTCGCCCGAGGAACAACCCAAGCTGGGCCTGAATCCGTGATGAAGGCCGCGGGGAACGATGGCCGGGGTCGCCCGGCTATCGAACGCTTTCCTGTGCTCGAAAGTGGCTTTGAGGACGAGTTGTGCGAGCAGGTGTCCATCGAGCAGGTGCAGGACGCCTTGAGCCCGGAGCTGCGCAAACTCCTTGAGTTGGTGCGCGAGGAGGATCGCCAGCAGGCTCTGGCAGAGAGACTGCAATGCGACCGGAGCAAGGTGCGGCGCGAGTTGCGCAAGCTCTACGCGACTCTCCGCAAGCTCCTGGGTATCTCTTGAGCGCTTACCCGGCCCGGCGCACGCAGGGCCGAGTAAGCCGGTAGCCGGCCCGGCCATGGACTTTTCCCCGGCGAGTCGTGCTGCGTCCGACCTGAAGCACAGTCCCCTCTCCGACCTGACCGCGCAGTCGATAGACCAGGCGGTAGAGCATCTCCAGCGAGACCTCCAGGCGCTCGCTCAGCTCGTAACGCTCAACCGGTTTGGGGGCGGCTCGAGCCAGCAGGTCGAGCAACTCCATCTCGAGCGGGCTCAAGGGCAGGACCTGACCCCGGCAGCGCACTTCCAGCACCCGCCCCTGGAAGAGGACCAGCACCAGCGCCTCAGGCGGCCCGCTCATCGCGCTCCTCCATCTGGCGCACGGCGCCCTCGAGGTGGCGGGAGGCGGCCTCGCGGCGAGCCTGGAGCCGGCACTCGCGCACCAGGCGCACCAGTCGGTCCCAGTTGCCCCGGGCTGTTTCCACCAGGCGCTCCAGGCCGGCGGCTGGCTGGCCAACCTGGGCGGCCGCCCAGGCCAGCGCCTCCTCGGGAGCCAGCTGCTCGAGGAGGTGGACGCGGTGGAGGTGGGAGCGCAAGAGCGGGACCGTGGCCAGGCGGACGCGCAGCTCGTCGGCCTCGCCGCACAGCACCACCGAGACGGCGGTGCGCTGGTGCAGCATGCGCAGCATCTCGAGGGGGGTCTTGTAGAGGTGCTGGGCCTCGTCGACCAGCACCAGCTCGACCGCCTGGCGGCGCAGGGAGGTCACCAGGCGGGCCAGGCCGTGGCGACCGGACCGGGCTCGAAAGCCGGGGGCCACCTGGTCGAGCAGAGCCTGCAGCAGGCCCAGGGGGCCGGCCCCGGGCAGGGCGGTGACGGCCACCACGGCGTGCTCGGGGCGGCGCAGCAGGAAGTGGCCCCGGGCCGACTCGGCCACCACGGCCGACTTGCCCGACCCGGGCGGGCCCACCAGCAGGGAGACCTCGCCGCGGTTGAGGCGGGCGGTCTCCAGGAAGTCCAGGGCCCGGCGGGCGGCCCCGGTCATGACGAAGGGGTGGGTGCTCATGGTCTGCTCCTCTCGGGTTGTCTCACCATGGAAGTATCCCGGAAGCCGACCCGATCCATCGGCCCGACACCGGAAGGATTTTTCCGGTGTCTTGAGCGATGGATTTCATGGCCAGCCGGGATACTCAGATCAGTGAAGACCTTTTGGGAGACCAGGGCCCATGACCGTGAAGATACTCACCCATTCTCGACCGCGCCCGTCGTCGCTGAATTTGCCCGCCCCGTCCGACGATAAGGAGAGCGTGGAGGAAGCCTACGAGCTCATCATCCAGGGCCTGCGTCGGAGCCTGCATCGTTACGGCCTGAAGCGGGCCCGGGGGCTGATGGGCCTGGCCGACTATCGCGAGCTGGTGGAGGAAGTGGCCGACGAGACCTTCATGCTGGCTCTGGCTCGCCGCCGAGAGTATGACCCGGAGAAGGCGCCCCTCTTGTGGTGGCTCTTCCTTCTGGGGCGCAAGCAGATGGTGCTCGAGTTGCGGCGGCTCGAGCGCGACCGGCGGGCCTGGCAAGCGTGCCGGGAGGAGCTGGGGAAGGAGTTGGCCCTATGCTGCCGCGAGGCGAGTTATTTGAGAGCCTTAGGCTGATTATCTGAGAGTTCGGCGGGGCCCTGGCCGCTCTGCTCTTGCCTAAACGAAGAAACCTCTGTA
>QWHO01000175.1 GCA_021404945.1 bacterium CPR1
TCACCGTGCGGCCCGAGGAGCTTGACCCTGTCGAGAAGGCCATGCAGGGTGCGGCCAGCGGAAAACGACGGGGGCGACGCCGCCGCTGAGCCTGATCCCCGAGCGCGTCCCCCATCCTGTTGATCGCCTGAAGATCCTGGCCAGGATGATCCACATCACCTCGCACCTGAGCGACCTGGAAGCCCTGCAGGAAATTCTGATGGACCACCTGTTGGAGCTGGTGGGGGCGGAGCGTGGCTTTCTGATGCTGGTCGACCCGGAAGGCGGCGCGCTGGAGTTCTGCACGGCTCGCAACTTCTCTAAGGAGAGCCTGTTCGAGTCGGAGTTTCAGGTCAGCCGCAGCATCATCTTCGAGACCTTCCGCAGCCGTGAGGCCGTGCTGACCTCCAACGCCCAGGACGATGAGCGCTTCCAGAGCGCGATCAGTGTTCAGGAGCTGGGCTTGCGGGCAGTCATGTGCGTGCCTGTGGTGGTGCAGGACGAGGCCATCGGGGTGCTCTACGTGGATAACCGCTTGCGGCTGGGGGCCTTCGAGACGGACGACCTCGAGTTTATGAAGACTTTCGCTGACCAGGCCGGGGCCAGCATCCACCGGACCCGCCTGACCCGGGAGCGGAACCGATTGGCCCAGCTGTTCAGTCGCTACGTCAGCCCCGAGGTGGTTGGCGAGTTGCTGGCCCGCCCCCACGACGCGCTCAGCGCCCAGCGGCGCAGGGTCACGGTGATGTTCGTGGACTTGCGCGGCTTCTCGGCTCTTTCCGAGCAGCTTCCCCCGGCCGAGCTACTGGACATGCTCAATGAGTATTACGAGGGCATGCTCGAGGTATTGTTTGCTCACCGGGGCACGATTTTGTCCTTCCTGGGCGACGGCTTGCTGGCCGTCTTCGGTGCCCCGCTGGCCATGGAGCACCAGGAGTTGAAGGCCATTCAGTGTGCCAGGAATCTGATTCAATGGGGCGAATCCCGACAGGGGTTGCGATTTGGTGTGGGTATGGCCACCGGAGAAGCGGTCGTAGGAGATCTGGGAGGCTCTCAGAGAAGAGACTACACGGTCGTGGGGGACCCGGTGAACACCGCCGCCCGACTCGAGAAACTCACCAAGAGCAAGGGGGTTGCGGTGCTGGTGGATGAGGAGACCTACCGCTCCAGTGGCCTGACGGGAGGAACCAACCTGGGGGCAGAGCTTCTGGCTGGCAAGTCTAATCCGGTCTGCATCTGGGCCGTGTGAAACGCGGTCTGGTGGTGCTAGCTTTGACCGCCTTGCAGGCCTGTGGCCCTCCGCCCCCGGACCGGGCTCTGCAAATGACTCCTGACACTCCGCTCGGTGAATCGGCCTACGTCGCCTCCGACCGGGGCGGTCAGCTCTGGTTTCGACTCTACCGACGGGGCAATTCTTCGGACCAACCCTTTCGGCCCAGTGGCTTGAGCGCCCCTGGCCGCATCAGAATTCCCGAAGGCCACCTGGTCGATCTGGAGGTGCGCGGCCGCATCGGTCCCTTCCAGCTGTTCCGAGCCACCCAGGGCCGCGTCCAACCGGAGTCGCATGTCTCTCTGGTCAGCGTGGTCGAGCTCGATTGGACCCGAATCCTGGCCCTGGGGCTGGTCAGCCTGGCCGGTCTCTCGGGGGCGCTCTGGCTCATCCTCGCACGTCGCCTCCGCCATCGGGAGAGTCAGGCTCTCGAGCTTGAGGTTGAGCGTAACCAGGCTGAAGAACGGGCCCGGCGGGCCGAGTCGCGCACCGGTGCCGATCCAATCAGGCTGGGGCCTTATCGCATCCTAAAACGACTCGGCCAGGGCGGCCACGCCGTGGTCTACCTTGTCGAAGACGAGTACGGCGACCGCTTCGCGCTGAAGGTTCCCAGCCAGCCCTCCCAGCGCTTCCAGCGCGAATGCGAGATCTTGCGCGAACTACGTCATCCGGGCATTGTGCGCTTGCACAGCTTCTCGGTGGCAAGCCAGGACGAGCCGGCCTACATGGTTCTCGAACCGGTCGAAGGGGAGAGTCTGCTCGAGCGACTGGAGCGGCCTATCGCCCCCGAGGAAGCGGTACGCATCGCGCGTGAGCTCTTGCAGGCTCTTGAATATGCCCACCAGGCCGGGTGGTGCATCGCGACGTCTCGGCCGCCAATGTGCTCTTAACAGCTCAAGGAGTGCGCCTGCTCGACTTCGGGCTGGCTCGCCAGGACCTTCAGCTCACCCTGACGGCCCCCGACCAGGCAATGGGGACCCCGGCCTACGCCGCCCCCGAGCAGATCGATAGCCACACCGTCGACGCCCGAACCGACCTTTTTGCGGTGGGCGTGCTGCTCTATCAGATGCTGACCGGGCGACTACCCTGGCAAGAGCGTGACGCCGTCAAGCTGTTCTTGGCCAAGAGCAACACGCCGCCGCCTCCTCCCAACCAGCTCAACCCGATGATTTCGCGGTCGTTGAGCGAGCTGATCATGGACCTGTTGCGGGCTCACCCCGAGGAACGACCCGAATCGGCCGATGCCGTGCTGAGGCGGCTGAGCTGATGGCCACCTTCCGCTATCGGGCCTCGGGCGCCGGGGGAGCGCTGAAGGAAGGAGTGTTGGAGGCCACCAGCAAGCAGGATGCCTCCCGCTCCCTGCTGCAACGGGGTCTGATGGTGCTTGAGCTGAAGGAGGAGCGTGCTGCTACACGCCAGGCGGTGGCCCCGCCGGTCCCACCCCGGGCGCTCGTCGCCCCGCCCCCTCGACTGGCCCCCCGGCTCTCTGCCATGGAGGCCGCGGTGCTGTTTCGCCAGCTGACGGTCATGTTCCAGGCCGGGCTCCCGCTCTTTCGGGCGGTCACCTGCCTGGCCCAGCAATCGGAGCGGCCCCGCCAGCGTCAGGCGCTGGATCTGGTGGCCGCCCGCCTGGCCGAGGGCTCCTCGCTGAGTCAGGCCATGGCTCGTTCCGGGCTCTTTTCGCCTCTTGAGGTCGGGGTGATGAAGGCGGGGGAGGAGTCGGGCATGCTCAGCGTCCTTCTCGAGCGACTGGCCCGGCTTCAAGAGCTGGAGCTGGCCTTTCAGCAGCAGGTCAAGGCACGCCTCAGCTACCCGGTCGGGGTGGCCGCAGCCATGGTGGTGGCCGCCTCGCTTCTGACCATCTTGATGGGCCGGGTGGTTGCTTCTATGGGGAGTCTGGCCGAGGCCAGCCCGTTTCTGAAAATGCTCCAGCAACCCTGGCTGCCGGCGATCATGCTGCTGGTCCCGCTGGCTCTGGCCTGGTTGGCCTGGTGGGGTTGGAGCGGCTCCTCCACCCGGGCCAGCATGGAGCGAGTCTTGCTGAGGACTGCCGTGGTCGGCCCTCTGCTGCGTCGGGCCGAGTCGGCCCGCATTTGCCGTGTCCTGGCCGTGCTGGCATCCAGCGGACTGCGGGTCGACCTCAGTCTGAGCCTGACCGCCGGCACGACCGGGAGCCCCCTGGCACGCGGGGCCCTCGAGGTCGCTCGCCGTCAGTTGGCGGCGGGTGAAGGGCTGGCCGCCGCTCTGGCGGCCAGCGGCTACTTTCCGCGCGAGGTGATTCAGATGACCGCGGCCGGCGAGAGTGCCGGGCGGCTGGGGCCCATGCTCTCCAAGGTCGCCGAATATGCCGATCAGCAGGTCACCCACTTCCTGGAGGCTGCGGTCACGGCCCTGGAGCCACTGTTACTGAGCGTGCTCGGGTTTCTGGTCGGCCTCACCATGCTGGCCATCTTCGGGCCCCTCTACGGGGCTCTGGGCAGGCTCTGACAGGCTCCCCTTGAGACGGACCGGCAAGGGATCATTGGGATCGAGCTTCATAGCCGCATCGAACTGCTCGAACGCTTTCTCTGGCTGTTCCAGACGCACGTAGACCAGCCCCAGAGTGGTTCGAAGTTGACTGATTTTGGGGTGGACCCGGCAGGCCTCTTGGAGCACCTCGATAGCCCTGTCGGGCTGCTTGCTCTCCAGGTAGCAGTGGGCCAGCAGGTCCCAGGCAGCCAGATAGTCGGGGCACAGCTGGATGACCGTCTCCAGATGCTCAATGGCTTTCGGGAGGTGCTTATGATGCAGCTCCTCGTCGGCCCGGGCATACAGGGCACGCGCCCGTTCAAAGTCGCGCCATTGGGCATGCGCCCGCAGGCTCATCGCCAGCGCTATCGGTAGGAGAAGACAGAAGGTCGCGATGGTCAGGGTGCGTCGCCGCGACCCGGATGGTGCTACTCGCATGTTTTCTAGATTCGCTGGCGCCGAGCCCAGGCCTCTCATGGAATGAGCGTTCCGTGCTGAAGACTTCCGTTGCCTCCATCCAGGTCTGTCGGCGACTTCACTTCAACAGCCGGCACAGGCGGACAGATCGACTCGCACCATGGGCACTTTGATCTCGCCCTCGTGGTTGCCCAGGAGTTGATCGGTGAAGCTTTCCAGCTCGAGCTCGGTAAGCCGTTCCACATACGGGCGCCAGCCCGCCTCAAACCAGCTCTTGAAGGCCTGGCGCGAGGCCAGGCACCCGGTGCGGGAGATCAGCTCCAGCCGCTCCACTTTCAGATCGCCCAGAGCCCGCCGGAAGGGCTCCAGCCCCAGAAAAGTCCAGGGCATCTTGAAATCGGCGAACGCCTCACGCCAGTTCGGCGAGCTTCGCAGAGCCTCCACCCGCTCCAGCCAGAAGGCCATGTTCCCCTGGCCGCCCAGTTGGACCCGCAGCCGACCACTCGGATTGAGCAGACGGCCCATGCGAGCTACGGCGGTGGGAGGATCGCTCAGCCAGTGCAGGCAAGCGAACGAACAGACCAGATCGAAGCCCTGCCTGAACTCGAGAGCGGCCGCGTCAGCCACCTCAAAGCTCAGGCCAGGTCGAGCGTAACTGCGAGTGGCAAAGTCCACCATCTCGGGGGCCAGATCGACACCCACCACCCGGGCACCAGGACAGCGTGCCGCGAGCTCCGCAGTCACCCGGCCACTGCCACAGCCCACGTCCAGAATCGAGCCCACCGCTGTCAGGTCGAGTTGCTCGATCACCTCTTGCGCAAGACCGAATTGGACCTGGCTGTGCTGGTCGTAACTGGCCGGGTTCCACATTCACCGAGGTCCCCGGGAAGCGATCACGGAATCCAGTCGTCTTGCTTCTTCACCGACTGGCAGAAGGCAGCCAGCAAACGCACACAATTGTCGAGGTCGTCAAGCTCGAGCATCTCGCACGGATTGTGCATGTAGCGCAGGGGGATGGAGAGAAGTCCGGCTGCCACTCCGGCCCTGGAAAGCTGGATGACGTTGGCGTCGGTTCCGGTGCCCCGAGGACTGGCCTCGACCTGATAGGGAATCTTGCCCGCCTCGGCCACCTCGACGAAACGTTGGAAAACATGGGGATTGACGTTGGGGCCCCGGGCGATGACCGGGCCCTTGCCCATCTGGATGTCTCCGTGGCGTTTTTTGTCCGAGTCAGGCAGGTCGGTGGCGTGGCAAACGTCGATCGCGATCCCGATGGTGGGATTGATCCCGTAGGCAGCCGTCTGGGCCCCGCGCAGCCCGATCTCTTCTTGCACCGCCGAGACTCCATGCACCGATGCGGTCAGCTTCTTGCCTTTGAGTGAGCGCAAGGTCTCAGCCACAACATAGAGGCCGCAGCGGTTGTCGAAGGCTTTGGAAGTGGCCCGACCATTGCGCAGCAAAGTGAGGGTGGCATCCATGGTGACGGAATCACCCAACTTGACCAGCTCGCGCGCCTCGTCACCGGACGTGGCCCCAATGTCTACCCACATCTTGTGCAGCTCGGACTTCTTCTTGCGCTCTTCTTCATCCATCAGGTGGATGGCGCGCTTGCCGAAGACGCCGGGAATGGAGCCCGAGGCTGTGTGCACCAGCGCCCGCTGAGCCACGATCACCTCGGCATCCCAGCCCCCCGAGGCGACCACGAAGAGGTAGCCCTTGTCGTCGATGTACTTGACCAGAAAGCCGATTTCATCGGAGTGCCCATCGAGCATGATGCGAGGACTGCCTTTGGGGTTGGCCACAGCGATCACCGAGCCCATCAGGTCGGTGCGCATCTCCCCCACCTGACCCTCGAGGCGAGCGCGAAAGACTTTCTGAACGGCCTGCTCATAGCCGGGTGTGCCGTGCGACTCGACCAGCTGTTGAAGGAACTCGAGAGCCGCCTTCTTCATCGCTGAATGGTCAAGAACAGCTCACTCATCTCAGCCGAGGGCGAGATGTTCAGCTCGTTCTTCATGATCTGGGCGCAGCTTTGGTACTGGCGAGCGGCCTGCTCGGGCTTGCCCTGCTCCACGAAGGCTCGCATCAGGCAAAGGTGCGCTTCCTGGTGGCAGTTGTCGATCTTGAGCAGGCGCTGGGCGTAATCGTTGCTGACTTCGTAGCGCTCCTTCTCGAAAAAGTAAGTCATCAGGCTCTCGAGCACCTCGGTATACTTCATCTCCAGCTCCTCGCGGAGCAAGATGGACCAGTCAGCGTAGTAGCCTTCCATGAACTCACCCTGATACAGGCCTTCAGCCTTCTGAAAGGCGATGATGGACTCATCATCGCGCCCCTCGCGCTCGCGGGCCTGACCGAGCTCATACTGTCGCTCGAACTCGGCCACGTCGAAGAACCAGGAGCGGTCCACATTGAATCGGTAGAAGCCCTTGCGGGCGAGCACCACGCGGTCGGACTCCCCGGTGAAGACCGCCTCCAACGCTTTGCGCATATGGGAAAGAGCGGCGTAAAGCGATTGGCGAGCCTTCTCGGGGGGATGGTCGGGCCAGAACAAGTCCATGATCTTCTCGTCTGGGATGTCTCGGCCCGAATGCACCGCCAGGTAGGCGAACAGATACTTCGACTTGCGGGTCTTCCAGAGCTTGTCGCCCACCTCCTGGCCGCCCGCGAAGACGCGGAACTTGCCAAAGCCATAGAGTGAAAGGGGCGGAGCCTGCACAGCGCCGGCCGCGCCTTCCTTGGGGGACAAAAGCTCCATCACCCGCTCGCGAGTGCTTGCCTGGACGTCGGCCAGGAACGGCTGAACAGCATCGAAACCAAGTGACTGCAGCATGCGGTCGACCGCCGGTGACTCCTGGGCGGCGAATTCGAGCAGCAACGGAATGGCCAGGTGGCGCTGCTGACGCAACGACTGCTGCAATCCGTATCTCTCGACGGTTTCGGCAGCCAGATCGACCTCCGCTCTCGCCTCGGCTGCCCGATTGCTCTTGTGCAGCACCTTGCCACGATAAAGAGCGGTGGAGGCCAGCTCGGGCTGGTGCTCCCACACGGTGAAGATCTCGCGAGCCCTGTCCAGGTCTTCTAGAGCCGGCGCAACCTCTCCCTGCACGCCCCGGACCAGGCCTCGGACAGCCTGGGCCTTGCCGGTACGCAACTGGCTCTGACCGATGGCGGCCTCTACGGCCTGATCGGCGTAGCCGCGCGCGTCGTCCACGCGACCGCGGTGCAGGTGGGAGAGCGCCAGGCCAACCAGCGCCTCGGAGCGCAAACCACCGGCCGCCTCCGGCAGCAGCTCCAAAGCGCCCGAGTAGGCTTTTCCCGATATTTCGAGGTCGCCGGCCGACAGGTAGGTGCCTGCCAGGCCCAGCATCAACTCCACCTGCCGCTCCTTGGAGAGCGCCTCCTCGCGTACCTCCTCGTCGTCCTCGGCCGTTTCGTCGGTGGCTTCTTCGTCGGCAGCGAGCATTTTGAGAAACTGATTGACCAGGTCAGGGTCAAAGTGCGTGCCAGCCTCCTTCTCCAGGATCTGCCGAGCGTCGTGGTGGCTCAATGGCTCGCGGTGAGGGCGAGCGCTGATCATGGCATCGTAGGCCTCAGCCACGCAAAGAATGCGCGATTCGAGAGGAATTTGAGTGCCCCTCAGGCCCTGCGGGTGTCCCGAGCCGTCGAACCACTCATGGTGGTGCAGCACGATTCGGAATACTTCCCGTAGACTGCCCAGACTGCTGAACAGGGTCTGGGATTGCTGACTGGAGGCCTCCTGCAGTTGTTGCTTCTCGCCCTCGTCGAGCATCTCTTCGGTCTTGTCCAGGAAGGCTTTCTTCTGGCCGATGTTGCCCACGTCATGCAGGAAGGCGGCCAGCTCGAGGACCTCGAGCCGGTTGCGGGAAAGCCCGGCCGCCTTGCCGATTTTCAGCGAGCTCTCGGCCACGCGGCGCGAGTGACCGCTGAAGTGCTCGTCGCGTTCCTCCACGCCCTCGGCAAGCAGCCTGACGATAGCCGCAAAGTCCCGCCACTGCTGCTCGAGACCCTGCGAGAAGCTCTTCTGCAGTCGATAGGACTCCAGGCTGCGCTTGACGCTCTGTACGAACTGCTTGTCGTCGAAGGGCTTCATCAGATAGTCGTCTACGCCCATCTTGATGGCGCGAATCGGCACGTCGGGGCTGGCGTAGCCGGTGATGACGATGGAGCGCGTGTCGGGCTGGTCGCGCTTGAGATTGGAGATCGTCTCCAGACCGTCCATCTCGGCCATGCGCACGTCGCACACCACCAGGTCGAAGGACGTCTCCTTCGCCTTCTGAATGGCATCCAGCCCCGAAGACGCGGTGGTCACGTCGTAACCCTCGTCCGTGAGTAGAATCTCCAAGGCTGCAAGCATCAAGGGGTCGTCTTCGACCACCAGGATCTTCTCCGGCACGGTGCCTCCCCAGTCACTGGTAAGTCGGTCCGACCGGCGACCGGACCGAGCATCCTACTGATCCCGAGTTGAAATTCTTTGGCAATTCCCCTTCCCAGGGCGAAGTCCTCCCTGCCCGGCGGGCTCTCATCAGGGCCCCCAGGGCAGGGAAGGATTTTCAACCAACCTGAGCGGGCTCGCGTCGAACCTCATCCTCGTAAGCTTGAATCCCGGTGAGATGGCGCCCGAGAATCAACTGCTGGATCTGGCTGGTTCCCTCATAGAGGCTGGCCACCCGGGCGTCGCGCCAGAGCCGCTCTGGCGCAAACTCGTTGGAGTAGCCGTAGCCACCATGGATCTGGATGGCTTTGTCGGCGGCCCGCTTGGCCACCTCGCTGGCATAGTATTTGCACACCGAGACCTCGATGGTGCTCTTGCGGCCCTCATTTTTGGCCATTCCGGCCTGGTAGACCAGCAACCGGGCGGCTTGAGTCTCGACATAGAGGTCGGCCAGCATCTCCTGCATCAACTGGAAACCCGCGATCGGCTTGCCGAACGCCTCCCGCTCCTTGGAGTAAGCGATGCTGCAATCCAGAGCGTGCTGGGCGATGCCGACGCAACCGCTGGCCACGCCGTAGCGTCCGTTATCCAGAGCGCTCATGGCGATCTTGAAGCCCTGTCCCACCTCGCCCAGCCGGGCCGAATCAGGCACTCGCACGTTCTCAAGGAACAGCTCCCCCGTGTCAGAGGCCTTCAAGCCCAGCTTCCCCTTCATCTTTTGGGTCTGGAAACCGGCCGACTTCGTCTCGACCAGAAAAGCCACCATCCCTCGATGTTTCGAGCCGGGCTCGGTCTGAGCGAAGATCACGGCCAGATCGGCCCAGGTGCCGTTGGAGATCCAGGTCTTCTGGCCGTTCAAGACCCAGTCCGATCCCTGGCGCACGGCCCGGGTGGCCAGATTGCCCGCGTCCGAGCCCGCCCCGGGCTCGGTCAGGCCGAAGCAACCGATCCACTCGGCCGAGCACAGGCGGGGCAGGTAGGTCTTCTTCTGCTCCTCGGTGCCCCAGGCCAGGATGGTCAGCTCCACCAACGACATCTGCACCGACAGCGTGGTTCGCACCGAGGAGTCGGCGTAGCCGATCTCCTCGAAGACCATTGCCTCGCTGATATAGTCCAGGCCGGCTCCGCCATACTGCTCGGGCACCGGCACGCCCAGAAAGCCGAGCTTGCCCATCTCGTTGAGCAGTTCCCGGGGATAGGCCTCCTCGATGTCCCAGCGGCGGGCATGAGGTAAGATTTTGCCGCGCGCGAAGCTACGCGCGGCATCGCGGATCATTTTCTGTTCTGAAGTCGGGTTGAAGTCCATAATGGCGCGGCCATTCTGGCAGGCTGGTGAGCCCTCCTGCCGAAGGCCGGTCGCCGTGCGTCTGACCGATCTAACTTATACCCGCTTCGAGGCGCTCGACCGCTCCCGCTGCGTCGCCCTCTTGCCGGTCGGAGCCATTGAGGCCCATGGCCCTCACCTGCCCCTTGGCACCGACGGGGTGATCGCCGAGGCCATGGCCGGCCGGGCGACCGAGTTGCTCGCCAGTGAGGGATACACCTCGCTCGTGCTGCCCACGATGAGCTTCACTGTGGCCGGGTTCGCTCGCAACTTTGCGGGCACTTTCAGCTTCCGGCCCGAGACAGTGCGTCTGCTGCTCAAGGATCTGACGATCGAGCTCTCGCGCTGGGGCCTGGCCGCGCTGGGAGTGGCCAATGCCCACCTCGATCCGCTTCATCTCCAGTGCCTGCAGCAGAGCCTTGCCGATGCTCCCCTCCCGGTGGCTTTCCCCAACCTGATTCGAAAATGTCATGCCGCTCGTCTGAGCGCTGAGTTTCAGAGCGGGGCCTGTCACGCCGGCCAGTACGAAGGCTCCATCGTGCTGGCGGCCCGACCCGAGCTGGTCGAGCTGGACACGGCTCGAGAGCTACCCGATAATCCTCGCTCGCTGGTGGAAGCCATCCGAGCCGGGCACTCCAGCTTCGAGGAGGCGGGCGGACCACAGGCCTACTTTGGCTCCCCTCGGGGCATCAACGCCCACGAGGGTCAGGAGAGTATCGCCACGCTGGCGAGCATCCTGGTTGAGGAGCTCCTGGCTCTGCTGCGATGAAGCACCTGAAAGGAAGAGCGGGGGATAGCCTGAAGTGTGGCTCGTGAGATTTGTGACGCTGGCCTTTTGCCTGTTGCTGACGGCCGCGTTGCTGGCCGAAGGTTTCACCACCCGGGTCCGCTTCCAGCAGGGAAGCAGCGGTGCCAGGCTGCAGGGCGCCCTGGCCCGCGGCGAGGAGAGCACGTACATCCTGGGGGCTGCCGGTGGACAGACGATGGCGGTGACGATCAGCTCGGTCGAAGGCAACGCCGTCTTCCATATCATCGGCTCATCTGCTAAACCGCTGGCGGGCGCCGAGCCGGGCAAGGATGCCACCCGATGGCAGGGCCAGGTGCAGCGCGACGGCGACTATCGCGTGGTGGTCGGAGCCACCCGGGGGGGGGCGGAGTACACGCTGCAGATCAGCATCAAGTAGGCTTGGGCGTTCCCCGCCTGGACGGGGTCGATGCCCTGCGGGGCGTTGCCGCCCTGCCCGCCCTCGAACGGAACCTATCGCGGCCTGCCAAGGCCCCATCTGCACATGCATGCATCCCCGAACACACCCGCGCCCACGGGTGAACCCATCGTCCTGCAGTTGCCGCCCGGTGCGGCCCTGATCGACCTGCCCGGCCCCCTGGGGCACGGATGGCAGGTCGTCGAAGGTGCGCTGCGCCTGGACACCGACACCAGCACCAGCGGACCGGTGCAACTGGCACTGCCCGGCGACAGCGTCGGCTTCGAGCGCCTGTTCGAGCAAGCCAGCCCCTACGCCGCGCGTGCGGTGGTCCCGACCCGCCTACAGGCCCTGGCGGCACCCGCCCACGCTGCCGACGGCATCGAGCGCGCCCGCGATGCGATGGCCATGCACTGGCGGCGCGCCACCGAAATGGCGGCGCTGCGCACCGGTCCGGTGCCCGATCGCGTGAAGGCCCTGCTGGTACTGCTGGCGAGTCCCGGTCCCGGGCAGGACAGCCACGCGCTTCCCGGCCTGCGCGAGATCGCCAGCATCGTCGACACGTCGCCCGAGACCGTCTCGCGCGTGTTCAGCGCCCTCAGGCGCATGCAGCTGCTCGACGGCCGCAAGCGCAAGCGGGTACGCTACGACGCGGAGCCGCTGGCGCGCTCCACGCTTCCGGCAGGCGTCACGCGCTGCTCTGCTTCGGCGCGCAAGCCGGCGCCGGTCGAATGTCCGGCGTAGCGGCGCCCGGCGCACC
>QWHO01000697.1 GCA_021404945.1 bacterium CPR1
CCAGGCGTTCGGCCAGCGCCAGCAGCAAGCCCGGGTCGGATCCCTTGCAGGCGCTGACTGCCTGTGGCGTCTCCAGGGTCTGGGCGGTGTGAGCTCAGGCTCGGCGACTGTGGAAAGCACGGACCAGGTTCTAAATTAGTGAAGTCTTCGAACGTGTTGCGCGATTGCGCGTTCGGCGGCTGCTCGAATACCCAGGGAAAGGTTCAGGTCCTCGGTCTGATCGCCGGGGTGTGGAGCGCCAACCTCAGGCCAGCGGGTCGACGGTCTCCACGAAGTCGAAAACCTGGAAGTCGCGACGGTTCAGAGTGGCGATGCTGAGGATTCCGGCGGCCTCGTAGGTGGCGGCCAGGGCCGTGTCGAGGATGCGCTTGCGACCCAATCCGAGGGAAGTCATAAGCTCGAAAACCCGCATCACGGTCTGGGATGTGGGCATCACGCGAACGATCTCCGCTCCTCGCCAGAGCTCGCGAGCCCTCTCCAGAGCCTCTGTCATTGGCAACGGCGTCTCGAAGCGTTTGGGATCCGTCACCACGTGCAGAAACTCGAAAATGACCTGCGGAGCCAGACCAAACGAGTGCGTGCGGCTCCACTTGTGAAGGAAATCACGAACCCGCCTGTGGGCGGACGCACCCTCGAAGAGCAGGTTGACGGCGACGTCTGTGTCCAGACCCAGGGTCAACCCAGCATCTCCTCGTAGAGCTCGGCCCGCGTCCAGCTCTTCTTCAACTTCCCGCTGGAGTGGGTAGGAATGTCAAAGATCGAGCCCGCCGAGCGCTTTTGCTCGAGGTAGTGCTCCATAGCCTCGCGGATCAATTGCGCCACCGGCTTACCCTGCATCTGTGCAAGCTCTTTGTATTCCTGGTAAGTCTCCGGGGACACGTGAAGGGAGATTGCCTTCATGGGGAAAGTATATATCGGCCACCTATATCTGTCAAAGCCAAGTCCCTTTCGCCGAGACCAGTCGACCAGGCGACCCTGCAGCCACGGGAAGTGGCGCCCATCCAAGGCCTCGAGGAGTGATCATCGACGACAGGCTCGCGGGCCTGCTCCCGTGGTTGGGGGAGCGGTGGGCAAGTCCCCGCTCCAGGTGCCTTCCGGTTGGCCTCCGTGGGACTCCAGGGTTCGGCCTGGTTGGCTTCTCCAACTCGAAGGGCTGGGGCGGGCGTGGCAGGCGGCGGTCAGCTATGGCCTGCCCGGCGAGTTGGGCCATCGATTCCGACTGGCAGTTGCTGGTCTTCTTCAGCGGTCCGGCCATGAGAGCGTTCTTCGGTACCATTCGTCACTGAACGATCGGGCGGGATCCCCCATGATCAAGGTCGAAATCATGTTAAGGAGGGCCCCACCATGTCCGATCTCAAGATTCTGAAAGAGCAGATCGCTGACGACTTCCAGATGACCTGGAAGATACTGGGAGAGACGGCCGACCGGCTCGACCGGCGCATTGACCGCATCGTGCTCGACTTGCAGAAATTGGGGGGCGAGATGTCGGAAGGTCTACGCCAGGCGCAGGGCCGCATGCGCCTGCTCGAGGAGCGCTTCGGCACGTTCGTTCGTGGGCGTGCTCGAGCAGGAGGCCAGCTGGGCCCACGAGCGTCTCGACGACCACGAAGAGCGCCTGCGTCGGCTGGAAGACCCGGCCGCCTGAGAGGAGGTTGATCGCCGTGCTACTCGACTCGCTTCGACTCAAAGCCGGTGATGCAATTGCCGGGACGGCCAGGTCTTCGGCTCGCCGCTGGTGGGCCTCTGGAACCTGGGCGGGGGGCTGGCGGACGCCGGCCAGAATGCGGTCGATGGCCTGTCCAGGACCGGCGGCGAGATCTGGAACGGACTGTCCGGAGGAGCCAACACAGCCTGGGAGGGGATGACAGGCGCCTGGCACCAGATACAAGAGGGAGACTGGCTCGGTGGACTTGGGTCCCTTGGCGGTGGGCTGCTCCGCGGCGGCGGCGAGGCCCTGGGCGGTCTGTGGGGTGGCGCCACCTCTCTGCTGGACACCGGGGCGGGCCTCGTCTCGGACACGGGGCAGGCGCTCTGGAACGGGATCACCGGCACGACCTCGACCCTGCTCGGCGGCGGCCAGCAGCTCCTCAGCGCGGGCGAGAACCTGCTGGAGGCGGGCTGGGACGGGCTGGGCAACGCGACGGACGCCGCGATGGACGGGCTCGGCAGCCTGGCGGGCGGCGCCGCGGACCTGCTCACGTCCTGGTGA
>QWHO01000698.1 GCA_021404945.1 bacterium CPR1
CGCATCTCCTGAATCTGGCGTACATTCTCGGTGAAGAGCTGCTCGCGCACGTTGCCCAGCCGCTCCATGGCGTCCTGGCGAGCTTTGAGAGTCGTTGGCTCTTCCTCGAATTGCATTTCGTCCGGCACGACCGGAGTGCTCTCTCGTGTCTCTTGTGTCGGCTCGGCGGGCGGTGCAGTCGTTTGCGGAGCAGCTTCCTTTGGATCCGCGGTCGGCGGCGTGGGAGTTGCCTTTCCTTCGACTTTCTCGGCCCCGCCGGTCACGTCCACCAGGCCCGGACCGTCGCCGACCAGGTCGATCCGGTCCTGGGTGGCCCGCAGCAAGCTGGTTTCGGCCGTCATAGCCCCCTGGTACTCCGTCGGGTCGGGCATCTGGCGCACGCTGCTCTGGCTTGTCATGGCCCGATCCAGAGCTGCCTTCAGATCGCTGTCCGTGGCTACCCGTCCGCGAATCACGTCGGCATCGGCGATGGTGCGCCGGCTGCTGAAGATCGTGTCCAGGGCCTGGTTGAGGAAATGCCGCGAATCTTCTCGAGCGCTCAGGCGGTTCATCAGGTCGATCAAGCCACCGGAGTGGATTTCGTCCTTGAACAGGTTGGACATGAAGCGTCCGCCCTCAGGGGTCTGGGCCAGGCGATTGAGCAGGCGCGCCACATCGCGCTGCCCGCCCTGGGCGTTGGCCATCCGGTTCAGGCTGTCGAGCACTTCCGCTCCACCGCTGCGCGACGTGGTCGCCCGCTGAAGCATCCGTCCCGTGGCCTGAGCGCCTTCCCGGTCGTAACTCATGTTGAGAAGTGTCTGGCTGGTGGCTTGAGCGCCTTCCTTGGTACGGCTCATGCGGTTGAGCAGAGTGCCGAACTGACGCGCTCCGCCTTCCACCTCCATGGTGTTGAGCAGACTCTGGGCAACGTATCTGGATCCGTGCACATATTCGGTGCTCTTGGCAAGCGATTCGGCCAGGCTGGTGGCGTGGTGCCAGTTGTCGCCCTCGGGCTGGGTCATCACGTCCATCAGCTCGAGCATGCCTCGGGCTGCTCCCGGCGTGCGGCTCGAGGCTTCCAGCACGGTGGCCAGGTTCTGGGAGCCCTGATGGTCCTGCCCGAAAGCCGAGAACATTTTGCTGACCGCATCACGTCCACCCGGAGCGTCCGTCAAGAGCAGCATGATGCCCACCGCCCGCTCGGGCGCCACGCTGGCCGCATTGGCCATGGCGTAGGAGAATCCGCGCGTGGAGTCGTTGTTGCGGGTCACCGTGTCCAGGAACTTCATGGTGTTCTTGGCGTTGCCGGTCACGCTCAGCTCGAGCGCGTCGGCCACGGCCAGGGCGCCCTGGGTGTCCCGGCTGATGCCGGCCAGGGCCCAGGGGTGCTCGCTGGTTCCCTTGCCGATAGTGATCTCTTTGAGGATGCTGCTCGCTTGCTGCAGAGCCTGCTTGCGAGCCTGAGACATGACGTTGGCCTGGCCGGGAGCCGGGGGCGCAGGAGGTGCATAGCTGGTCGACTTGGTGGCGGCCGTGGCGGCAGCTTCACCCGCGGCGGCGTCGGTCTGGGTGGTCGTGGGCTGTTTGCCTGCTGCGGACAAGTTGGCTCGCGATTGCACCGTCTGGGAAGCATTCAGGCCAGGAGCGGTGTTGGGCTTGACCGGAGCCTCGAGTCCGCGCTGAACCCCCACGGTGAGATTGGGGTCCTGCATGACGTTGGCGATGCGCGGCGGTGGTGAGCTGAACACCTGCCTCAGCACTTCGTTGGCCGTAGGAGGCCTGACCGGGCCCGGGATCGGGGCCGGTTGGCTGCCGTCCACCCGACGAAGGGTCGGATCGTTGGGATGCGGCTGTGGACCGCGACCCTGGCCGGGCCCGGGTCCATCCGCGGGTTGCGGGCCCGGGGCGGGCCTGGGTCCGTCCACGGGACGTGCCGGTCCAGGCGCGGGCTTGGGACCATCGATCCTGCCGGGGGTGGGCCTGGGTCCGTCGACGGGGGCGGGGCGCGCCGGCCCAACCGGCGGCTTGGGACCGTCGATCCGTCCAGGACGCACCGGACCATCGGCGGGCCCGGGACGGATCAGCCCGGGAGTGGGCTTCGGTCCGTCCACCGGGCGCGGGTCGACCGGGCCGGGCGCGGGCTTCGGTCCATCGACTGGGCGCGGGCCGACGGGGCCGGGCGCGGGTTTTGGTCCGTCCACCGGGCGC
>QWHO01000176.1 GCA_021404945.1 bacterium CPR1
GGCATAGACGTTGAAGCCGGAGCGGGAGCTCCGTGCGCTGAGGGGAAGGTCACGAACTGGGACGGTAAGCTACGCCGGTGTGTCCGGCACAGCCGAAATCGGGTCTGAGACCTGCTCTTCGTCCGGAGCGGGCGGCTTCGCGTCTTTATCTGGCGCTGGTTCCCTGGCCTCTGGCCTGGATGCTTTGGCCTTGCCCTGCAAATCGACCCCAAAGAGCTTCTCCAGCTCGCGTATGTACGGCATTTTTACGTCCTCGTTGTCGCCGTGGAACGGAACGGTGTACCAAGTGTCTCCGCGCCGGAAGGCTCGGTGAGAGCCCTTTCCCTTCACCGAATCCTCTTTGACATCGTGCTCCCGAAGGAGCTTGCGAAGCTCTCGAAATTTCAACGCTAGACGGCGAGGGCTACCGCCTTGTAAAAAAGGTCCCAGAAGCCCTTATCGGCGGGCCGATAGATGTCGAGGTCGTGGTCAATCGCATACTGGATATGCGCCTCTACGTTCTCGCGCATCTCAGCGTCAGCTTCTTCAGCGGTCTTTCCGCACCCGATCACGTCCAGGTCCAAGCAACGGCAAATGAAGAACTGGTCCTGTTCGTCGAAGTAGCACAGGACGTGGAGCACCAGGCCTTTTTCTGCCGGAACAACCCGCACTTACTCGTGACCTTTCCTCTGTTCGATTTTTTCGAAATGACGTTCGATTGGATTCCTCTTCACAGGATAACTCTCCTGGCAAAAAAACGCCAGATGAGTGAATTTTCATCCCATTTAACAGCTCCCGAAGTGCTGGGCTTTCAAAACTGCGTTCGACCCCCCCCTCTGTCAAGCTATCGGAGGGCTTCTTTGACAGGGGAACCTTCTTTGCTACCACGACAAGGGAGCCGCTGGCTGCCCGTCCAGGGAGGGGGCCAGGAAGCCCTCCGCCTCCTCGCGTAGGCCGAGCCAAGCACATAATCGTCCTGCGCCTGGACCGGGCCTTCCGCGGCTGAAGCCGGGTGCCCAGTTTGCTCCCTTTGTGCTCGATCCAGGTCCTCGTCGCCAGTCGACTGAGGTATCGAGAGCACGGCGATGCCGCCCACCGGAGAAAGCCCGCTTCCTTCGGGGGCGAGGGCCCCCCGCCCAACGGACCTTCGCGAGCGAACCAGCCTGACGGCGAAATCGTAACGACACTGGCTGTCACCCGTGCCGGCTACAATGACTTCACAACGTCAGGGAGGATGCATGACTTCGCGACACGGGTACCTCTACCAGTTTGAGCACAGAATCCTGCCGGGGCTCCTGTTTCAGCGCTTCGATTGGTTCACCAGTCTCCTGGCCGAAGGCAGCGAAGCCTTCACCTTCCTCTTGCAAGCGACCGAGGTCGCCCTGGGCGCGGACGTACCCCGGGACGAGCCGATCAAGGTCTCCTGCGTGAAACTCGAGGGCGACTGCCACCTGGCCCTGTTCGTGTTCCCTCCTCCGGTCAAGAGCCTGGAGGCCTACTATGCAGCCGCGGTCTGGGCGCAAGACGGTCGAATCCACCGCTACCTCGTGCTGGAGAGGAGCCAGGATAGCCCCCCCTACCTGGCGGAGTGGCTGGGGAATGGCTCGCGCCTGAACTGGGGACCGATGCTAGACCTGCAGTACGAGGCCTTCCTGCGCCAGGTCATTCAGACGCTCTACCGGCCACGCACTCGCCCCGAACGGTCTGCGCCGGGCGACCCGACCGATCCGTTCCCGCTGTTGCCCCTTCTTGCAGAAGGGCTGAGAAAGAGGAAGGTAGCCGCAATCGCCGACCTGCCGGCGAATACCGGGAAAGAATACCTGGCCCGGGCCCGATCCTTCGCCGGTGTGCAAGCCTACGAGCAGGCCCTGGCCGACGCGCAGAGCGCCCGGGTGCTCTTACCGGGCAATCTCCAGGCGCTGATCGTCGAGGCCGAAATCCTGAGCGATCTCGATCAGCTTGCGATGGCCGAGCCCTTCTATCGGTATTATCTCAGGCGCGTCGGCTCCGATCCGACCGAGCCCGGCCTGCGCCTGCGCCTGGCCGAGCTTCAGCGGCGCGCCGAGCTCTATCCTCAAGCCCTCCAGCACGCCAACGAGGCCATTCGTCTCAGGGAGTGCTCGCAAACCTACCTCGGCCGCGCCCTCATTCGATCGGCCTGCAACGACCAGCGGGGGGCCATGGAGGATGTCTGTCTCGCCCTCCGTGAAGACCCCCGCAATCCCCACGCAATCGAGCTGCGGGCCGGCCTCCTGGGAGACTCGCGCCAATGGCGGGCTGCCTGCGTCGACCTCGAGCGCCTGCTCGTTCTCGAGCCAGGCCACCACAGGGCGCGCTTCCTCTGGCCGGGACCCAGGCCAAAATTCGGCGGCCGGACCGGGCTCTGGATTCGCTGCAGATTCTGACCCGGGTCTGCCCCGAGCTGCCCGGGCTGTACGAGCATCGAGGATCCATCCTGCTCAATCTCGATCGCCATCAGGAAGCTCTGGAAGACCTGGATGAGGCTCTTCGGCGCGAGCCGAAATCTCGGTCCGTCCGCCGCCGCCGAGCCCTGGCGCTGCTTGGCCTGGAGCAGCACGAAGCCGGTCTGAGCGAGCTGACTGCCCTCCTCGACGAAGAGCCAGACTATCCTTCAGCGCTGGCCTCGCGCGCCCAGGCACAGCTCGATCTGGGCCGATACGCCGAGGCCGAGACCGATCTGAGCCGGCTGCTCGACCCGCTTTCGGGCCGGAGGGGAGCCTTCGCCTGGCGCGCCCTGGCACGAACTGGCCTGGGTCGCTTTGAGGCTGCCGTGGAGGATTGGCTCAGGCTCACCGACGAGCCCTTCGAGTCGTGCGAGTTGAATCGGGCTCCGAAGAATCTTCTGGCCCTGGGAAATCTCCCTGACACGCCGGCCGGCCTCATCTGCGCTGCGTTCCTGCACTTCCTGGCCCGGCGCCCTGGCGCCGTCGAGCTGGCCAACCGGGCCGTCCAGGCGCAAGGCGACGACTGGAGATGGAGGTGGCTTCGAGCTGAGATTCTCGAGCGCTCGGGCCAGCTCGAGGCCGCACGAGAAGATTATGCAGCCGTCCTATCGCATGCTCAAGACGCCAGCCGGCGTCTGGCCTGGTGCACCCTCAGGGCCGGGCACGCGCAAGAGGCTCTGGTGGCCTTCCAGGAGCTACCCGACGACCCCGATGCGCGACTGGGCCGGGCGACCGCCGAGCTGGCCCTGGCAGGCTCACAGGTCGAGCCCCTGGAGGCGCTGCTCGGTCGGCTCGACGAGCTTGTCGAAGGTGAGCTGGCCGCCCCGGCCCAGGCTCTGCGCGGAGAGGCTCTGCAACGGTTGGGGCGGCCCGGCGAGGCTCTCAATGCCTATGACGAGTCCCTGTGCCTCTCTCCCAGCGCCCACCTCCCGACCTTGCTCGGATTTGCCAGGGCCCTGCTCCAGGAGGGGCATCCCGAGGACGCGCTCTATTGCCTGCGCGATGCGCTGGCCCGAGATGACACCCCCGCCACCCGGGCCGATATCGCCGCCTGCCTGCTGCGCATGGGCGAGGCCGCCGAGGCGCTGATGGAGGCCCGGGAGGCCCTGGCCAGGTTTCCCGATTTTGCGCCGGCTCACCTGGTGGCCGGCCGGGCTCTGGTCGCCCTCGGTCGACCGGAGGAGGCTCTGGAGCCGGCCTGCTGGCTGGTGGAGCACCAGAGCAAGGAGGCTTACTCTTATCTGTTTCGCGCCTCCGTGCTGATCGAGACAAAAGAGCTCGAAGCGGCCCGGCAGGACCTCGAGCAGGCCGATCGCCTGGATCTCGGGTCTATCCCCAACCTCCGCGGGTGGCTGGGATTCTTTGCCGCCACCGAGCAGTATGACCGGGCTCTCGTGGTGGTGGAGCGATTGCTCGAGCTCTCGCCGGAGAACCGGGGCGCTCTCTGCGAGCTCAAGGAAGCACTGGAGGAAGCTGCTCAAAGAGCCATCGGCTGAGCGGCCTGGCACAGCAGCCCGAGCAGCGGGCTGGAGCGAATCTCGGCTTGCTTTCCCACCACGACCATCTGGATGCGCGCTCGCGAGAAAGCAACACAGAGCAGCCGCTCGATCTCACGCTGGCCGAACTTACCCATGAACCAGGCGTGGCGAGGCTCGACCGGGTCGAAGACGACCAGGTCGGCCTCCTGGCCCTGGGAGATGTGCACCGTGCCTGCTCGAACCTGAGGGAAGTGGGACAGATGAGCGCGCACCAGCTTGCGCATCAAGTCGGCCTGGAGACGAAAAGGGCTAAGAACGAGCACGCTGGTCTCCGGCCTGCGCTCCAAAACCTGGCTGACGACGCGCAGGCAGATCCAGGCGCTGCGCTCGCAGCGATGGCTGGCCCTGTCAACTGCTTGGCTGACGGTATGGGGGGCGGTCGCAGGGAGATCGTTTTGCCAGGGATCGACCAGGAGGTGAGCCCCGGCCGGCCACCCGGAAATGAGCGGAGGGAGCGGGGGACTGCCGAGCGTCGTCAGCTTGCCCCGATAGAAGGCCCGCGACAGCGGCTGGCAGAGGCCGTCATGACAGCGGTTCTGATCGGTAAGCATCACCAGGCTCCCCCGCTTCTCCAGGCGGCTCAGGTCGCTCTCGGTCCGAGCGCCCACCAGGTCGAAGCACGAGTCGCCCACCCAGTGGAGCGAGTTCGCGTCGTTGGGGTTGTCATTGCGGCGGATCGGGCCCAGCTGGCGAAAATCGCCGAACAGAGCCAGGTGCTCAGGTGAGGTACTGAGGAAAGGAACCAGAGCGTAGCGTGAGACCATGCTGGCCTCATCCAGGAACAGGGCCATCGAGCCCATCTGCAGCACCTTCAACACCTCTGGATGGTGCAGGCCGGCGGTCAGAGTGGTGACGATCATGCGGGCCTCGCGAGCCAGCTGCCAGAGCTTGCGGCCGCGCATCTCCTCGGACTGACGCAGCTGGTCCTTCAATGAGCCGAGACGGTGATTGACCCCCTCGCGATCGGGGCCGAAGGTTCTCAGCACTTCCTTCTGCAGCTCGGCGACCGTCTCGCGCAGCGACCGGATCCCCCGGGAAGCCTCCCTGAGGGCAGAGGTCCAGGCCAGAAGATGGGCGCGCGACTCGAGGTCGGGGTGGGTGGGGCGGCCGGGCCGCAAGAGCTCGCCTGTCTCAAGGGGCGCGAGCAAACGGTTTCGGGCGTCGTCGATAGCCAGCGTGGCCTGGTCGGCAGCCGAGTTCGTCGGAGCCAGCACCAGCACCTTGCGGCCACTCAAAGAGAGAGCGGCCGCTGCCGCCCCCAGCGTGAAGGTCTTTCCCGTGCCCGGCGGGCCCCAGATCAGGGCTACCGACCCGCCGGCGGCGGCCACGGCCGTCCGCTGCGCAGGACGGAGGGCCGTGTCTCTGGCCGCCCAGGTCAAAATCTCGGCCGGGGAAGCAAGGCTCTCCCAGGCATTGCGGGTCAACTGGTGGTAAGGCTCGGGAAGCGGGCTCTTCAACCGCTCCATGACCCAGCGGCGCACCAGAGCCTGGTAATCGGGCTCATAGAGAAAGATCGGTCGACCGGCCACGGGCTGGAGGCCTCCGCCGGTCTTGCGCACGACCAGGAGCCCCGCATCGGTATCCACATTGATGACGTCGCCGGCCCACGGATAGCCCCCGGCGGACTTCTCGCCAGCTGCCGTCCAGCCTTCGTGGTCGTCACGCAGCTGGCGCACATAAGCTGGATGAACCCGCAGCACGAAGTCCGTGACCCCCAGAGGCGAGCAAGCCTCAAGCTCGAGCTTCGTGGGGCGAATCTCTTCCTTCTCGGACTCCAGCGCTTGCAACAGCCCCGCGAAAGAGTCATCGACGGGGATTCTTGGACGCGGCCTCCAACCCGGCATCAGCCCAGCTTCTCGACCACTCCGGTCAGGCCGCGGCCCAGAAGCCGATCAAGCGGCGCAAGAGCCGGCAGCATCCCGGTCTCTGGCTGAGCCAGCTCTTCCAGACCGCGAGCCCCCAGCAGGTCGCCCTCGCGCCGGAGAATCCTGGCCCCGCAGGAAAGGAGCGACCTCTGGCTGCTTGCGCAGCCCTCCGCGGCGCTGCGCAGCAACCTGAGCGTGCGCTCGGGCAGCGGGTCTCCAACCGCGCGCGCCAGGCCCGGAGCCAGGCGGGCTACCGCGCGCACCTTCCCTTCGCGCAGCGCGGCGGCGGCCTGCGCGAGGTGCAGCAAGAGCCGGTCTGTCTGCGAAGCACCGCTCTCTTTGATCAGCTCTTTCAACTCGTCGGCCGCCGCCCGAAAGGCCCGTGCTTTGAGCAGGGTCAGGGCGCTCAGGCGACGCCGACTGCCGAAAAGGTCGAGCAGGCTCGGCAGCTCGAGAACCCGCTCGTGATGCGCAAAGCCCGAGCGCTCTCGGACATACTGGCCGGCCAGATAGAACAGACGCCAGCCGAACAGGCTCCCGACGCCCGCCACGGTCGCAGTCATCGGCTTGGTGCCTCCGGTCAGATCGGCCCCCACGCGTTGAGGGAGGCCCTGCGTCTCGTAGACGGCGCGCATCTTCTCGCTGATGTCGGCAAAGTCGGTGGGAGAAATGCGGGTGTGCAGGAAGAGGGTCTCGCCCGCCAGGGCTTGCTCGACCAGCATGCCGTAGCTGTGCGACTCATCGGACTCGAGCAAAGCAACCAGCCGGCTGGGGTTGGCCAGCACGGCCAGGATCGGGGCGTAAGGCTGGGTGCCCACGGGAACGAAAAGAAGCTCGAGCGGCTCGACCTCGCTGCGGAGTCGACGCATCCTTTCGCAGGCCAGCGGGAACACCGAAGTGCGATAAAGCTCCTCGGCATGGCCAGGAGCCCCGAGCCAGCATTCGATGGCTTGCTCATAAGCCTCCTCGGACCAGTTGGCGCGGGTCGAGAGCATTTTCGACTCTTCTGGGCCGTGGCTGAATCGCCTTCAACGACACCAGATGACGTATCGCTCCGTTAGGCTTGCAGGATGGATGCGCTGGTCACCTCCATCGAGTCGCTGCTTCGCCAGGGCCAGGAGGAGCAGGCCCGGGAGAAGCTCGATACGCTTCGCACCGATGGCTGCGAGAGCGCCGACCTGCATGTTCGGGTAGCCGACCTGTGCCAGGAGCTGGGTCAGGATACCCGACTCGTGGTGGAGCTGAACCGGGCCTTCGCGCTGGCGCCTGACCGCCTCGAGCTCTTGCGACGTCTGGGTCAGGTTCATACCGACGGCGGGCGCTACAAGCGAGCCCTCAAGTGCTGGAAAGTGCTTACCGAGCGCACCCCCTCCGACGTGGAGGCCTGGGAGGAGCTGGGGGCCGCCCTGGCCAGCCTGGAGCGACACGAGGAGGCCCGGCAGGTTTACGAGCAGGCCGAGCAGGCCACCGGCGACAAACGCTTTCAGGCGCTGGCCCGCGAGCGCCCGGCCGCGGTGCGCGAGGCAACCGTGGACGAGCCTGGCGAAGCGGTCGTGGCGCGCTTCACCCACCTCTTCTCAGGTCGGGAAGGAGTCTATGCCCGCCAGTGGGCCAATCCGCAGGGGGAAACCGGCTACTCCCCCATCCATGAGCCCTTCACCCCTCAGGTCGCGCGCGGCCACCTGCTCGGTCGTCACACGGTGGGCAACTACGTGCTGCGCGTCGACAACACCGTGAACTTCGCGGCCATCGACCTTGACCTGCCCCGAGATTTCTTGACCCGCGCCTCCAACAAGGAAGCCTTCGAGCGCCTGCGCGAGCTTCGTGTCTATGCCCTCAAAATGTGCCTCGAGTCAGGGCTCATTCTCTACCTCGAGGAAAGTGGCTTCAAAGGCTTTCACATCTGGTTCCTTTTCGCCCAGCCCATCCCGGCGCGCGTGGCCCGCCGTCTGGCGACGGCCGTCGCCAAAAGAGCCGGGCCTCCCCCCGCGGGAGTCGGCCTCGAGGTTTTCCCCAAGCAGGTCGATGTTCCACCCGACGGGCTGGGCAACCTCATCAAGCTGCCCCTGGGCGTGCACCGGGTCACCGGCCGCAAGGGCGAGTTCCTCGACGAGCTCGGCCTGCCCATCGAAAAGCCCTACACCTGGATTCTCGTGCTTCGGACCATCGAGATGGACGAGATTCGAGCCTATCTCGAGCGCGTCAGCGAGAGCGACGCGGAGACCGGGGAGGAGCTGGCTCCCGGCCAGCCGGCCCGGCCCGCCGACCCACGAGCGGCCTTTTTCGACTATCACTTCGACTCCGACCTGACCACCCAGAATCTGCTGGCACGGTGCTGCGTGCTGCGCGCGCTGGCCGAGAAGGCTCTCTATCACAACCAGCTCAACCACGATGAGGCGCGGGTGGTCATCCACACGCTGGGACATCTGGAGACCGGCCCGCAGGCAGTCAACGTGCTCTTGCGCAAAGCTCCCGAGCTCGATGCCAGCCTGTATCTCAAGAGCCGCTTGCGCGGCAACCCGATGAGCTGCGCCAAGATCCGGGCCCGGCTACCCCAGGTCACCTCGCACCTTCCCTGCCGCTGCGAGTTCGATCTCGAGTCGGGCCTCTACCCCAGTCCGTTGCTGCACCTTCAGTCACGCGCTCAGGCCAGCGCTACCCTGCAGTTTCGCACGCTGGTGGAGGACTATCTGCGCTCGGGCAAAGAGCTGCGCGAGGCAAGCGAGCGCCACGCGGTCTACACCCAGCGACTGACCGAGTGGTTCGATCAGGCCGGCACCGAGGAGCTGAAGACCTCGGTGGGCATGCTGCGACGCATCCGGTCGGAGGACGGGCAGGTCTCGTTCAGCCTGGAGATGTGAGATGTCGGTGCTCTACCTCATCGACCAGGGGGCCACCCTGCAGGTCTCCGGGGGGCGACTGATCATCAAGAAGCACGGGCAGACCCTGCAGTGGCTCCACGCCTCCAAGCTCGAGCAGGTCGCGATCATGGGCAACGTCAGCCTCACCCCGCAGGCCATCGCTTTTCTGCTCGAGACCGGCATCGACACGGTGTTCCTCACGCGCTCGGGCCGCTACCGAGGGCGGCTCGCCTCGCGCGAGGGCAAGAACATTCTGGTTCGCCGCCAGCAGTTTCGCCGGCTCGACGACCCTGCCTTCGAGCTCGACCTGGCCCGACGCTTCGTGCGCGGTAAGCTGGTCAACTGCCGCTACCTGCTGAGCCGGCGCACCCGCGGTCGCTACGAGCGAGACGTGAAGAAGGCGATCCACCGCATTCGATACTGCGAGTCGCGACTGAACGACGCTGCCTCCCTCGACGAGGTGCGCGGCTGGGAGGGGAACGCCGCAGCAGCCTACTTCCCTGCCGTGGGCCAGCACCTCGTGCCCGAGGAGTTTCGCTTCACGCTGCGCTCCAAGCGCCCCCCGCGGGACGCCTTCAACTCCATGCTCAGTTTTGGCTACGCTCTGTTGTTGGGCACCATCTCGGCCAGCGTGCAGACGGTGGGGCTCGACCCCTACCTGGGTGCCCTGCACGCTCCCGACAACGGAAAGCCCAGTCTGGTGCTCGATCTCATGGAAGAGTTTCGACCCGTGCTGGTGGACGCGCTGGCCCTCAAAAGCGTGAGCACCCGCCAGATCGTGCCTGCCGACTTCCGCTACCAGCCCGAGGCGGACCTGCCGGCCGAGCTCGACGACGAGCTGCCCCCCGAGGCCCCGGACGAATACCCGGTGCTCTTTGCCCGGGCCAGTCTGCCCAAGTGGATCACCCTGTACGAAGCCAGACTGCGCCGCCCGGCCCCCTACGCGCGGTTCGGCGTGAGCCTGGCTCTGCGACAGATCTGCCTCGAGCAAGCACGCCTCCTCGCCCGCCACTTTCAGGGCGAGGAAGAGTACGTGCCGTTCGGGTTCCGCTGATGTTCGTGCTGGTCACCTACGACATCGTGCAGGACCCGATTCGCTCGGAGGTGGCCGAGGTGCTGCTCGGCTACGGGCGGCGGGTGCAAAAGAGCGTCTTCGAGTGCATCGTGTCGGAAGGCCAGCTGCAGGAGATGCGCACCAGAGTCGACAGCCTGGTGCGCCATTATGAGGACAGCGTTCGCTACTATGTGCTCTGTCGGCGATGCGTGGGCCTGGTGCAGGTCACCGGGCTGGGCACGGTGACCGAGGACGACACCGACCAGGTTTACATCGTGTAAGAAGGGAGCCAGGCACGTGCAGATCGCAGACGAGGTAGAGAGCGCTCCGGGAGCCGTCGAGGCGGCTCCAACTGAGGAAGTCTCACTGTCGTGGATGGAGGCCGAGGCCCTGCGCAAGGCCGGCCAGTGGGCTCGGGCCGGGGCCTACTTCCACGCCTGCCTGAAGAAAAGCCCCTCGGCGGGAGCCGCCTGGCGCTACGCCTTCTGCCTGCGCAAGGCGGGCTACCCGGAGGCGGCGCTGGGCGTGGCTCGGCGCGCCATTCGGACCTGGCCCGACCAGAACGCCCTGAGATGGGAGCTGGTCTGGTGCCTCTACGCCGCCAGACTGCAACCGGCCCAGCAGAGGGAAGGCCAGGAAGAGAAGGTGCTGGAGGCCGCCCGCGAGATGGTGGCCGAAGGAGCCGAAGGCCTGGCCCTCCAGCTCGTAGTTTTCGCGGCGGTGGGGGCGGCTCGCCGGCGCGGCCAGTGGGGCGAGGTGCTGAGCTGGTGCGAGCGACTGTCTCCCGAGGGCCTGGATGCCCGCCCTCAAGAGGGACGCAAGCAGATGGCACCTCTGGAGCGATGGCACCTGGCTCGCGTGAAAGCCCTCACCAACCTGGAGCGGTGGGAGGAGGGCGTGAGCGCGGCGCGTCAGGCCCGCGACGCCTACCCGCACAGCCCGGACTTTCTGCGCTGGCATGCGGCCTGCCTGGCCGGCCAGGGCAAGCCCGAGGAGGCCGCCGCCATCCTCCAGGAGCATCTGGGCGCCCGGCGCAAGCAGTGGTACGTGCTGGCCGACCTCGCCAGACTGCGCCTCGAGCTGGGGGACGTCGCCTCAGGCCGCGCCCTGGCAGAGGAGGCAGTCGTCTCGCACGGAGAAGACAGCGCCAAGGTGAACCTCTTTCTGCTGCTGGCCCGCATCCACTGCGAGCTGGGAGACTTCGCCACCGCCGGCAACTGGCTGGGCTGGTGCCTGCAGCTTCGCTCGGAGAACGCCTGGCCGGCGCGCGCCATCCACCAGGACGTGCTGGCCTCGATCGAGCAGGCGGGAGTCGAGCTTCCGCACAGGAGCAGCCGGGAGTGGAAGGAGATCTGCCTGAGCAGCCTGGCGGCCGGGCAGGAGCGCCGCTCCGGGCGCGTGGAGGGCTGCGGGGACGAGCGCCCGTTCTGCTTCATTCGCGACAAGTCTGACCGCTTCTTCGTGCTGGTCAGGGACCTGCCGGCCGACTGCCGCAAGGACGGGGCGAAGGTGGACTTTGTTCCCGTGCAGGGGTTTGACAAGAAGAAGGGGCGGCCGGCGTGGCAGGCGGGGGAGGTGAAAAAGCGTGGGTAGTCGTGGCGTGGCTCCAGGAGGGGGTTGCGGCGGCTTCGAAGCCGAGTCAGGCGAGGAGGAAACGCAATGCAGTTAAGCACAGAATCCATCGAGAGGCCGGCGGTCTTCATCTCATGTCTTGGAACAAGCCCATACCGCGAATTGACCTATGCGCCCATTGACCCATTGGAAGCTCAGGCCGAGCCGACACGTTTTGTCCAGGCAGCTCGACTCTCGGCACTGAAGGCCAAAGGGGTTCACCTCAGCGCCGCCTACATCCTGGTGACGGAGCAGGCAAGAACCAGGAACTGGGAAGACTTCGATCACTCCATCCCTTCATCAGGCGGCTCGGTGCGCCTGTCGGGGCTTGCGAACGAGTTGAAACGCTTCGAGATAGAGGCAACGACGGAGGACATCCCGCGAGGCGAGAAGCTCGAAGAGTTCTGGCAGATTTTCGACCTGGTAGCCAGGCTTGTGCCGGAGAAGGCGGACCTCTACGTCGATCTGACTCACGGCTTTCGGACCCTGCCCATCCTGGTGCTTCTCGCGCTTGAATACGTCGAGATGGTCAATGCTCTGCCGCAGGCCGTAGCCCTGGCCTCGCCGCTGCAACTGCCTGACGCCTTAAAAGCCCGTGTGCTTAAGTCACTCGAAACGGTTCCGCCGCTGACCCCTGCCGCGTCAGCTCCGGGGAAATCTCAGCCGACATTTCCCCGGCCAAAATCCTCCTGGTGGCGCACCCGCCCACTGGCGGTGAGGATCTGGGCTTCACCATCTATCTCGCTCCCCGA